>PGEI01000011.1 GCA_002894305.1 Comamonadaceae bacterium CD01
CGACAAGCGAAGCCGACAAAGTAATCGGTTGATATAGAAATGGAATCAGCTGCTGTCACGCAGCAGGTTGGCCAGCTCGACGGCCGATTTCACGCCCATCTTGTCGAACACGCGGGCGCGGTGCACCTCGACGGTGCGCACGCTGATGTCGAGCTGCTGCGCGATCAGCTTGTTGGGCTGGCCGGCGGCGACCTGCTCCATCACGGCGCGCTCGCGCTCGGTCAGCGCCTGGATGCGCCCGCGCACCGCCTGCCCCGACTGACGAGCTTCGAGCCATTGCAGCGACTGTGTGAGCGCCGCCTGGATGCGGTCGACCAGCTGGTTGTCCGAGAAGGGCTTCTCGCAGAAATCAAAAGCGCCGCGCTTGACCGTGGCCACGGCCGTCGGCACGTCGGCGTGGCCGGTCAGAAAGATCACCGGCATGGCGTCGGTCAGGCCGTGTTCGAGCAGCCGCTCGAACAGCGCCAGCCCGCTCATGCCCGGCATGCGTACGTCCAGCAGCAGGCAGGCCGGGTGGCGCTGCTCGGCGCGCAGGGCCTGCGCCTGCTCGAACGCCTCGGCGCTGTCAAAGCATTCGCTGAGCAGGCGCCGCGTGCGCAGCAGCCAGGCCAGCGCCTCGCGCACCTGGGCATCGTCGTCGACGATGTAGACGGTGGCCAGGCTGGCGTTCACGGGTGGGGCGGATGCTGTCATGCGGGCATTCTAGAAACAGTGCGCGCAGTATGGGCGCATCACTGCGCGGGCAGGGTGAAGACAAAGGCGGTGCCGCCGCCGGGCCGCGCGTGAAAGTCCAGCACGCCGCCGTGCTGCTCGATCACGGTGCGGCACAGGCTCAGGCCCAGGCCCATGCCTTCGGCGCGCGTGGTGAACAGCGGCGTGAACAGCTGGGCGGCCACCTCGTCTCTGATGCCCGGCCCGGTGTCGCGGACGGCCCACTGCAGCCAGCGGCGCATGCCGGGGCCGCGCGCCAGGCGCACGGCCAGCACCAGCTCGCGCTGCGGCGCGTGGCTTTCGGCCATGGCCTGGATGGCGTTGCGCGCCAGGTTGAGCAGTACCTGCTCGACCATGGTCACGTCGCACAGCATGGGCGGCAGGCCGGGGGCGATGTCGATCGTCAGGCGCACCGCGCCGGAGGCCGCCTGCAGGCGGATCAGCGGCAGCACCGCGTCGACCAGCGCCTGCGCGGTAACACTGCTGCGCTCTTGCGAGCGGCGGCGCACGAAGGCATGCACGCTCTTGATCACGCGCCCGGCGCGCTCGGCCTGCTCGGCAATGCGCTGCAGGCCGGTGTCCAGGTCGCTGCGGTCGGCCGCGGGCAGCGGCGCCGCGCCGGCCGACTGCAGCAGATTGAGCGAGCCGTGGGCATAGCTGGAGATGGCCGCCAGCGGCTGGTTGAGTTCATGGCTGATCAGCGACGCCATCTCGCCCATTGCCGTCAGGCGCGCCGTGGCCTGCAGGCGCTCCTGCGCCAGGCGCGACGTCGCCTCGACGCGGCGCTGCTCGCTGATGTCGACGAAAGCGCCCATCCAGCCGGTCTGCACGCCCTTGGTGTTGAGCAGCGGGGCCTCATAGATCATCACCGCAAAGCGCGTGCCGTCCTTGCGCTCGAACTGCGCCTCATAGCCCTCGCGCGGGGCGGCCGTGCCCTGCGCGGCCAGCTCGGCGTGGTGCTGCAGATACTCCTCGAAGCGATCCGGCGGCCAGTAGACGGCCGGCGAGCTGCTGCCCAGCAGTTCCTGCTCGTCGTAGCCCACCATGGCGCAGAACGCCGGGTTGACGTAGGTGATGCGCCCCTGCAGGTCGCGCACGCGCAGGCCGGTGATCTGCGCATTCTCCATCGCCTTGCGCAGCGCCAGCGCCTCGCCCAGCTCGCGCTCGGCGTGCAGGCGCCGGCGGTTGTCGCGCACCAGCACGACGACGACCGACACCAGCGCAATCGACATCACGGTCACCAGCGCGGTGAGCACGTTGGGGTAGACGCTGGGCGGCTGGTGCCAGCCGTCCATGCGCAGCACCAGCGTGACGCCGGGCAGGCTCAGCAGTTGCTGCGCGGTGAAGGCGCGCGTGCCTCGGCGCTGCGCGGCGACGATGGCCAGGCGCGTGCCGTCCACTTCGGTGAACGACAGCTCGCGCGTTTGCTTGAGGCTGCGCTCGACCAGCTCGGCCAGCATGGACTGCAGCGAGTAGACGGCGACCACATAGCCCTTGACGCGGCCGTGCTCGACCTGGGGCAGGCACACCGGCAGCAGTTCCTCGCCCAGGCCGCCCGGCATGGGCTGGAAGTAGCTGTCGGCATACGACGGCGACTGCTGGCGCAGTGCATTGGCGCAGGCAAAGGCAACGGCGCTGGGAGCCTCGGTGGAAGGCGGCGGATCCGCGCCGCGCTGCGGTGCGCGGTAGGGCGACTCGACCTGCATGTGCAGCTTGAGCTGCGCGTCGCGCCAGGTGATGCTCACCAGCTCGCGGCGCAGCTCCAGCAGGTCGGCCGCGCGCACCTGCCACTGCAGCGGGTCGGGTGCATGCGCCTGCAGCGCCTGCAGGCTCTGCAGGTTGTGGCCCAGCGCCGCGCGCATGTCGGCGGCGGCATTGGCGTCGTCGCGCTCGATGCGGTCTTGCACCGCCGATGCCTCGTAGCGCCCGGTCAGCCACAGCTGCAGAACCAGCATGGCCACCACCAGCACCACCAGCGCCGCCCACAGCAGCCAGCGCTGCAGGTGCACGATGCGCCGGCGCAGTTGCAGCGGCAGGCGCTGCAGCAACTGCGCGCCGGCCTGGCTCCAGCCACTCATGGCGCCACGCCGAGCACGCGGTGGCGCAGCGCCGGCAGGCTGGCGCGCACCTGCGCCAGGCGCGTGCGCTGCAACTCGCCCATCACCACGCCCGCGCCCTGGGCCTGCAGCGCCAGCACCTCGCCCCAGGGATCGACCAGCATGCTGTGGCCCCAGGTGTGACGGCCGCCGTCGTGCACGCCGCCTTGCGCCGGCGCCAGCACATAGGCCTGGTTCTCGATGGCGCGCGCACGCAGCAGCACCTGCCAGTGCGCGCGCCCCGTCGTATAGGTGAAGGCGCTGGGCACCAGCAGCAGGTCGCAGCCGGCATGGGCGCGGTACAGCTCGGGAAAGCGCAGGTCGTAGCAGACCGACAGGCCCAGCTGCCAGCGCCCGCCGCTGCGGTCGGTGACCTCGGCGCTCACCGGCTGCTGGCCGGGCGCAATCGTCCGCGCCTCGTCGAAGTGGTTGTCGGCGTCCTCGAAGCGAAACAGGTGGATCTTGTCGTAGCGCGCCGTGCAGCGGCCGTCGGGCGCGTAGACCAGCGAACTGTTGAACACGCGGTCGGGCGTCGGTGCCTGCAGCGGCACGGTGCCGCCGACGATCCACAGCTCCAGCTCGCGCGCCGCCTGGGCCAGAAACTGCTGCGCCGGCCCGTCGCCAAAGGGCTCGGCCAGCGCCAGCTTGTCGGTGTCGTGCAGGCCCATGGCCGAAAAGTATTCGGGCAGGGCGACCAGCTCGGCGCCGGCCTGCGCGGCCTGGCGCAGCAGCGCGCGCGCCTGCTGCAGGTTGGCGTCGCGCGACGGCCCCGAGACCATCTGGACAGCGGCAATCTTCATCTCGTGTCTCCTTTGGTTGCTGCCCGCATGCTGTCGAGCCACGCCGTGCATTGTCTGTCGCAGCGATCGCGACATCCAATCACCATGGGCTTGACTGTGATAAATGAGAATGATTATCATTTGCTCATCATTTGGAGATTTCACCATGACCCGCATCCGCAAACTCGCCAGAACCAACGCCCAGATGCTGATGAAAACCGGCACCTACTACGTCATCCACGTCAGCGTGGCCGCCATGGTGGCCTATGCGGTCACCGGCAACCTGTGGGCGTCGCTCACGCTCAGCCTGCTGGAGCCGACGGTGCAGGCCTTTGCCTTTTTCTTCCACGAAAAAGCCTGGGATCGCGTGCTGCGCCGGCGCCAGGCGCGTGCCGAGCAGTCAGCGCCGGACACCGTCATGCACCACGGCGCACCAGCGTGAACGGCGGCAGGCCGGCCAGCAGCCGCTGGCCGTAGCCGGTGCGCACCAGGCGTTTGTCGTAGCAGTAGACATGCGCCTGGTCTTCTTCGGTTCGTATCGCGCGGCCCACCCACTGCGCCAATCGCACGGCGGTGGCCGGCACGACGATCTCGCTGAACGGGTCGCGCCCGCCGGCGCGTAGCCACTCGGCGCGCGCCTGGCCCACCGGGTCGTCGGGCGGGGCGAACGGCAGTTTGGCGATGAACAGCGACTCGCACAGCGCGCCCGGCAAATCCAGACCCTCGCCGAACGACTGCATGCCGAAGATGACCGACGGCAGGCCCTGGGCGACGCGCTCGCGGTGGGTTTTGAGCAGCAGCTGGCGCGGCTGCTGGTTTTGCACCAGCACGCGCGCGCGCAGCTCGGCGGGCAGGGCGTCGACGGCCTGGCGCATCTGCTCTCGCGAGGTGAACAGCACCAGCGCGCCGGCCTCGACCTGGCGCACGTCGTCCAGCAGCGCCTGCACCATCTCGGCGGTGTAGCCGGCCGCGTCGCGCGGGTCGGCCTGCGTGGCCGCGGCCACCAGCTGGCCCTGGCGCGCGTAGTCGAACGGGCTGTCCACCTGCAGCGTGGTGACCGCCTCGTCGCCGTACAGACCGGCCTCGCGCAAAAAGAAGTCGAACTCGCCGCAACTGGTCAGCGTGGCCGAGGTGAGCACCGCCGCGCGCGCCGCCGGCCACAAATGGGTGCGCAGCGTGCTGCCGGGCAGCACCGGGCTGGCGTGGGCGCGCACGACCAGGTAGTCGCCCTCCTGCGCCAGCGTGAACCACTTGGCCGCGGGCGCCGCGCCCTCGGGCGCGTCCTGCAGCAGCAGCTGGGCGCAGGCGTAGACGGCCTCCAGGCGCGGCGTCATCGCGCCGACCTGGGCGTACAGCTGCGACAGGCGGCGCGCCTCCTGCGGCGTGTCGCGCATCGCGCTGCGCAGCGCCTTGGCAATCGCGCGCAGCGACTCCAGGTAGCCGCCGGCGTGGTGGGCAATCTGCGCCAGCGGCTCGACCAGCACCTCGGGCAGCACGCCGCCAGCCACACGTGTGCGCGCCGGCTGGCGGGCGGCAAAGCTGCGCCCGCCCGCAGTGGGCGCCTGCAGCGGTTCGCGGTACACGTCGAGCACCAGGCGCGCGAGATCTTGCAGCGCCGCGCGCAGGCGGGCGGCGTGCTGCGGGATGTCGGCCGTCTCCTCGACCTCGACCAGTTGCCCCACTCGCAGCGCGCGGCTGGTGAGACGATCCATCCAGGTCAGGCGCGACAAGTCCATCTCGCAGGCGAACTGCGACAGCGCGGTGGCCGGCAGGTGGTGGGCCTCGTCGATCACCAGCAGGCAGTTGTCCAGCTCGGGCAGCAGGCGCGCGCCCATCGACGACAGCAGCAGGTCGTGGTTGACCACGATGACCTGCGCGGCGACCAGCTCCTTGCGCCGCTCGAAGTAGCTGCAGCTGGAAAACAGCGGGCAGTGCTTGCCGGTGCAGGTGTGCGCGTCGGCGGCCACGGGCGCCCACTGCTCGGGCTCGGGCGGCGTACCCAACTGGTCGCGGTCGCCGTCCCAGTCGCCGCGCACCAGCGCGTCGGCCAGGCCGGTGTAGAACTGCTGGCGCAGGCGCTGCTCGGGCGACTGCAGCTGCGCCTGGCGCTGCGCGTGGGCCTCGCCGGCGAGCAGGTCGTCAGGGATGTCCTCGTCGTCGCTGGCGCCGCTGGCCAGGCGTTCGAGCTTGAGCTTGCACACATAGCGCCCGCGCCCCTTGGCCAGCGCAAAGGCAAACGGCTGCTCCATGCGCGCGGCCAGCTGCGGCAAGTCCTTGTGCACCAGCTGCTCCTGCAGCGCCACGGTAGCCGTCGAGATGACCACGCGCACGCCGCGCGACAGCGCCACGCTGATGGCCGGCGCGCTGTAGGCCAGCGACTTGCCCACGCCGGTGCCCGCCTGGATCACCGCGATCGCGCGCGCGCCGCTGGCCGAGGCATCGGCCTCGCGCCCCAGCTGCGCCTGGCTGAAGGTGTGCGCCACCTGCGCGGCCATGCGCAGCTGGCCCTCGCGCGGGCGAAAGCCGGCCGTCGTCGAGACGACGGCATCGAACTGCTGCATGGCCTCATCGGCCCAGGTGGAGGGATCCATTACGAGAAAAGCGCGTGGCCCGCGGCTGCGGCGCCGCCCGTCACGCTGTATTTGTGTACAGGGATGGTAGCCGACGGCACCGCGCCCAGGCGGCGGTCAGGTCTTTGGCGCGCGCCGCACCATGCGGATCGCATCCATCGGGCAGCGCAGCGCGCACAGCGCGCAGCCGGTGCAACCGGTGGCGTCATCGAGCACCGCGCGCTTGATGCCCCAGCCGCTGCCGGGCAGCACATGCAGCGACAGCACGTGCGGCGGGCAGGCCGCAACGCACCAGCCGCAGCCGGTGCAGCGGTTCAGGTCGATGGCGGGCAAGGCCCTGGAAGCGCCAGGCATGGGGCCGAGCATGGCACGCGCGCCGGGCGACGGCGGCGTGCGCGGGCAATGGTTGCGTCAAGCCAAGGGCTGTGCGGAGCCGATCACGCCGCCGCCCAGGCAGACCTCGCCGTCGTAGAGCACCGCGCTCTGGCCCGGCGTCACGGCCCATTGCGCCTCGGGGAACTGCAGCGCAAAACCGCCAGACGCCTCGGCCAGTTGACAGGGCGCATCCTGCTGGCGGTAGCGCGTCTTGGCCGCGTAGCTGCCGGGCGCCGGCGCATGGCCGGCCACCCAGCTCACATCCTGCGCCTGCAAGCCATGCGACAGCAGCCAGGGGTGGTCGTGGCCCTGCACCACGATCAGCGCATTGCGCTCCAGGTCCTTGCGCGCCACGTACCAAGGCGCATGGTCGCCCGCGCCGCGCGGCCGCTCGGCGGCCGCCGGGTTCTCGCACGGCGCTCCCTTGTCCTTGACGCCGCCAATCCCCAGGCCCTGGCGCTGGCCCAGGGTGTAGAACGACAAGCCCACGTGGCGGCCCAGCCTGCGCCCGCGCTCGTTCAGGATGGGGCCGGGCTCATGGCTGATATAGCGGTTGAGGAACTCGCGGAACGGCCGCTCGCCAATGAAGCAGATGCCGGTCGAGTCCTTCTTCTTCGCGTTGGGCAGCCCGATCTCGGCGGCGATGCGGCGCACTTCGGTCTTGTGCAGTTCGCCTACGGGGAATAGCGTTTTGGACAGCTGCGCCTGGTTCAGGCGGTGCAGGAAGTAGCTCTGGTCCTTGGACGGGTCCAGGCCCTTGAGCAGCTCGAACAGCTGCGTCTGCGGGTTCTGGCGCACGCGTGCGTAGTGGCCGGTGGCGATTCTTTCGGCCCCCAGGCGCAAGGCATGGTCGAGGAAGGCCTTGAACTTGATCTCGGCATTGCAGAGCACATCGGGGTTGGGCGTGCGCCCGGCCTGGTATTCGCGCAGGAACTCGGCGAACACGCGGTCCTTGTAATCGGCGGCGAAGTTCACATGCTCGATCTCGATGCCGATCACGTCGGCCACGGCGGCGGCGTCCACGAAGTCGATGTTGGACGAACAGTATTCGCTGTCGTCGTCATCTTCCCAGTTCTTCATGAAGATGCCGACCACCTCGTGGCCCTGTTGTTTGAGAAGGTGGGCGGTCACGGCCGAGTCGACACCGCCCGAGAGGCCGACGACGACGCGCTGCTTGGTGGATGCTGTCATCGCCCCGATTGTATTTTTTGTGGCGCCAGGGCACTTCGCGGCCGCAAAGTGCGCGTAGTCACCAGCAGGTCATACAGCTGCTGCGCGGCGGGAGAGAGGGAGCGTCCCCGACGTTTGATGAGGCCCATTTGCCGCGTGACCACGGGCTCCACGAGTGGAATCGAGACCAGCGTGGGATGGTCCTTGCCCGGCATGGCCAGGCTGGGCACGGCGGCCACGCCCAGGCCCGCCTCCACCAGCCCGAGCAGCGTGGTCACGTGCTTGGCCTCGTAGCGGCACTGGGGGCGGTCGGGCACGTTGGCCAGGGCCAGGTCCATGAGCAGGCGGTTGCCCGAGGTCTTGCCCACCGACATGAAGTCGTGCTGCCCGAGCTCCGCCCAGCTCACCTTCTTGCGGCGCGCGAGCACGTGGTCGCGCCGGCAGGCGGCCACGAAGCGCTCGGCCAGCACGGGCTTGAACTCGATCTCGGCCTCCTGGCTGCCGATGAAGTTCAGGCCGAAGTCGGCATCGCCCTGGGCCACGGCCAGCAGCACCTCGTTGGCGCTGGCGTCGTGGATCTTCACGCGGATGCCCGGAAAGCGCTCGTGGTAGCGCTTGACCACCTGCGGCAGGAAGTAATACACGGCCGAAGGCACGCAGGCGATCGTCACCTCGCCCATGCGGCGTGCGGCCACGTCGCCCAGGCCCATGAGCATGCCGTCCAGGTCGTCGAGCCACTGCTGTGTCTTGCGTGCGAAGTCGCGGCCCACGGTCGTGAGCGTGACGCGTCGGGTGGTGCGGTCGAGTAGGCGCACGCCCAGCGCCTCTTCGAGCTTGTCGATGCGGCGGCTGAAGGCCGGCTGCGAGAGATGGATGGCCTCGGCCGCCGCGCGAAAGCTCTGCAGCTCGGCCACGGCGGCGAAAGCCTGGAGATCGGCGAGGTCGAACTTGATGTTCATGGCATGGGGCTGGGTGAGTGAACGGCTATTGCGCCATACGCATCAATCGTTGTCAACAATGCAATTCACAGAAGAGCCGGGGCCGCGCACCATGCCGACCCATGAGCTACGACCTTCCCTGCATCCTGATGCGCGGCGGCACCTCCCGAGGGCCGTTCTTCCTGGCCGACTGGCTGCCGCAAGACCCTGCAGCGCGCGACCGCATGCTGCTCGCGGCCCTGGGCTCGCCGCACGAGCTGCAGATCGACGGCCTGGGCGGCGGCAACTCGCTCACGAGCAAGGTGGCCATCGTCTCGCGCTCCCGGCGCGCCGACTGCGACGTGGACTATCTCTTCGCCCAGGTCAGCGTGGAGGAGGCGCGCGTGGACACGCGCCCCAACTGCGGCAACATGCTGGCGGGCGTGGGCCCCTTTGCCATCGAGCAGGGCCTGGTGCCTGCGGCACCCGGCTCAGACACCACGCTGGTGCGGGTCTTCAACGTCAATACGCGCTCGCGCATCGACGTGCGTGTCTGCACGCGAAACGGCCGCGTGCGCTACGAAGGCGATGCGCACATCGATGGCGTGCAGGGTACGGCGGCGCCGGTGCTGTTGAGCTTCCTGGATGCCTGGGGCTCGGTCACCGGCAGCCTATTTCCCACGAGCCGGCGTACCGACACCATCGACGGCGTCGAACTCAGCTGTATCGATGCGGCGCAGGTCATGGTGCTCGTGCGCGCCCAGGATCTGGGCCTGCGCGGCGACGAGACGCCTGCAGCGCTTGATGCCGATGGCGCACTCCTCGCGCGCCTGGAAGCCCTGCGCCGCGCGGCCGGCCTGCGCATGGGCCTGGGCGACGTATCGGACAGCGTGCTGCCCAAGCCGGTTGTCGTCGCGCCCGGCGCCCGTCCCGGCCAGATCGTCTCGCGCTACTTCACGCCCCGGCGCTGCCACCGCTCGCATGCGGCCACTGGCGCCATTGGCGTGGCTGCGGCGCTCGCCCTGCCGGGCACGGTGGCCTACGGCGCGCAGTGGCGGCCGGGCGCCGGCACCCATCGCGTGGCCGTGCAGCACCCCGCGGGCCGCATCGAGGTCGATGTCGAGCTCGGCGGAACGGACGCGGACCCGCAGCTGCGCCAGGCCTGCCTTGTGCGCACGGCCCGAAAGATCTTCGAAGGCACCTTGTACGTGCCAGATCACGCGTTGGCCTGACCCGGCCACACACATCTTTTCTTCGCTTCACCTCAACGACAAGGAGACCTCAGCCATGCATCAGTCCATTTCCCCACGCCGCCGCATGCGGGCCCTGGGCAGCGCCCTCGCGCTCGCGGGCCTGCTTACGGCGGGCCCGGCCATCGCGTCCTTTCCGGCCAAGCCCGTCACGCTGGTCGTGCCCACCGCGGCAGGTGGCGGAAACGACGCCATGGCGCGCGTGCTCGCGCAGAAGCTGTCGCAGCTGCTCGGCCAGTCGGTCGTGGTGGACAACAAGGCCGGCGCCAATGGCGCGATCGCATCCGAATTCGTGGCCCGGGCCGCGCCTGATGGACAGACCATTTTGTTCGGCTACATCGCCACGCATGGCATGAACCCCGCACTGCAGAAGCTGCGCTACGACCCGGTTGCCAGCTTCGAGCCCATAGGCATGGTCTGCTATTCGCCCACGCTCATGGTGCTGAACCCCCAGGTGCCCGCCAGAACCGTCGCGGAGTTCGTGCAGCTGACGAAGACAGCTCCCGACAAGTACAACTACGCGTCCGCCGGCAATGGCACGGCGCCGCACTTCGCGGCCGAGATGTTCAAGATCGAAACCGGTGCGCACCTGGCGCATGTGCCCTACAAAGGGTCGGCACCCGCGATGACCGACACCATCGCCGGACAGACGCAGCTGATGTTCCCGAGCCTGTTTGCTGGCTACCCCTACGTCAAGAGCGGCAAGCTCAACGCGGTGGCCATCGCCGGCGGCAAGCGCTCCAAACTGCTGCCGCAGGTTCCCACGCTGGAAGAGCTGGGCATCCGCGGCGTGGATGTCACGCAGTGGTATGCGCTGTTTGCGCCCGCCAAGACACCACGTACCGTGGTAGATCGGCTCAACCAGGCCCTGCTGACGGCTCTTGCCGACAAGGACGTGGTGCGCCGCATCGAGGACCAGGGAGCCGTGGTTGATCCGAGCTCGCCCGACGCCCTGGGACAGACCGTGCGCCAGGAGCTCGCCAAGTGGCGCGGCGTGGTCACCAAGGCCCAACTGAGCGCCGACTGACCTCGCAACACATGCACCCCATGGAGGAGAAGACCTTGATACAGACGACCCGGGCGCTGTGCGCCCTGTTGGCCGCCACGGCCGCCCCCGCCTTCGCCCAGGCCAGCAGCGCGACGCTCTACGGCATCGTGGACCTGGGCGTGCGCCACACCTCGGGCCTCACGCCCGGCCATGCGCCTTCGGCCAACTCGCACACCAGCCTCCACAGCGGCGTGGGCAACACCAGCCGCTGGGGCCTGCGCGGTAGCGAGGATCTGGGCGGCGGTACCAAGGCGCTGTTCAATCTGGAGGCCGGCATCAACGCCGACACCGGCGCCTCGGCCAACAGCAGCAAGTTCTTTGACCGCGCCAGCTGGCTGGGCCTGCAGGGCGTCTGGGGCACGCTGGCGGCGGGGCGCCAGACCACGCTGCTGGCCGACGCGGTCTCGCCCGTGGATCCGCTGGGCATGCGCTTCGCGAGCTTCAACCCCAACATCAACGTCGCGGCGCTGAGCCAGCACGGCCTGGGCATCCAGTACGGCAGCGCGGGTTCCACGAGCGGCTCCTACCGGCTCGATAACGCGCTCAAGTACACGGGGCACTTCGGCGCGATGACGGTGCGCGCCATGCATGGTTTCGGAGAGCTGGCCGGCGGGAGCGCGCGCCTGTCCTCCTCAGGGCTGGGCCTGGCCTATGCGCGGCAGGGATTCGCGCTGTCGGGCGCCTACCAGACCTTCAAGGACGCGAACGCACGTGATCTCGACGCCTACCTGCTCGGCGCCGCATACCAGTGGGGCAGCGTGCGCTGGGCCGCCACGGCCGGGCGCAGCCAGGCGCGGACATCCGCCACCGCGCGCACCGAGCAGCGCGTGCTTTCCGCGGGCGGCACCTGGTCGGCCACGCCCGCGGCCGATCTGACGCTGGCCTACTACAAGGTGGACCGCACCCGCACGCTGCAGGCCGGCGACGGCTACGGCCGCCTCGTCGCGTTCGGCGAATACAAGCTCTCGCGCCGCACGCGCCTGTACGCCGAGTTCGATGCCACGCGCTGGCGCGGAGGCTACCAGGGCGCGGGCCACAAGGCGCGGGCCACGGGCGTCACGCTGGGCGTGCTGCACCACTTCTGAGCAGGCGACGCCGCGCGCGACTGTGCGACCATTGCGGCTGACGGCGGCGGACTCCCGCGCGCCGCAGCCCCTTGCCCCGCCCGCCATGGAACTGCGCCAGCTACGCTACTTCGTCCGCATCGTCGAACTCGGTTCCATGGGCCGCGCCGCCATCGACCTCGACATGGTGCAGTCGGCCCTGAGCCAGCAGATCAGCCGGCTCGAGGGCGAGCTCAGCACGCGGCTGCTGCAGCGCACCAACAAGGGCGTGGTGCCCACCGAAGCCGGGCTGGCCTTCTTTCGCGAGGCCCAACTGGCCCTGCGCCATGCCGACGAGGCGGCGCGCGCGGCGCGCGAGGCGCGGCTGTCGGGAATGGTCAGCATCGGCCTGGCGCCCACTACGGCCTCGGTGCTCGGCGTGCCGCTGATGCGCGCCATGCGCGAGCGCTACCCCGACGTGCGGCTGCACATGGTGGGCAGCCTCTCGGGCCATTTGAGCGGCATGCTCAACGCGCGCCAGCTCGACCTGGCCGTGCTGTTCGACACCCAGCCCGCGCGGCGCTGGAGCATGCTGCCGCTGCTGGAGGAGCGGCTTTTCCTGATCCGCAGCCGCCAGCAGGGTGTGCCGGCAGCAGCGGCAATGCGCGCGCCGCTGCCGCACAAGCTGCCTCTGGCGCAGCTGCAGGACGAGCCGCTGATCCTGCCCACGGGCCCGCACGGCCTGCGCAGCACGCTGGAGGCCGCGTTCGCACATGTGCGCCTGGTGCCGCGCATCGCGATGGAGATCGACTCGCTTGAGCTGCTCATGGATGCGGTGAACATGGGCCTGGGCAGCACCATCCAGCCCTGGTCCGCCGTGGGGCGCTACCCCGACGCCGACCAGCGCTTCGAGATGGCCGAGATCGCCGAGGCCCCCGCCTGCCGCCTTGCCTCGCTGTGCAGCCTGTCGGACGACGAGCTCTCGCCCGCCGCGCTGGCCGCGCGCGTGGTGCTGGCCGACTGCGTGCGCACGCTGGTTGGCTCGGGCCAGTGGGTCGGCGCCAGCCTGGTCTAACCACCCATCACGATCCGTGATGGGGCCTTGCCGCGCGCCCTCTGCGCAAGCGCTGGCGTGGAGCCTACAGTCGGCGCTCCCCACCACACCATGGAAAAGACCGCCGTGAAGCGTCATGCCCCACGCGCTACCGTGCGCATCCCTCGCAGCCTGGAGCAGGCATGAACACCGATGTCCTGGTCATCGGCGGCGGCAATGCCGCCCTGTGCGCCGCGCTGATGGCGCGCGAGGCCGGCAGCCGCGTGCTGCTGCTGGAATCGGCCCCGCGCGCCTGGCGCGGCGGCAACTCCGCCCACACCCGCAACCTGCGCTGCATGCACGACGCGCCGCAGGACGTGCTGGTGGACGCCTACCCCGAAGAGGAATACTGGCAGGACCTGCTGAAGGTGACCGGCGGCCTGACCGACGAGCCCCTGGCGCGCCTGGTGATCCGCGCGTCCAGCACCTGCCGCCCCTGGATGCGCCGCCACGGCGTGCACTTCCAGCCCGCGCTGGCCGGCACGCTGCACGTGGCGCGCACCAATGCCTTCTTCATGGGCGGCGGCAAGGCGCTGGTGAACGCCTACTACCGCAGCGCCGAGGCGCTGGGCGTGCAGGTGCGCTACGAATCGCCCGTGGAGCGCATCGAGATCGAGAACGGCACCTTCCAGGCCGCCTGGGTGAAGGGCCAGCGCATCACCGCCAAGAGCTGCGTGCTGGCCGCCGGCGGCTTCGAGTCCAACCGCGAATGGCTGCGCGAGGCCTGGGGCCAGAACGCGCGCGGCGAGTGGCCGGCGGACAACTTCCTGATCCGCGGCACGGCCTACAACCGCGGCGTGCTGCTCAAGCACCTGCTCGACGACCACGGCGCCGACCGCATCGGCGACCCCACGCAGGCACACATGGTGGCCATCGACGCGCGCGCGCCTTTGTTCGACGGCGGCATCTGCACGCGCATCGACTGCGTGTCGCTGGGCGTGGTGGTGAACCGCGAGGGCGAGCGCTTCTACGACGAGGGCGAGGACTTCTGGCCCAAGCGCTACGCCATCTGGGGCCGCCTGGTGGCGCAGCAGCCGGGGCAGATCGGCTACTCCATCATCGACAGCAAGGCCATCGGCCGCTTCATGCCGCCGGTGTTCCCCGGTGTGAAGGCCGACAGCCTGCCTGAACTCGCGCAGAAGCTCGGCCTGCCCGTCGAGACCTTCATGCAGACGCTGAACGCCTACAACGCCGCCTGCCGCGTGGGCCGGTTCGACCACACCACGCTGGACGACTGCCATACCGAGGGCCTGGCCCCGGCCAAGACCCACTGGGCGCGGCCCATCGACACCGCGCCGTTCTACGGCTACGCGCTCAAGCCCGGCGTCACCTTCACCTACCTGGGCCTGCACACCGACGACACGGCCGCCGTGCGCTTTGGCAACCAGCCCAGCCGCAACCTGTTCGTGGCCGGCGAGATGATGGCCGGCAACGTGCTCGGCAAGGGCTACACCGCCGGCGTGGGCATGTCCATCGGCACGGCCTTCGGCCGCATGGCCGGGCGCAACGCCGCACTGGCCGCCGCGGGCCAGGCCGCCGCGCACGGCGCGGTGCAAGACGAGGGCTGAACACCATGCAAACCCTGAAATCCCTGACCGACGAAGCGATAGGCCTGGCCCAGGGCGGGCCCGCCCGCGTGATTCCCATCGTGCCGGTGCCGACGCAAAGCGCCGCCGAGACCGAGGTGGCGCGCGTCATGCAGATCTGCAACGCCTGCCGCTACTGCGAGGGCTTTTGCGCCGTGTTCCCGGCCATGACGCGCCGCCTGGACTTCACCAAGGCCGATGTGCACTACCTGGCCAACCTGTGCCACAACTGCGGCGCCTGCCTGCACGCCTGCCAGTACGCGCCGCCGCACGAGTTTGCGGTGAACATCCCGCAGGCCATGGCCCAGGTGCGCGGCCAGACCTATGCCGACTACGCCTGGCCGCCCGCGCTGGGCCGGCTGTACCAGAGGAACGGCCTGACCCTGTCGCTGGCCCTGGTGGCGGGGCTGACGCTGTTCCTGGTGCTGGGCGCCGCGCTGCAGGGCGGCGGCCTGACCGCGCTGTGGGGGGCCGACCTGGGCGCCAATTTCTACCGCCTGTTCCCGCACAACCTGCTGGTGGGCCTGTTCGCGCCCGTGTTCCTGTTCGTGGTGTTCGCCTTGGCCATGGGCGTGCGCGGCTTCTGGCGCGACGTGAAGCCCGCCACCAGCGGGGTCGGCGTGAGCGGCGCCGCGGCCACGGAAGCCACGCACGACGTGTTGCGCCTGAAGTACCTGGACGGCGGCCATGGCGAAGGCTGCCACAACGAGGACGATGCCTATACCCTGAAGCGCCGCCGCGCCCACCACCTGACCTTCTACGGCTTCCTGCTGTGCTTTGCCGCCACCTCGCTGGCCACGGTGTACCACTACGTCTTCGGCTGGCAGGCGCCTTACGACCTGCCCAGCATCCCGAAGCTGCTGGGCGCCGTGGGCGGGGTGTTCATGGTGCTGGGCACGGCCGGCCTGTGGCACCTGAACCGCACGCGCCACCCCGCGCATGGCGACGCGGCGCAAAAGCCCATGGACCTGGGCTTCATCGCCCTCTTGTTTCTGGTGGCCGCCAGCGGCCTGGTGCTGTGGCTGGCCCGCAGCACGCCGGCTCTGGCGCTGCTGCTGTGCCTGCACCTGGGCGCGGTGATGGCGCTGTTTGCCACGCTGCCCTACGGCAAGTTTGCGCACGGCGTGTTCCGCACGGCGGCGCTGCTGCGCCACAACACCGAGAAGCGCCAGCCCCATCCCATCGGGTTGGGGAGTGATTGATTGCTTGCAAAAGCATAGCTAAATGCGCTTTATCTAAAAGCGTTCTAGCCCTATTTGACCTAAAAAATACTACAGGAGCCCCGCCATGAAGAAACGTACCCTGATCCAGGCTGCCGCAGTGGCCGCAGCCTCCCTGACCTTCGCCGGCCCCACGCTGGCCCAGGACTTCCCGCCGGCCAAGCCGGTGACCCTGGTCGTGGGCTTTGCGCCCGGTGGCGCGGCCGACGCGGCGGCGCGCCTGATCGCCAAGAAGCTGGCCGAGAACATCGGCCAGGCCGTGGTGGTGGAGAACAAGGGTGGCGCGGGCGGCAACATCGCCCACCAGCAGGTGGCGGCGGGCGCGGCGGACGGCACGGTGCTGCTGTTTGGCTCGGTGGGGCCGCTGACCATCGCGCCGCACCTGATGAAGCTGCCCTACGACCCGTTCAAGGACCTGGCACCGATCTCCGGCGGCGTGTACTTTCCCAACGTGCTGGTGGTGCACAAGGGCGCCGGCGTGAAGACGCTGGCCGAATTCGTGCAACTGTCCAAGAAGAAGCCCGGCAGCGTGGACTACGCGTCGACCGGCGCGGGCTCGGCCTCGCACCTGGCGGGCGAGCTGTTCAACCAGCGCGCCGGCATCGACATGGTGCATGTGCCCTACAAGGGCGGCGCCCCGGCGCTGCAGGACCTGCTGGGCGAGCGCGTGACCAGCTACTTTGCCGCGCCGCCCACGGCCATGCCGCATGTGGAGACCGGCAAGCTGATCCCGTTGGCCACCACCGGCCTGACGCGCCCGGCCTACCTGCCGAACATCCCCACGGTGGCGGAGTCGGGCTACCCGGGCTTCGAGGCGCTGAACTGGTATGCCTTCGTGGCCGCGGGCAAGACGCCCGCGCCGCTGCTCGAGCGCTGGAACAAGGAGATCGTGAAGGCGCTGAACGATGCTGGCGTGAAGGAGGCGTTGAACAAGCACGGCCTCTCGCCCCACCCCACGACGCGCGCCGAGTTCACCGCCTTCATGAAGAAGGAATACGAGCAGTGGGGCGCCATCGTGCGCGAGCGCAGGATCACGGCGCAGTGAGCGCCGCTGCCACGCACTGACGGCTTCTGGACTCAGCCGCCCGCCAATACCTTGTAGAGGTAGGAGCGCGAGATGCCCAGCTCCTGTGCCGCACGCTTCTTGTTGCCGCCATGGCGCGCAATGGCGTCGAGGATGGCCGCGTGCTCCAGGCTCCTCAAAGGCATCGCCGCAGGCGCAGGCGGCGCCATGGGCGGCTGCGCCGGCCGGGCCGGCAGATCCTGGTGGCGGGCAAAGTTCTCGACGCTCAGCAGCTGGCCGTCGCAGAACACCAGCGCCTCCTCGACGCGCTGGCGCAGCTGGCGCACATTGCCCGGCCAGCTCTGCTGCGCCAGGTAGCTGATGACGCCCGGCGCTATGCGCGGCAGGGCGAGGCCATTGCGCTCGCAGAACGACTCGGCGAAGCGCTGCATCAGGGCCGGAATATCTTCCACGCGCTGGCGCAGGGCGGGCACCTGCAGCACGACGCCGCTCAAGCGATAGAACAGATCCAGCCGGAAGCGTCCGCTGTCGATCAGCGCGCGCAAATCGCGGTGCGTGGCGGCCACGATGCGGAAATTCACATGCCGTCCTTCACGCGCGCCCAGGCGCTGCACCTGCCTGTCTTCCAGCACGCGCAGTAGCTTGACCTGGATCTCCATCGGTATGTCGGCCACTTCGTCGAGGAACAGCGTACCGCCCTCCGCCTGCTCCAGCTTGCCGGGCTGGCCCTGCCTCTTGCCGCCAGTGAAGGCGCCGGCTTCGTAGCCGAATAGCTCAGCCTCAATCAGTGTCGCGGGCAGCGCCGCCAGATTCAGGCTAACGAGCGGCGCCTGGGGATCGCGCCCGCGCGCATGCAGGGCCTGTGCCACCAGCTCCTTGCCGCTACCACTTTCACCGAGGATGAGCACGGGTACGTCCAGCGGTGCCACCGCGTCGATCTCACGCGCCAGGCGCTGCATGGGCGCGCTACTGCCGACCAGCGTGCTGGGTGACGGGGTGCGCCTTAGCTGGTGCAGTTCGCGCTTGTAGTGCTGCACCTCGTCGTTCAGCTGGTTCAGGCGCTGCTGCATGCGGTTGAGCGCCTGCATGCCGCTGAAGCTGACCTGGCCCACCGCGCCTACGAGCGCGCCGTCCTCGAAAACCGGAATGCGATTGACGATACGCGTCACGCCAGAGCCAAGCTGCAGCATCTCGCCAATCTCGGCTTTGCCGCTGCGGGCCACCTGCGGCAGGCGCGAGTTGGGGATCACCTCCTCGGCCTTGCGGCCCATGGCTGAGCCCGGCGCCAGCCCAAAGAATTTCTCGTGCACCGGGCTGATATAGCGCATCAAGCCCTCCCGGTCGGCCACGGTGATGGCCTGGTAGGGGTTGGTGAGGAACATGTTCAGGATGGCGAACGCAAATGGCACGGATGCCACGAAGTCAAGCAGCGCGGCCGATTCGTCGGCTGTGCGCACCAGAGCGACTTCAACGGCCTCGTCGCCCAGCGCAACTACCACGTAACGTGCGCTGGCGCCGCGCCCGCCGGGCACATCCACATGGAACAGCGTGCCCGTCTCCAACTTGCGCATGGCCCGCACCTCGCTCACGGCGGCGCACAGCAGCGGATCGCGCGCCAACCCTAGCCGCACAGCGGGCACAGGCTCGCCGCGCTGCCAGACGAGGACGCCAAGCCGCTGCCCGGCAAGAAAGACCGTCTGCATTGGTTTCCATAGTGTGTTTTTAGTGGACATATTGTCTCCGGTGTCCACCGCACATGTCCACAACAAGGACATTATTTAAGATATTAAAAAAAATTCAATAAAATCAATTATTTAAAACATGGCACGACTTGTGCTTTAGTTTTTGTATAGGAGGCAATGACATGAGCTGGCAACCCGAAGTAGATGAAATCGCATATCGCCATGCACTGGCGGCGAAACTGGGCGGAGACGACAAGGTGGCACGCCACAAGGCAGCGGGCAAGCTGACGGTGCGCGAGCGCATCACGGCCTGTACGGATGAGGATTCCTTTGTCGAAGTGGGCTCGCTCACCGGCTCGGGCCAGTACGACAGCCTAGGCCGTCTCGTGGAGTTCACCCCGTCCAACCTGGTGATGGGGCGCGCACGCATCGGCGGGCGACCCGTGGTCGTGGTGGGCGACGACTTCACTGTGCGCGGCGGCGCCAACGACGGCGCCGTGGGCGACAAGCTGATCTTTGCCGAAAAGATGGCGCACGACCTGCGCCTGCCCATGGTGCGCCTGGTGGACGGCACGGGCGGCGGCGGTTCGGTGCGCAACATCGAGACCAAGGGCTATACCAGCGTGCCGACCATGAAGGTCTGGAGCCAGGTGGTGCAAAACCTCTCCGCCGTACCTGTAGTGTCGCTGGCGCTGGGTTCGGTGGCCGGCATGGGCGCAGCGCGTGTGGCGTCCAGCCACTATTCGGTGATGGTCAAGGGCACAGCCCAGTTGTTCAACGCCGGACCACCGGTCGTGGCGCGTATCGGCCAGAACGTGACCAAGGAAGAACTGGGTGGCAGCCAAATCCACACGCGTAACGGTGTGGTGGACGACGAGGTGGCCAGCGAGGAGGAAGCCTTCGATCGCATACGCCGTTTCCTGTCTTACCTGCCATCGTCGGTGCATGAGCTACCCGCGCGCGGCGAGGTGCAGGATGACGCCGCGCGCCGCGACGAATGGCTGCTCTCGGCCATTCCGCGCGACAGCCGCAAGGTCTACAAAATTCGCCCCATTGTCGAATGCCTGGTGGATCAGGGCTCGTTCCTGGAAATGGGCCGCCACTGGGGCCGGGCCATCGTCACCGGACTGGCACGTGTCGACGGCTGGCCCGTGGCCGTGGTGGCCAGCGATCCATATTTCTACGGCGGTGGCTGGGACGGCCCCTCGGCCGAGAAATTCACGCGCTTCGTCGATCTGGCACAGGCCTTCCACCTGCCGGTGGTGAACCTGGTCGATATCGCTGGCTTCCAGATCGGCGTCGAGGCGGAGAAAGCCGGCATCATGCGCTACGGCGCACGTGCACTGGCCGCCGTTTACCAGGCCACGGTGCCGTGGTGCAGCATCATCGTCCGCCGCGCCTATGGCGTGGCCGCCGCCGGTCACCAGCACATGGGGCGCTTCAACTTCCGCTACGCCTGGCCCTCGGCCAACTGGGGATCGCTGCCCATCGAGGGCGGGCTGGAGGTGGCCTACAAGGCCGAGATCGAGGGCGCAGACGACCCTGTGCAAAAGCGTGCCGAGATCGAACAGCGCGTACGCAGTCTCACCTCGCCGTTTCGCACAGCCGAGGCCTTTGGCATCGATGAGGTGATCGATCCACGCAACACACGTCGACTGCTGTGCGAGTTCGCCAACCTGGCAGCACCGCTGCGCGAGCCGGGCGCGCCGCGCTTCGGCATGCGCCCCTGATCAACTATAGAAACCATAGCTTCCGACGCTTGATACACAAGCTTCAAGGCCCGATTTTGCCTAAAACCTGTAAGGAGACAGAAATGACCACAAGACATTGGCACCCCACGCGCCGCACCGCTCTGGCACTGTGCCTGGCCACATCCTGGCTGGCTGCAGCGCCTGCGCACGCACAGACAGACAACTGGCCCGCCAAGTCCATCCGCATCATCGTGGGCTTCCCGGCAGGCTCGTTCACCGACACCATTGCGCGCGCTGTATCGAACCAGCTCAGCAAGCAGCTGGGCCAGCCGGTGATCGTTGACAACAAGCCTGGCGCCAACGGCGCCATCGGCGTGGGCGAAGTGGCGCGCTCCGCGCCTGACGGCTACACGCTGCTGGTCACCAACTCCAGCAGCATCACCATCAACCCACAGATCTACAAGAAGATCACGTACCAGCCCAAGGACTTCGCGCCCGTCACCATGCTGCTGGACGCGCCCTTCATCCTCACCGTCAACCCGGGCTGGGCCGGAAAGAACCAAATCCGTTCCGCGCAGGACGTGATTGCCTACGCCAAGCGCAACCCAGACAAGATCAGCTACGGCTCGGCTGGTCCCGGCAATATCGCCCATCTGGCCTTTGCGTCCTGGAGCAACCGCACCGGTGTCGAGACCACACACGTGCCGTATAAAAGCGCCTCGCAGGCACAGCTGGCCGTGCTCAGCGGCGAGTTGGACATCCAGTTCGACACCTGGAGTGCGTTGCCACAGATCACCGCCGGCAAGCTGCTGCCGCTGGCCGTCACCGCACCCCAGCGGATGAAGCAGTTGCCCAACGTGCCCACCATGGCCGAGGCCGGCTATGCAGACTTCAACGTCACCTTCTGGGCCGGCCTGTTCGCGCCCGCTGGCACGCCGCCGGCTATCGTGAGCAAGCTCTACGAAGCTACCAAAGGCATGCTCCAGGACGAACATGCGCGCAATGTGCTCAACAGCCAAGGCGATATGGTGATGCTGGCGCCCGAGCCCTTCGCCCAGCGCATCGCCACGGAGGTGGCGGACTGGAAACAGGTCATCCAGCGTGAAGCCATCTCGCTGGACTGAAGGGCCCAGGCATGTCTTTGCTACAAGCACTTAGCCCCCGCGCCGTGGCCGTACTGGGCGCGTCGGACAACCCCATCAAGGCCGGTGGCCGGCCCATCGACTACATGCGCCGCCACGGCTACGCGGGCCGTATCTTCCCGATCAACCCGAACCGTAGCAAGGTACAGGGCCTGCCCGCCTACAAGGGGTTGCAAGCCCTGCCCGAGGCGCCCGACGCCGTGATCATCAGCCTGGCCGGAGAGGACGTAGCAGCCGCAATCGACGACTGCGTGGCTGTAGGTGCCAAGGCGGCGGTGATCTACTCGTCCGGCTTTGCCGAGTTGGGTGACGCGGGCCGTGCGCGACAGGCCGATCTGGTGGCCCGCGCCCGGCGCGGCGGGTTGCGCCTGTTCGGCCCCAACTGCCAGGGCGTGGCCAACTTCTCCAGCGGCGCGATCCTCAACTTCTCAACCATGATCAACGAGAGCCCGCCGGGCGACGGCCCAGTAGCCATCGTCAGCCAGAGCGGCGCGGGCGCGGCCATTCTCTACGGCGGGCTGCGCCGTGCGGGCATAGGCGTGCGCTATATGGTCTCCACTGGCAACGAGGCCGACGTCTGCGCCGCCGAGGCTGTGCGCGCCGTGGTGGAGGACGAGAACATCCGCCTCGTCGTGCTCTACGTCGAGACCTTACGCCAAAGCGTCTATCTGGCTGACGCCGCGCGGCTGGCGCGCGAGCGCGGCATCACCATTCTGGCCGTCAAGGCCGGGCGCACCAGTGCCGGCCAGGCTACGGCCAGCTCGCACACCGGCGCGCTGGCGGCCGAGGACGCGCTGGCCGATGCCTTCTTGCGCCAGCACGGCATACCGCGCCTGGCGGACTTCCGCGAGCTGATCGACTACGCGCCGCTGTTCCTCTCGCAGCCTGCCGCACGCGGCGCCCGGGTGGTGAGCATCAGCAATTCCGGCGCCACCTGCGTGCTCGCGGCCGACGCTGCCGAGGAATTCGGCCTGGCCGTGGAGCAGTTCGATGCCGCCACGCTCACGGGCCTCAAACAAGCCCTGCCGTCCTACGTGACGGCGCGCAACCCCATCGACATGACCACGGCTTTGCTGGGCAAGCCCGAGACCTTTGGCGACACCCTACATGCACTGTTCGGCAGTGGCGCAGCCGACCTGGTGCACGTGGGCTTTCCAATTGGCGGCGAAGGCTACGACTTCGCCGATTTCGCTGCCCAGGCCAGCCGCTTCGCGCAGGACAGTGGCATCCCGATCGCCGTCAGCGTGAACCAGGACTGGGTGGCCCAGGCCTTCCAGGCGCAGGGCGTTCCCACCTTCTGGAGCGAACGTGCCGCCATGCGCGGCCTGGCGTTACTGGCCGAGAAGGCCGCGCAGGCAGGCATGGCGGCCCAGCCCCCGGCCGTGCCCGCGCCCGGCGCGGCGGCAGCCGCCACACTGGACGAGCCCTCCAGCCTGGCACGGCTGCAGGCCGCCGGTCTGCCGGTGATGCACCATGCGGTCGCCACCAGCGAGGAGCAGGTACGCTCCGCCTTCGGCACCCTGCGCGCACCGCTGGTGGCCAAGGGCGTGTCGGCCGACCTGGCACACAAGTCCGAACATGGCCTGGTACGGCTGAACCTGCGCGAAGCACAGCAGGCCGTGCAGGCTTTCCACGACTTCGCGGCCACTCTGCGCAACCTGGGCGCGCAGGACGGCGGCCTGCTGCTGGGTGCGCAGCACAAAGCCGATTTCGAGCTGGCGCTGGGCGCGCATGTCGATGCCGAATTTGGCGTGGCCGTGATGATCGGCCAGGGCGGCGTGCTGGTCGAGGTGCTCAAGGATGTGCAATTCCTCGTCGCGCCGTTCGGCCGCACGCAGGCACTGGCCGCGATTCGTCGCCTCGCCATCGCGCCTGCGTTTGCCGCCGTGCGCGGCATGCCGGCTGTGGAACTGGAGCCGCTGGCCGACATGATGGTGCGCCTGGGAGACTGGATGCTGGCCCAGACCGGCCAGGTGCAGTCGGTCGATGCCAACCCGGTGCTGGTGGCGCGCGGCGCGCAAGCGCCCGTCATCGTCGATGCCGTCGTCGCCGTGGCGCAGGGAGGTTCCGTATGAGCGACGTTCGCCTGCCCCGCCGTGTGCTCGTCGCCAACAGGGGCGACGTAGCCGCACGCGTGATCCGCACGCTACGCCGCATGGGTATCGAATCGGTGGCCGTGTATTCCGAGGCCGATGCCGGCCTGCCCTACGTGGGCGCCGCCGACCGGGCCGTGGCCATCGGCCCCGCGCCTGCGCAGCAGAGCTATCTGAACCAGGCGCGCCTGCTCGAAATGGCGCGCGAGACCGGCGCCGACGCCGTGCATCCGGGCTACGGCTTTCTGTCAGAGAACGCCGACTTCGCCGAAGCCGTGCAGCGGCAGGGCCTGTGCTTCATCGGCCCATCGCCGCGCTGGATACGTGCACTGGGCCATAAGACGCAGGCGCGCGCCTTCATGGCTGAGCAAGGCATGCCCCAGGCAGCCAGCTCGCCCGTGCTGTCCGACAGCGACGAGGCGCTGGCCGAGGCCTCGCGCATCGGCTACCCGGTGCTGATCAAGCCCGCCGGCGGTGGAGGCGGCATCGGTATGCTGCCCGCGCGCGATTCGCAAGAACTGGAAGCAGCCTGGGTCAAGGCCAGCGGCATCGCAGCCAAGTTTTTCGGCACAGCCGAGCTGTACCTGGAAAGACTGATCGAGGCGCCGCGCCACATCGAATTCCAGGTGCTGGCCGACCGCCATGGCGATGTGCGCATCCTGTTCGAGCGCGATTGCTCGGTGCAGCGCCGCCACCAGAAGGTGGTGGAGGAAGCACGCCCCGGGGGCATTCCCGAAGCGCAGCTGGCCGACATGCGGCAGCTGCTGTCTGGGCTGCTGTCGCGTATCGGCTACGACGTGATCGGCACGGTGGAAATGCTGTACACGCCGCGGGACGGCTTTGTGTTTCTTGAAATGAACACACGCCTGCAGGTCGAGCACGCGGTGACCGAGGAGATCACTGGCATCGACATCGTCGAGGCCCAGATCCGCCTGGCCGCCGGCGCGCGCATGCGCGAGGTGCTGCCAGGCCCGCTACAGGCCAGCGGCCATGCCATCGAGGCGCGCATCTATGCCGAAGACCCGGTGCGCTTCCTGCCGTCGCCGGGGCCGCTGGCATGCTTCGACCTGCCCACGGGCGACGGCATCCGCGTGGAGACCGGCTATACCCAGGGCGCGTCCGTCACGCCGTTCTACGACCCCATGATCGCCAAGCTCGTGGCCCACGGCCGTGACCGAATGGACGCCATCGCGCGCCTGCAGACGGCGCTGGCACAGACCCGCATTGAGGGCGTGAAGACGAATATCCCGTTCATTCAGCGCGTCCTGGCTCACGCCGACTTTGTGGCTGGCCGCATCGACACCCGCATTGCCCAGCGCGTACTGGGTACCCAACCTTGAAAGAGACCTCCATGACCACCATCGCAAGCCCCATCGCCGGCCTGGTCGCCGCCATTGAAGCCGCCGAAGGCACCGCCATTGAAGCCGGCGCCATCCTCATCATTGTCGAGTCGATGAAAATGGAAATTCCCGTCGAAGCCGAGATCACTGGCACCGTGCGCAAGCTGCTCGTCGCCGTGGGTGATCAGATCGCCGAAGGCCAGGCCGTCGCGGAGATCGAATGAGCGTCACGACTGCACCATCCGACGAACTGCGGGCCGATGCGCTGGCCCGCGGCTACTTCGGCATCGACGTACCGTTCATGCGCCACATCGGTCTGGAGCCTGTGAGACTAGCGCCCGGCCTGGCGCGCACGCGCCTGCCGCTGCGGCCGGAACTGGTCAACAGCCGCGGCCACGGCCACGGCGGTGCGATGATGAGTGCGCTGGACTTCACGCTGAGCGCCGCCGCGCGCTCGCACGACCCGCTGGGCCTGGGCGTCATCACCATCGAGATGAACACCCACTTCCTCGCCACGGCCACGACCGATCTGCTGATCGAGGCCCACATCCTGCGCAGCGGCGCTCGCACCGTGTTCTGCGAAGGCGACGTCACCGATGCAGCTGGCAACGTGGTCTGCACGGCGCGCGCGGTGTTCAAGCTGGTGACGCTGCGCTGATCCCATTCATTGAAGCGCCTCGCCAAACGCCATCAGATCGGCGTCTTGAACACGCTGGCGTCGGTGTGCACCAGCTCCAGCGGAAAACGGCGGCCGGCCAGGTAGTCCTCCAGGCTGGCCAGCAACAGCGGGCTGCGGTGGCGTGCGCTGCAGGCGCGGATCTCGTCGGCGCTCATCCACAACGTGCGCACGATGCCGGTGTCGAGCGCGCGCGCGCTGTGGTGCATGCCCAGCTGGCCGGCAAAGGCAAAGCGCATATAGGTCATGTCGTCGCCGGTGCGCGTCTTGATGAAGCGGTTCAGGTAGATGCCCACCAGCGCGCGGGGCGTGAACTCGAAGGCGGTCTCCTCCAGCACCTCGCGCGCGCAGGCTGCAACGGGGGATTCACCCGGATCGAGATGGCCGGCCGGGTTGTTGAGCTTGAGCCCGTCGCGGGTGTGCTCCTCGACGAGCAGGAAGCGGCCCTCGCGCTCAATGATGGCGGCCACGGTGACGTTGGGTTTCCAGCGGTTTGGCATGGCGGCGATTATCGCCACGTGGGCTGAAAGCTTCGCGTCAGCCCAGGCGCCGACGGTTTCCATTCCACAGAACAGTACATCCATGCCTGCGGCGTGCTTGCCCGAAGGACGCGCACACCCATCTGTGCTGCCGCATGAATACCTTTAATATTTTTGTACTAATACAAATATTATTTACTAATACAATGATTGCGAGGTGCCTCGGCTGCAGGTGCAGCTGGTCCGCTGGAACGACATCCGGCGATTTGCCATGGAGCGCAGCATGACCCCTGAAGATCTTGTTCAGCAACATTGGAAGCGCCGCGATCTGCCCGGCTTCATGGGACGGGCGGGGCCGCTGTGGACGCGACGTGAGGGCGATGCATGGGCCTACGCCATCCTTGCCGATGAGGCGCACCTCAACCCCGCCGGAGTGGTGCACGGCGGCGCGCTGCTCACGCTGCTGGATCACGCCATCAGCAGCGTGGCCTGGGAGGCCTGCGGCCGCCTGCCGTGTCTGACGCTGCAGCTGGACACGCATTTCATCGGCTCGGTGCGCGCGGGCCAGCTGGCGCAGGCAGGCGCACGGCTTGTGCGCCGCACCGGCTCGCTGGCCTTTCTGCGCGGCGAGGTAACGGTGGAGGGCGAAACCGTTCTCACCGCGCAGGCGCTCATGAAGGTCGTGCGCACGGCGCCGGGAGACAAGCCATGACGGTCTGCGTCTGCGTTCTAAGATTGGCGCTGTCTCGCCACCCCACGCCATGACGTCCGCCATCGCAAGCTGGCTGGGGCCCCTGGGACGGTTCAACCCGCGAAGCTCCGCCATGCCCGCCAAGACACAGGCCACCACCTCCGAAAAGAAGAAACCCGCAGCGCGCACAGTGCGCGTGCGGCCCGTACCCGCGGTCAGCCGCTCCATTGCCATCCTGCGGCTGCTGGGCCAGGTGGGCCAGCCCTTGGGCGTGAAAGCCATCGCCGACGAACTGGCCCTGGTGCCCAGCACCTGTTTGCACATCCTGCGGGTGCTGGTGGCCGAGGAACTGGTGACATGGGACGCCGCCACCAAGCGCTACGCGCTGGGCAACGGCATGATCAGCCTGGCGCGCAGCGTGCTGGAGCGCAGCGGCTTTCCGCAGCTCATCCAGCCCGCGCTCGACCGCCTGGCAGGGCGCTTCGGCGTCACGGCCATGGGCGTGGAGATCACAGCCAAGGACAGCGTGGTGGTGCTGGCCCTGTCGCACTCTAATCAACCCTTTCGCGTGCACACCGATGTAGGCAGCCGATTCGACACCCTGGTCAGCGCCACGGGCCGGCTGATCGCGGCGCATGGTGGTCAAAGCTGGGCGGATCTGCGCAAGAAATTTGCGCAAATCCACTGGGACAAGGCGCCGCGCTTCGAGGCGTGGAAGAAGGAAGTGGAGCTGGCACGCGCGCAGGGTTTCAGCGTGGACCGGGATCATTTCATGGCCGGCCTGACGGTGGTCGCGGTTCCCGTCTTAGCCGGTGGCCGGCTTGCCTACACCGTGGTGGTCGTGGGGCTGAGCAGCCAGCTCACGACGGTGGCCACCGACCTGCTGGCCCAGGAGATGATGCGAGAGGCACGCGAGGTCTCAGGTCTGCTGGTGGAATGACGCACAAAGGGCCCGAATCGGGCCCTTGCGTTCTTTCTCTCGCTCAGTCTGCGCGTATGCCCGCAGCCTCGATCAGCGGCCCCCACTTCTTGCGCTCGACTTGCGCAAACTCGGCCAGCTGTTCCGGCGATCCGCCTGCAGGCTCGAAGCCCAGGTCAAGCAGCTTCTGGCGCGTCTCGGGCCGCGCCAGCGCCTTGTTCAGCGATGCACTCAAGGCGGCAATGACCGCGGGCGGCGTGCCCTTGGGGGCATACAGCGCGTTCCAGGCCACGACTTCGAAGCCATCGACGCCTTGTGCGGCAATCGGCACTACCCCCGGTACCAGGTTGCTGGGCTGGGCCGAGGTCACACCGACGGCGCGCAGCTTGCCTGCGGCCAGGTGGGGGCGCAGCGCGGTGGGCGTATCCACGATGATCGGCAGCTGGCCGCCGATGACGTCGGTGATCGCGCCCCCCGAGCCCTTGTACGGGACGCCGAACAGCGGAGTCTGGGCGCGCTCCTTGAGCAATTCCACTACCAGGCGCGCCGTGGTCGAGGGCATGGCGATGTCGGCGCCGCCCGTGCTGCGCCGGGCGGCTCCCAGTACGTCGGAGACCGAGGTGAAGGGCGCACTTGTGTTCACCGCCATGACCATGGAGAAGGCGCCGACCAGGCCGATGGGCTCGAAGTCCTTTTCCGCGTCGAACGGTATCTTGGAGTAGAGGAACTGGTTGAGCACGTGGGTTGCATTGGTGCCCATCGTGAGGGTATAGCCGTCGGCTGGTGCGCGCGCCACCAGTTCGGATCCAAGGTTGCCACCCGCTCCCGGACGGTTCTCGACGACGAAAGGCTCGCCCAGATCCTTGGACATCAGGTCGGTGATGTAGCGGGTGACGATGTCCGTACCCTGGCCCGCGGCGTAGGCCACGACGATCCGGACAGGCTTGGACGGATAGCGGCCCACAGCGGTCTGTGAATCCTGGGCATGGGCGACGGGGGCTCCGGCAAGCAGGCACGCGGTGGCCGCGCACAGTGCGAAAAATTTACGCATGATGTTGTCTCCTTGGTCTTTTCTTTGGGTTGAATCGTAGGGTGCCTACCCTGCCAATGACGCGGGAGCCGCGCCGCTGGCCTGCAGGGCCTTACTTTCGTCTGGGGCGTACCCCAGTTCGTCCAGAACCTCGCCCCGGTGCTGGGCGAACGCGGGAGGGCTGGCCTGCGGCCGCCCCGGTGTGCCTGCCAGCCGCATGGGTGCGCGAAGGCCTGTGTAACGACCCGTGCGCACGACCATGTCGCGGTGCGCGCAATGCGGATGCGCCAAGGCCTGCGGCACGGACAGCACGGGGCCCGCGGGCACACCGGCTCTCATCAGCGCGTCGCACAGCGGCCCGCTGTCGAGATGGGCGATGGCCAGCTCGATGGCTGCGCGCAGCTCATCGCGGTGCGCCAGGCGTGCAGTGTTGGTTGCGAAGCGTGCGTCCTCCTTCAGGTACTGCAGCCCGACGTGCGTGCAAAAGCGCTTGAACTGTCCGTCGTTCAGGATGCCGATGAACAGCTCCCCATCGCGCGCACGGAACTTGTCGTAGGGCGCGATGTTGGGATGGGCGCTGCCCAGCAGCTGCGGGCTTTGCTGCGACGCGAACCAGTTGGACGCGTGCGGCAACAGCAGACTCAGCGCCGTGTCATACAGCGTGGCCTCCACACGCTGCCCCTGTCCGCTGTGCCCGCGCGCCAGCAGCGCCATCAGGATGGCCGACAGCGCCACGTAGCCGGTGAGGTGGTCGACCACTGGTATGCCCACGCGGGTCGCGCCCGTGGCGGCGTCGCCGTTGATGCTCATCACCCCGCACAGCGCCTGCAGCACGGCGTCGTAGCCCGGCAGGCCGCCCAGCGGCCCGTCAGCACCAAAGCCCGTCACGCTGCAGTACACAAGGCGCGGGTAGGCGGCCGCCAGCGCCTGCTCGTAACCCAAGCCCCAGCGCTCCATGGTGCCGGGCAGGAAGTTCTCGATGAGCACGTCCGCATCGGCCAGCAGCCGGTGCAGGACTTCCTGCCCGCCCGGAGTGGACAGGTTCAGGCTGATCGAGCGCTTGCCCCGGTTGAGGGCCGAGAAGTAGGCCGCCTGGCCGTCCAGGTCGAACGGCGGCCCGAGCTGGCGGGTCTCGTCCCCGCCGGGCGGCTCCACCTTGACGACCTGCGCGCCATGGTCGGCCAGCATCTGGGTGCACAGAGGGCCGGCAAGCACGCGGGTCAGGTCCACCACCTTCAGGCCGTGCAGCGCGGCGTGGCGGTTGGCGTCCATGGTCGTCAGCCCCGGGAGGGCAGGATGACCACGCCACCGCCCAGTACCGACAGCTCGTCGTCCTGGTTGCGGGCCTCCTGCTCGATCTCGACCATGTGCTGGCCGTTCTCCACGAACTTGCGCTTCACGCGGCCCTTGATGAACAGCATGTCGCCCTCGGGGTTGTGGCGGCGGATCTTGCAGCTGGCTTTGTGCAAAAAGCCCGTGTCGCCCATCCAGTTGGTCAGGTGGTGCGTGAGCCACGAGGTGCGCTCGGGACCGTAGTCGTAGGCGCCGGGCGCGCCGACTTCGAGCGCGAAGTCTTCCTCCCAGTGCACGCGCTCGGGGCAGTCGGGGATGCCGAAGCGGTTCTTGATACCCACACCGGGGTGCGCATCGATGAGCTTCCAGGCCAGCTTGTTGGCGCGGATGTACAGGCCGCCCCAGCCCTGGGCGTAGGCGATGAAGCCGGTCACGGTCATCGGGCCCTTGAACATGGTGGGCAGTTCCTCGCCCTCCTTCACGTCCTCCCAGTAGCGCGGGGTGGCGCCGCGGATTTCCTCGTTGCGGTAGAGCTTGTAGGCCTCGCCCAGCTCCTCGTCGGTGTAGCGGCGCGGCTCGCGTGCGCGCACCTCCTTGTACTTGGTGCCCACCTCGCGCGCATGGTCGCGCTCGGTGCGAAAGCACCAGCTGTCGGCCTCGGCCACCTTGTCGCCGGTCTGGTTGAAGAAATCCACGTGGTAGATCTGCTGCACGGCGCGGCCGGCGAAGCGCGTCTGGTGCTCGATCAGGTCCTTCAGGTGCGCCTCGGTGTGGATGGCGTCGTTGCGGCGAATCGGCTTGTGCCAGGTCCAGTCGGCGCCCGACCACATGGCGTGCACGCCCGGCAGGCCGCCCACGTAGCCCGAGACGATGCGACTGGTGGAGAACAGGAAGCTGGGCAGCGCCACGATGCCGCCGTAGTGCGTCTTGGCCGCGTAGTCCGGGTCGCACCACAGCGGGTTGTCGTCGCCGATGCCGTGGGCGTAGTGGCGGATGTTGTCGCGCGTGGCCTCGTAGCACCAGGGCTCGACGGTGTTGCCGATCTTCTGGCCGATGCGCTCGCGCAGTTCGTCGAGGCCGCTTTCGGTGATCTTGGGGAAGCTGCGCTGCTCGGGCAGGGGCTGGGACAAGATTGCTGACATGTGAAGTCTCCTGGGTCTACTGGTTGGAAAAGGGAAGGGGAGAAGGGAAAGAAAGGGACGGGAAGCGGAAATCAGGCCGGGGCGGCGCTGGCATCGCGCTCGCGCAGCACCTTGCGGTGCACCTTGCCGGCGGGGGTCTTGGGCAGTTCGGGCACAAAGGCCACGTGGCGCGGGTATTCGTGCTGGCTCAGCTTGGAGCGCACCAGGTCCTGAACCTCCTGCACGAAGGCGTCGCTGGCCGCACGGTCGCTGACGACAAAGGCCTTGACGACCTGGCCGCGCACCTCGTCGGGCACGCCGATGGCGGCGGCTTCGAGCACGTCGGGGTGCAGCAGCATGGCGTTTTCGATCTCCACCGCGCTCATGGTCCAGCCGGCGGAGATGATCACGTCGTCGGCACGGCCGCCGTGGTAGTAGTAGCCGTCTTCATCGACGCGGCCCAGGTCCTTGGTCGGTATCCATTCGCCCTTGCGCAGCACCATGAGCTGGCCCGTGGCGCCGGGCGGGCAGGGGCGGCCTTCGGCGTCGTGCACCTCGATGCGCGTGCCCGGCACGGGCTTGCCGAGCGAGCCGCGCTTGACGGGGAAATCGGGCGCGCCGGGGTAGCTCGCCAGCACCACGCCGATCTCGGTGGTGCCGTACATGCTGCACACCTCCAGGCCGAAGGTGCGGCGCACGAAGTCGGCCGTGTCGTCGTCGATGGGCTCGCCGGTGAACGAAAGCTTGTCGAAGCAAAACGTGTAGTCGCCCGCCTTGCCGCAGTTCTTCATCATGCGGTAGTGCGTGGCCGCGGCCGACATGTTGGTGAAGCGGTGCTGCGACAGCGCCTGCAGCAGCCGCTCGGGGTGAAAGCGCCCGCTGTACGCGCCCACGGTGAGGCCCATGCCCAGCGGCGCCAGCGTGCCGTGCCACAGGCCATGGCCCCAGGCGGGCGACGAAGGGCAAAAGAACCGGTCGCCCGGGCGCAGGCCCGTGCCGTACAGCGCGGCCACCGTGAGCGTGACCAGCGCCCTGTGCGTGTGCTTGACGGCGTCGGGCAGCTCGCGCGTCGTGCCCGAGGTGTACTGAAAAATCGCCAGGTCGTCGGCCCGCGTCTGCACCGCGTAGTGCGCGGGCAGCGTCTGCAGGCTGGCGTGAAAGGCGCCGTCGTAGACCATCACCGGCACCTGCGTCACGCCTGCGGCGACCGGCTGCTTGTCGACGTTGGTGACGATCAGTGCGGGTTGGCAGTCGTCGACGCGCAGGCGGATGCCGTCGGGGCCGAACAGCGTGAACATGGGCACGGCGATGGCGCCGCGCTTGATGACGCCAAACATCGCCGCATAGAAGGCGCGCGAGGGGTCGAGCATGATCGCCACGCGCTGGCCGGGCTGCACGCCGCGCTGCTCCAGCCAGTGCGCAAAGCGCGACGAATCCTCGGCCAGCTCGCGGTAGGTGATGACCTCGTCGACGCCGTCCGCGTGGGCCACGATCAGCGCGTCACGGCCGCTGGCGGCGTGCCTGTCCACGCACTCGTGGGCGATGTTCAGGCGCTCGCGGTCGCCATCAAAAAGCTCCCAGAGTTTCTCGGACGAGAAATGCGCCTGGGCGTCCGCATAGCTCTGGTAATCGGTGAGTCGGGGCATGGGTGCTGGTCTCCTTTTGAGTGCACCCAGTTTCGAAATTCAGGGAGTAATTGTCAAATACAACTTTTAATTGTCTATAGACAATTAAAATTACTCGTCTACCCTGATGCGATACGGATCTTCTGGAGTGGAAACCTGGCTGTGGAAACCTTGGCGCCAGGCATCTGGCAACCGTGGCACAGACCATCCCGAAGCGCGGCAAGCGCCAAAGCGAGCGACGACAGCGGGCCTACCCAAATCAGCGCTGCAGCGCTGCGGTCATGTAAACGGCGTCGTCGCCATAGCCGGCCAGGCGCCGACGCTGCTCCTCGTCCTGCAGCACCTGCACCGCAAAGCCCTGGCGCTGCCAGTAGCCTTGCGAGCCCTGCACCGACACCAGCGCTCCGTGGCGCAGCCCCGCGGCAACCGCCTGGGCGCGCAGCGTGGCCAGCAGGGCATGCGCCAGGCCCTGGCCGGCGCAGACGGGCAGCACTGCCATGTCGTGCAGATAGATGGCGTCGGGCGTGGCGGCGGGCTCGAAGTCGCCATGCAGCGGCGTGACCTTGCCCAGCTGCGAGCGGTAGGCTGCCAGGTAGGCCAGCACCTGGCCATCACGGGCGATCACCAGCGAGGCGTTGGCGCTGCCGGCCAGGCGACGGGCGTAGACCGCGGCGCTCTCAAGCAGGCCGTCGCCATAGCAGGCGCGCTGCACTGCCAGCAGACCCGGCAGGTCGGCCGGCGCCAGCAGGCGCGGTGTCATGCCGGCAGGGCGGGGCGCGGCAGGTAGTCGTCCAGCGACAGGCCTTTTTCGGCCAGCAGCGCTTCGAGCACCGGGGCGAGGCGGCCCAGGCTTTCCTGCACCGCCTCGCGCACCGTATCGACCACCACCTGGGTGCTGCGCTCGATCTCGACGTTGAGCCGGTCGCCCGCCTGCAGACCTTCGAACACCGTGGCGCGGCGCGTCTCGGGGATCAGCCAGACCTCGAACCAGCCCTCGGCGCGGTTGACCTCGGACACGGTCAGGCTTGCGCCGTGGATCGCGATATAGCCTTTGGCGAAGATGTAGCGCGCAAACGCGGCAGGCACTTGAACGCGCCAGACGCGGTTGTTCTCGCTGTCGCGCACCTGCGCCAACGTTGCGACGCAGTCCACATGGCCCGACAGCGGGTGGCCGCCGATCTCGGCGCCGTCCTTGGCCGCGCGCTCCACGTTGACGCGGTCGCCCTCGCGCAGGCTGCCCAGCGTGGTGATGTTCAGGCTTTGTTGCATCACGTCGAAGCGCGCCTGCGTGGGCGAGAGGATTTCGGTCACCGTCAGGCACACGCCGTTGGTCGAGACGCTGGCGCCAATCGCCAGATCCTCGCAAAAGCCCGCGGGAAAGTCGATGGTGAAGGTGCGCAGGCCGGTGCGCTCGTCAATGGCGGCGATGCCCGCCGTGGCCTGGACGATGCCTGTGAACATGGCTGGTGGCCTTCCCCGAAAAAGCGAAACCGTCGATTGTGCCAGCCATGCCAGGCTTCAATCGAGCAGCGGCGTGGCCCGCGCGATGATGGCCGCTGCGTCCACGCCGCGCGGCAAGGTGCCGTAGTGGAAGCTCCCCTGCTGATCCAGGCGCGAGGCGCAGAACGCGTCGGCCACGAAGGCGGGCGCGCCGCGCAGCAGCAGCGAGGCCTGCATGGCCAGCGCCATGCGCTCGACGACGTGGCGCGCGCGGTACTGCTGCTCCTGCGGATCTTTCAGCTCCTGCGCCAGCGCGCTCACCTGCGCGTCCAGGTGACGGTTTTGGCCTTGCGTGGCGCGCAGCTCGTCGAAGAAGGCCTGTACCACCTCGGGGTGGCGGCCCATGGCGCGCAGCACGTCCAGGCACTGCACGTTGCCGCTGCCTTCCCAGATCGCGTTGACCGGCGACTCGCGAAACAGCCGCGGCATCATGCTGTCTTCCATCACGCCGCTGCCGCCAATGCACTCCATGGCCTCGTAGGCGTGCTGGGGCGTGCGCTTGCAGATCCAGTACTTGCCGACGGCCGTCATCAGGCGGGTTAGCAGTTCTTCGTGGCGGCTGGCGCCGCGCTCGTCCAGCGCGCGCGCCATGCGCATCGACAGCGCCATGGCCGCCTCGCTCTCCAGCGCCAGGTCGGCCAGCACGTTCTGCATCAGCGGCTGTTCGCTCAGCAGCTTGCCGAATGCGCTGCGGTGCGCGCAGTGGTGCAGCGCCTGCGACAGCGCCATGCGCATGCCGCTGCTCGACCCGACCATGCAGTCGAAACGCGTCATCGCCACCATCTCGATGATGTTGGCCACGCCCCGGCCTTCCTCGCCCACCATCCAGGCCAGCGCGCCGCGCAGCTCGGTCTCGCTGGACGCGTTGGAGACGTTGCCCATCTTCTTCTTCAGGCGGATCACCTGCAGCGGGTTCTTCGTTCCGTCCGGGCGCCAGCGCGGCAGCAGAAAGCACGACAGGCCCTTGGGCGTCTGCGCCAGGGTGAGGAAGGCGTCGCACATCGGCGCCGAGACGAAGTATTTGTGGCCCACCAGCTCGTAGGTCTGGCCCGGGCCGGCCTGGCCGACGGGGTAGGCGTGCGTGGTGTTGGCGCGCACGTCCGAGCCGCCCTGCTTCTCGGTCATCGCCATGCCGATGGTCAGGCCCTGCTTGTCGGCCATCGGCACGTTGCGCGGGTCGTAGGCACGCGCGGTGATTTTTGGCTCCCACTGCGCGGCCAGGTCGGGCTGCAGGCGCAGCGTGGGAATGGCGGCAAACGTCATCGTGACCGGGCAGCCGTGGCCGGCCTCGGCCTGAGTGTGCAGGTAGTTGCCGGCGGCGCGCGCCACGTGGGCGCCCGCGCGCGGGTCGGTCCAGGGCGAGGCGTGCAGGCCTTGCTCGATGGCCGCGCGCATGAACTGGTGGTAGGCGGGGTGGAATTTGACCAGATCGATGCGGTGGCCGAAGCGGTCGTGCGTCTCCAGCTCGGGCGCGAACTTGTTGGCCAGCGCGCCCTGCTCCAGCGTGTCGGCCGCGCCGCAGTACTGGCCAAAGCGCTGCAGGTCGGCGTCGGCCCAGGCCGCACCCTCGCGCTGCACCGCTTCGCGCAGCGCCTGGTCTTGCGTATAGGCGTTGTAGCCGGCCAGCTCGCACGAGACGTTGATGACCTCGTGCGTCTGGGCCAGGTAGTGCGTGTGCGGTGCGGTGCCGTCGTTCATGGCGTTCATGGTGGTCTCCTCTGGTGGTGGTTGCTCACGCGGCACGTGCGTGCGCAGCGGTGCGGGCCTGACTGGTGGGCAGGCCGTCGAACAGGCGCTGCCACAGCGCGCGTCCGGTGGCATCGAAATCCTGCACCGCGGCAATGAAACGGCTGCGCAGCGGCGCGTCGACCCAGGACGCGGGCAGCAGCGGGTCGTAGACCAGCTGACGGATGGCGGCGCTGCCCAGCAAAAAAGATTCGCGCGCCGCGCGGTCGATGGCCAGCTGCGGCGCCTGCCGCTGCCAGGCCTGCAGCCGGTCGATGGTCTTGCGGTAACCCGCGTCCAGCGCAGAGGCGTCCCACAGCTGGCGCACGCGCACCTGTGTGGCCGCGTCCAGGTCGTGGCAGCCGCAGACCAGCGCGTCGCTCTCCAGCCCAAGCGTGTACAGGCGGGCGCGCACCGCAGCGACGTCGGCCTCGATGTTGTCCGGGCGCAGCCACAGGTCGCGGTGCAGCGGGGCAAAGCCGAGCATGCGCAGCGCCCGTTCGCGCTGGCGGATCTGCGTGCGGTCGCCACGCCCCAGATGGGCGCAGTGCACCGCCACGTACTGGCCGTTGTCCGCGCGCATGCGCTGCGCCGCGCCGCGCCAGCGGGCCACGTCGTGCGCCAGCTCGCGCGCGGCAGGCCCCAGCACCCAGGCGCCGCGCCCGGCCGCCTGCACCAGGCTTTGCGCGGACAGCCGCGCCAGCGCCACGCGCAGGTGGTTGGCGGAAATGTCGAACAGCGCGCCGGCGGCCACCGCGCGGCTGACCAGCAGCGGCTGCCCGTCGTTGGCCAGCAGCAGCTCCAGCAGCAGGGCGCGCGGCAAGACTTTGGCGTTCAGTGGCTGGTCGAAAGCTTTCATGGGCTAAATATTACTGTAATTAGATGATTTAGCAATACTCAGTAATACACAAAACCTCAACCACTGGCCGGCAGGCACAGGCGCAGGCGCGCTCCGCCCAGCGGCGAGGTCAGCACCGCAATGCTGCCGCCATAGGTTTCGGCCAGGTTGCGCACGATGTCCAGCCCCAGGCCCGAACCCGGGCGCTGCTCGTCGAGCTGCACGCCGCGCTGGAACATCTGCGTGCGCGCCGCCTCGGGAATGCCGGGGCCGTCGTCATCGACCGTGAAGCACAGCTGGTCGCCCTGGCGTTGCACATCGACCTCGACGCGCGAACGCGCCCATTTGCCGGCGTTGTCCAGCAGGTTGCCCAGCAGCTCGTACAAGTCCTGCGTCTCGCCGCGAAAGCTGCCGTCCTGCGCACCGCCTGCCAGCGTGAATTGCACGCCGCGCTGCGCGTGCAGCCGCCCCATGGTGCGCAGCAGCGCCAGCAGTGGCTCGCGCACCGGCGTGGCCATGCCGGTGGCGCGCACCGCAGCGGCGGCGCGCGCGCGCGCCAGGTGCCAGTCGACCTGGCGGCGCGCGCTGGCCACCTGCTCGGCCACCAGCCGGGCCAGGGGCGACTCGTCTTGCTGCGCTGCATTGGCCAGGACGGCCAGCGGCGTCTTGACCGCATGCGCGAGGTTGCCCGCCTGCGTGCGCGCGGCGGCCACCATCTCGGCGTCGTGCACCAGCACGTGGTTGAACTCCTGCACCAGCGGCTGCAGCTCACGTGGATAGGGGCCGGGCAGCTGCGGCGCGCGGCCGGCGCGCACCTCGGCCAGTTGCTGGCGCAATCGCGCAAGCGGGCGCAGCGCCAGCTGCAGTTGCACCGCCACGGCCACCAGCAGGCCCGCGGCCAGCACGCCCAGCGCAATGAGCAGCATGTGGGTGAAGCGCTGCAGCGGCTCGGCCAGCAGCGCCTTGTCGCCGGCCACCACCAGGCGCAGCGGCGGCGCGTCGTCCTCGGGCAGCTGCAGCGGGCGCGCGACGGCCAGGAGCACATGGCCCTGGCCGTCGGCCACGTCGAACGCGCGCCAGCCCTGGGGCGGGTACTGCGCAGGCGGCGCGGGCAGGTGCAGCGAGCGATCCCACAGTGAGCGCGAGCGCTGCAGCGCCTCCTTCGGCGCGTCGCCCAGGCGGTCGATCTGCCAGTACAGGCCCGACAGCGGCTGCTGCAGGCGCGCATCGGCAGCCATGGGGCCGACCTGGATGCGGCCGTCGTGCTCGTCCCAGTCGACCGCGGCGCTGAGCATGTCGAGCTGCGCGACCAGCTGCTGCTGCAGCTGCTGCGTGATGTGCTCCTGGAACAACGCGCGCAGCCCCCAGAAGGCGACCGCCAGCGCGACCAGCACCCAGGCCAGCGTGCCGGCCAGCAGGCGCAGGCGCAGCGAGCCCAGGCGCGGCGCGCGCGTCATGCGCCGGCGCCCGCGTCCACCAGCCGGTAGCCCAGGCCGCGCGCGGTCTCGATGCTGCCGGCGGGCAGCTTCTTGCGCAGGCGGGCGATGAAGACCTCGATGGTGTTGGAGTCGCGGTCGCTGTCCTCGGGGTACAGGTGCTCGGACAGCACGGTGCGCGAGAGCACTTCGCCTTTTTTCTGCATCAGGAGCGACAGCAGCTTGAACTCGTGGCTGGTCAGCTCCAGTGGCTGGCCGTCGACCGTCACGCGCGCCTGGCGCGTGTCCAGCGTGATCGCGCCGCAGCTCCACAGCGCGCTGGCGTGCTCGCCCAGGCGGCGCAGCAGCGCACGCAGGCGCGCGAGCAGCTCTTCCATATGAAACGGCTTGGCCAGGTAGTCGTCGGCGCCGGCGTCGATGCCGGCGACTTTCTCCTCCCAGGCGCTGCGCGCCGTCAGGATCAGCACCGGCATGCCGCGCCCGGCCGCGCGCCAGCGGCGCAGCACCGACAGGCCGTCGAGCTGCGGCAGGCCCAGGTCGAGCACCACGGCGTCGAAGTCACTCACCTCGCCCAGGTAATGCGCCTGCACGCCGTCCAGCGCCGCCTCCACCGTGTGGCCCGCCGCCGCGATTGCCTGCACCAGCTGGGCATTCAGCGTGGGCTCGTCTTCGACTACAAGAATCCGCATCAGTCCCCCTTACGCTTGATCGACAGCACGGCGCCGGTCACCGCGTCGACCTTGAGCTTGGCCACGCGCCCGTCCGGCTGCAACAGGCGGATTTTGTAGAAGAAACGGCCGTCGTCCTCGTCGAATTCGATTTTCAGCACCTGGCCACGCTGCTCGCGCTCGACCTGGTCGAGCACGCTGCGCAGCGCCAGCACCTGGCCTTGCTGCAGCGCATGGCGCGCGCGGTCGTGGTCGCTGTCCTTGCGGTCGTGGTCGCTGTCCTTGCGGTCGTGGTCGGCCCATGCCGGCGCGGCCAGCGCCAGCGCAAGGGCCAGCAGCACTGGTTGAACCATACGTTGCGACAGGGGAGAGGTGAAGGCGGACATGGCGTTTTTATACCGCCGCGCCGATGAACCGCTGGTGAACGCCGCCTTCAGCTTCGATTCATGCCGGGTTTTGAACAATGACGGCACGGCGGCACCCGCCGTTGCATCTTTCTTCACAGGAGTCCAGACCATGATCACCACCGCTACCCGCCGCTTCCTCATCGCCGCCGCCGCTGCCGGCGCGCTGTCCACCGGCCTGTACGCCGGGCTGGCACAGGCCCAGACCGCGCCAGCCGCCACGCCCGCCGCCACCGCAGCACCGGCCGCGGTGCGCATGGCGCCGCAGGGCGCGCAACTGACGATTGGCGACATCTACCAGCGCATGGAGGCCGCCGGCATGCACGCGATCCGCGAGATCGAGTGGGACAAGGGCCGCTACGAGGTCAAGGCGCTGAACGCGCAGAACGAGAGCGTCAAGCTCTACGTCAACGGCAGCAGCGGCGCCATCGAGCACACACGCACCTACGACAAGCACTGATCTTCTTCGGCGCGCCCGGCGCCGGCACCAACACCACCACGGAGGCCGCATGAGAACCAAAACCGCCCTGTCGCTCTATCTGCTCTTGATCACCGCCGCCTGGATCGCCGCCGCGCCTGCCGACCTGGGAATCAGCCCGCTCGTCGACACCCAGGGCGCGGCAGGCGGCTGGTGGATGCTGCGCCGCCACGCCATCTACCTGAGCGGCCTGTGGAGCATGGGGCTGATGAGCCTGGTAATGGTGCTGGCGCTGCGCCACCCGCTGCTGGAGCGCCCGCTGGGCGGCATGGACCAGGTCTACCGCCTGCACAAATGGGCGGGCATCGGCGCGGCGCTGGCGGCCATTGCCCACTGGGGCGCCAAGGAGGGCGGCGGCTGGATCAAGGACTTGTGGGGCCGCGCCGGCAAGCCCGGGCGCGACGCCGTCTGGGCCTGGCTGACCGACAGCCGCGGCCTGGCCAAGGACGCGGGCGAATGGGCCTTCTACCTGCTGCTGGCCATGGTGGCGCTGACGCTGCTCACGCGGCTGCTGCCCTACCGCAACTGGCGCGTGCTGCACCGCGCCATGCCGCTGCTGTACCTGGCGCTGGTGTTCCACGCGGTGGCGCTCACGCCGCTGTACCTGTGGGCCTCGCCGCTGGGCGCCCTGATGGTCACTCTGATGCTGGCCGGCAGCGCCGCCGCGCTGTGGTCACTGGCCGGCTGGGTGGGCGTGCGGCGCAACCACGCGGCGCGCATCGCGCACGTGCAGCTGCTGGGCCAGGGTGCCGACGCGCCGCTGGAGGTAACCTGCGCCATGCCCGCCAGCTGGCCGGGCCACCGTGCCGGGCAGTTCGCCTTTGTGCGCTTCGACCGCGGCGAAGGCGCGCACCCGTTCACCATTGCCAGCGCGGACGGCCTGGCCGAGAGCGACGCGGGCGAGGCGCTGCTGCGCCTGGTCATCAAGCCGCTGGGTGACTACACCCGCACGCTGGCCAGCCGCCTGCGCACCGGCCAGCGCGTGGACATCGAAGGCCCCTACGGCCACTTCGACGGACGCGGCAGTGCCCGGCGCCAGCAGGTCTGGGTGGCCGCGGGCGTGGGCATCACGCCATTCCTGGCACTGCTGGAGGCGCGCCAGAGGGGTCATGTGCAGCCGCCCGGCGCGCAACCGGTGCAAATGCACTACTGCACCCGCGACGCCGACCGCGACCCGCTGCTGGCGCGCCTGCGCCAGCTGTGCGCCGGCGCCCGGCCCGCGGTCACGCTCACGGTGCACAGCCAGGCCCACGGCCAACGCCTGTCGCCGCGCAACCTGGCCGGAAAAGACGCGCTGGACATCTGGTACTGCGGCCCGCAGGGCCTCGGCGACGCGCTCGAACGCCACGACGCCCGCGACTGGCGCCTGCACCGCGAGTCGTTTGCGATGCGCTGAGCGCCGAAGCGCTCAGGAAAAACGAGGGAAGGCGCGCTACAGCGTCTGGCGCTGCTCGAAGCCGGGCAGCGCGTCGCCCGCCTGCAGCAGCGCGGGCTGCACTTCGACGCGCTCGACGCGCGCGGCGGGCGGGCCGCCGTGCGCCCAGGTGATCAGCGCCTGGACGTCGATCTCGGCGCCGCTGGCCAGCACCTCGACGCTGCCGTCGCGGCGGTTGCGCACCCAGCCGCGCAGGCCCAGGCCCTGCGCCACCTCGACGGTGGACTGGCGAAAGCCCACGCCCTGCACCTTGCCGTGGATGCGCAGCAGCCGCACCAGTGGCGGCTGCGCCGTGCCCGGGTCTTCGGCCGGCGGCTCGTTGTCAGCCAGCGCCGGGCAGCGCCCGGACAGCTCCAGCTGCGCGACGACGAGCTGCACCAGGCGTTGCACCGACGGGCGCCTCGCTTCAACGGCGTGGTGCGCCACCTCGCGGTAAAGCGGATCGCGCACGCGGTGCAGCTGGCGCAGCTGATCCAGCGGGTCGCTCACCTGCAATAGCGGGCGGCTGCGGTCATGGCGGATGCGCCGGAAGATTTCGTCGGCCGAGGCGCGCAGGTAGATCACGGGGTCGAACCCCGCGCGCAGCGCCTGGCGATTGGCCTCGCGCAGCACGGCGCCGCCGCCGGTGGACAGCACCAGCGGGCCGCCGGCGCGCGCCAGGTCGGCCAGCAGCGCGGCCTCGCGGTCGCGAAAGTCCTGCTCGCCATGCGTCTCGAAATGCTGGCGGATGCTGGTGCCCAGCTGCTGTTCGAGCAACTGGTCCAGGTCGGCGAACGGCAGGCGCAGGCGGCGCGCCAGGTGGCGCCCAACGGTCGATTTGCCACTGCCGGGCATGCCCACCAGCGCAATGCGCAGCGGGGCAGCGGCCCCAGCGTCGGCCGGCGCGGTCATTTTTCGACGAAGGCGCGCTCGATCACGAAGTCGCCCGGGCGCGTGGTGTTGCCTTCCTCGAAGTCGCGGCCCTCCAGCAGCGCCTTGAGCGAGGCCAGCATCTCGGGGCTTCCGCACAGCATCACGCGGTCTTCCAGCGGGTTGAGCGCGGGCAGGCCCAGGTCGGCGGCCAGCTTGCCGTTGTCGATCAGCTCGTTGATGCGGCCCTGGTTCCTGAACGGTTCGCGCGTGACCGTGGGGTAGTACTTGAGCTGGCCGCTGATCATCTCGCCCAGAAGCTCGTGCTTGGGCAGTTCGCGCGTGAGGTAGTCGTGGTAGGCGAGCTCGGCCACCTGACGCACGCCGTGCACCAGCACGACCTGCTCGAAGCGCTCATAGGTGTCGGGGTCGCGGATCACGCTCAGGAACGGCGCCAGCCCGGTGCCGGTGGACAGCAGGTACAGGCGCTTGCCGGGCAGCAGGTAGTCGATGAGCAGCGTGCCCGTGGGCTTCTTGCCGACGACGATGGAGTCGCCCACCTGGATGTGCTGCAGGCGCGAGGTCAGCGGGCCGTCGGGCACCTTGATGGAGAGGAACTCCAGGTGCTCTTCGTAATTGGCGCTGACGATGCTGTAGGCGCGCAAGAGCGGCTTGTCGTTCACCTTCAGCCCGATCATCGTGAAGTGGCCGTTGGAGAACCGCAGGGCGGGGTCGCGTGTGGTTTTGAAGGAAAACAGGCGGTCGGTCCAGTGGTGCACGGAGAGGACCCGCTCTTCGAGGAATGCGCTCATGGTCGATGAAAAAGGGTTGGACGGCATCGCTGGACGGGCGGCGCATCCGCGAAAGGCTGCGGCAGCTGCCTCATGGCGGTGCACTGGACAAGATCCTCGCAGCCGCGGCCGGACAATCTCACGGGAAAACCCGCGCATTGTGCCGCAAGCGTCTGCGAACAGGCGCAAAAAACGGCCATCCTCTTAGACCGTTTTCTTTCATCGATATGCACTGCGCGATGCACCCGCACGCCCGGGCGCGCGGCCCGCGTCAGCCTTCGGCGCCGCCATGGCTCTTGACCCGGTGCAGCGTGTTGCGGTCGGTGTGGTGCATTTCCTTGCCACCCTGGGCCGCCAGCTTGAGCACCAGATCCGAGCTGTAGCTGAAGCTGTCGTCGGCGTTGAAGGTGAAGGTGGTCGTGAACTCGCGCAGCTCGGCGCGTTCGAGCAGGTATTTGTTCTGCAGGATGCCAAACGACGGGTCGCCGGGCGTGGCCTTGAAGGCAATCGCCCTGTCGCGCGGCTGGGCCGTAGCGCCCTGCAGCACCGCAATGCCGCGGCCGAACACGACGGCGCGCATGACCTGGCCGGTGGCCTTCTCCCACAGCAGGTAGCCGACCTCGTCATGGAACGGGTTCATGGCCTCCTCGCCGTGGCGCCAGGCGGTCATGTGGTACGTCAGGCCTTCGAGCGACTGCTTGCCGTTCTCCTGCTTCGGTATGGGGCGGAACACGGCCTTCTCGAAGTAGCCGGTCTCGCCAGTGACGTCGTCCTCGTTGTGGTAGGACAGGTCGACGCCGGCGTTGCCCTCCCATTCACCCACCAGTGGGGTCAGCGGCCCCAGGCGCTGCGGGCCCTGAATGTCTTTTTCCATGACGGTCTCCTTGTGTCGATTGCGGGGAATTCCACGGTATTCCTCGTACTGGCGCTTGGCAAATGGCTGCCCGTATCGAACCGATGGCGTCCTGGCTATAGGCAAAGTGGATTCGCCGGGCGCATTGGCATTCGCGCATCAAATGCGCACCCGCAGGCCCACCTCGACGATCTTGTCGACCGGGATGCGAAAGCCCTGGGTCACGTCGGCCGAGTTGCGCACCAGCACGCCCAGCAGGCGGTCGCGCCAGGCGGCCATGCCGTCGCGCCGGCCGTGGGCGCTCAGGGGCGAGCGGTATTCGATGTAGTAGGTGGCCGCCGCCAGGTCGATCGTCAGGCCGCGGTCGCCGCAGGCCGCCAGGTCGGCGGGCAGGTTCACACCCTGGATGTAGCCGTAGTGCAGCACCACACGAAAAAATCCCAGGCCCAGATCGTGCAGCTCGATGCGCTCGTCACCGCTCACGCGCGGCACGTCCTCGATCGACACCGTCAGCAGCACCACCTGACGCTGCAGCGCATGGTTGCGCTCGACGTGGTGGCACAGCGCCGCGGGCATGCCGCCGCGCTGCGCCGTCAGGAACACCGCGGTGCCGGCCACGCGCGCAACCTGGTCGCGCTCGAAGACATGGAGCAAATCGTCCAGCGTGCGCGCGTTCTCGCCCGCCTGGCGCCCCAGCAGCTCGCCGCCGCGCCGCCAGGTGGACATGACGGTGAAAAACCCCGCGCCAGCGAGCACCGGGAACCAGCCGCCGTGCGGGATCTGCAGCGCGTTGGCGCCAAGATAGGCCAGGTCGATCGGCAGAAAGCCCAGCAGGAACAGCAGCGCCGCCGCCCAGTGCCAGTGGCCACGCTCGCGCACCACGAAGAACGCCAGGATGCTCGTCACCACCATGGTGGTGCTGACGCTGATGCCGTAGGTGCTGGCCAGCCGGTCGGAGCTTTGGAACAGCACCACCAGCACGATGGCCGCGCCCATCAGCATCCAGTTGACCAGTGGAACGTAGACCTGGCCGACGGTTTCGTCCGAAGTCTGCACCACGCGCGAATGTGGCATCAGGCCCAGTTGCGCGGCCTGGCGCGTCATCGAGAACGCGCCGGTGATGGCCGCTTGCGAGGCGATGACGGTGGCCAGCGTCGCCAGCACCACCACCGGCAGCAACAGCGGCGCCGGCGCCAGGTGAAAGAACGGCTGCTGCACGGCATGCGCATCGCGCAGCAACACGGCGCCCTGGCCGAAGTAATTGAGCACCAGCGCCGGCAGCACCATGACGAACCAGGCGCGACGGATCGGCGCGCGCCCGAAATGGCCGATGTCGGCGTACATCGCCTCGGCCCCGGTGGTGACCAGGAACACCGCGAACAGCACGACGAAGCCGGCCACGCCGTTGGCGCCGAAGAAATGCAGCGCGTGGCGCGGGTCGACCGCCGCCAGCACCTGGGGCGCCTGCACGATGCCATACAGCCCCAGCGCCGCGATGGCGGCAAACCACAGCGCCATCAGCGGCCCGAAAAGGGCGCCGATGCGCGCCGTGCCCAGATGCTGCACCGCGAACAGCAGCGCCAGGATGGCGATGGTGGCCGGCACCACGAAGCCGCCCAGGCGCGGCGAGACGATCGCCAGGCCCTCGACCGCGCTCAGGATCGAGATGGCCGGCGTGATCATGATGCCGGCGTACAGCATCGACGCGCCCGCCAGGCCGGTCAGGATCAGCGCGCGCCGGCCCCAGCGATCCAGTCCGCGCCACGGCCGCAGCAGCGCGATCAGCGCGAAGACGCCGCCCTCGCCGCGGTTGTCGGCCTGCAGCACGCACACCACGTATTTCAACGTCACGACGAGCAGCAGCGTCCATAGCACCAGCGAGACCATGCCCAGCACATTGGCCGCGCTGGGCGCCAGCGCCCCCGCCTGTGCCGAGAACGCGGCGCGCAGCGCGTAGATGGTGCTGGTGCCCAGGTCGCCATAGACCACGCCGAGCACGGCCAGCGCCAGCGGCCAGCTCCCTGCGCCACCCGGCCCTTCCTCGACCGGCGTGGCCGAGGACGACGATGCCGTGTCCTGTGGTGTCATCGCTCACGCCCGTCGCGCAGGGGCTTGAAGCAAAGTCTGTCAGGCCGTCGTGGCCAGCGCATGGGCCTCCACCTCGCTGCCGCCGGCCTGGCCCAGCAGTTGCTGCACGCGCGCCACGTCCACCTGCTGCGCGTGCACGGTGACCAGGAATTTGTCGGCCTTGATCGCGGTCTCGTAGCGCACGACCGAATTCTTGGGCACGCCGACAGCGGTGAGCGCACCCACCAGCGCCGACGCGCCGCCGGCGAGCACCGCGCCCTCGATGCCGCCGACGATGATCGACGCCATCGGGCCGAGCGCCACGACTGGGCCGACGACCGGGATGAAGAAAAACCCCGACCCCAGCAGCAGCCCGGCCAGCCCGCCCCAGAAAGCGCCCTGCTTGCCGAAGTAGCGGGCGCGGTCGCCCGCGTTGAAATAGCCGACGGGCTGGTCTTCGCTGTGGTAATTCTTGCCCACTACCGACACGGCGGCCAGCGGCACGCCGGCGCTGCCGAGCTGGCGCACGGCGACATCGGCGCCCTCGTGAGTATCAAACACGGCCATCACGATGTGGCTGCCCAGGGTTTGGGGTGCAGCGGTTGACATGGTCATCTCTCCTGTGCGTTGTGCGGTGAGCACGCTGGCGCTCACTGCATGAACCAGCCGTGGCTGACCACCAGCGACTGGCCGGTCAGCGCGTTGCTCGGCCAGGCGGCAAAGGTGAGCGCGGCCTGGGCCACGTCGTCCACGGTGGTGAACTCGCCGTCCACGGTGTCCTTGAGCATCACGGTCTTGACCACGTCGGCCTCGCTGATGCCCAGCTCCTGCGCCTGCTCGGGGATCTGCTTTTCGACCAGCGGCGTGCGCACGAAGCCCGGGCAGATGACGTTGGCGCGGATGTTGTGCTCCGCACCCTCCTTGGCGATCACCTTGGCCAGCCCTTCCAGGCCATGCTTGGCGGTGACGTAGGGGGCCTTGAGCCTGGACGCCTCCTTGGAGTGCACCGAGCCCATGAAGATGAGGCAGCCGCCGCGCCCCGATGCGATCATCTGGCGCACCGCGGCGCGCGAAGTCAGAAACCCGCCGTCCAGGTGCACCGCCAGCAGCTTCTTCCAGTTGGCGAAGGTGAAGTCCTGGATGGGCGCGACGATCTGGATGCCGGCGTTGCTCACCAGGATGTCGACCGCGCCCAGGCTTTGTTGCACCTGCGCAAAACCGGCATCGACAGCCGCCTCGTCGGTCACGTTCATCGCGACGGCCAGCGTCTTGACACCCTTCTTGGCAATCGCATCGGCCGTGGCCTGGGCGTCGGCCAGGCGCAGGTCGGCAATCACCACGTTGGCGCCGGCGTCGGCAAACACCTCGGCAATGCGTTTGCCCAGGCCGCTGGCGGCGCCGGTGACGAGGGCAGTCTTGCCCTTCAGGCTGAGCGTGGTGCTGGCGCGTACGGGGGTGGGGGCTGTTGCATTCATGGCTGTTCCTTTCATGGTCCAAAACAATCGAAGCGCGCGCCAACACGGGCCTGCGCGTTGCATTGACTGTGGACAGCCTGCCTTAGCCGAAGCTTAAGAAACCCTGCTCATGGTCTTTCATGGCGCCTGCACCGCCACGCCGTCCATCTGTCGTGAACGGTACGCCTGCCGCGCACGGGCGACAACGCCGGTGCGCAATGCCAGCGCTGCGAATGCGTATTCAGGCAGTCTTCACGCGCCCTGGCGCCCAGGCTTACTTGAGCCAGCCGCGCTTGCGGAAATACATCATGGGCACCAGCGCGCTGGCAACCATCAGAACGAGGGCGAATATGTAGCCGTACTTCCACTGCAGCTCGGGCATGGCCTGAAAGTTCATGCCGTAGACGCTGGCGATCAAGGTGGGCGGCAGCAGCGCGACGCTGGCCACCGAGAAGATCTTGATGATCTTGTTCTGGTTGATGCTCAGAAAACCCACCAGCGCGTCCATCAGGAAGTTGATCTTGTCGAACAGGAACTGCGTGTGGCTGTCCAGCGACTCGATGTCGCGCAGGATCTGGCGCGCGTCCTCGAACTGCTCGGCGTCCAGCATCTTGCTGCGCATCATGAAGCTCACCGCGCGGCGCGTATCGAGCATGTTGCGGCGGATACGCCCGTTCAAGTCCTCCTGCCAGGCGATGTCGGCCAGCACCTGCTGGGCGTAGTCGTCGGTCACCTGGCCTTCGAGCACCTGGTCGCTGACCTTCTTCAGGTCATCGTAAATGCCTTCGAGCGTATCGGCCGAATACTCGACATCGGTGTCGAACAGGTTGAGCAGCACCTCCTTGGCATCCTCGATCAGCCCCGGGGCGCGGCGCGCGCGCATGCGCACCAGGCGAAAGACGGGAATGTCGGCGTCGTGCACCGAAAACAGCACGCCGCAGCTCTTGAGCTCGGTGTTGTGCTGGTTGAGGATGAAGGCCACGCGCACCGAGCGCGGGTCGTCGTCATCGTCGATCAGGAAGTCGCTGCGCAGGTGCAGCTCGCCGTTGTCTTCCTCGTAGAAGCGCGCCGACTCCTCGATGTCCTCCTCCATCGCGTCTTCGGGGATCGAAAGGCCGTAGTACTGCTTGATCCAGCGCTTTTCCTGCAGCGTCGGCGACTCCAGGTCCACCCAGATCGGCTGGAACTGCGACAGCTCCTGCAGCGACTCGATCTCTTCCTGGACCAGCCGGCCATTGACGAGCGAAAAAACATTGAGCATGGCTCACTCCCGGATTGCGGTGACGGTGTGTTGTTGTGTGGGACGGGGCGCTTTCAGCCCCCACCATCGGTGCAGGAGCTGAAAGCTAGCAACTGGGGCTGGCTTCCATGGCGATGCTCTCCTTGCCTTGCGCAAACCGGGGATTATCGCAGCAGTGCGCGCCCGCCATGGCGCACCGCCCCAGCCCGCACCACTGCGGCGATACGCGCAAGAGGATCGCACATTTAGTTACGATTATGTAACAATGCCGCGTCCCATCGCGCTTTCGGTGCGCGCCCGGGGCTGCCATCTCCCCCAACCTCTATGCCTTTCACTGCCTTCCACCTGGGGCCAGGTATGGTCATCAAAGCAGTCGCCGGTCAGCGCTTCAGCATGGTGACCTTTGGCCTGGCCCAGGTCGCCATGGACATCGAGCCGCTGATCGCCGCGCTGCGCTGCGCACCGGCGCAGCCGGGCTACACGCACAACTACCCGGTGGCCGTGCTGGTCGCCTTCCTGGTCGCCGCCGTCGCCCCGTGGGTGTGCCGCCTGCTGGCGACACGCTGCAACCGCCAGCTGTGGCGCTGGAACCTGGGCCGGTTTGCCCAGCCCACGCAGCTGGCCACCAAGGTGGCGCTGGGCAGCGCGCTGGCCGGCACGCTGCTGCACGTGGCCATCGACAGCATCATGCAAGCCGACATGACGCCGCTGGTGCCGCTGTATGCGGGCAATCCGCTGCTCCATCTCGTGTCGCCCGACGCGCTGCACCGGGCCTGCATTGCCGCGGGCATCGCCGGTGCCGCCGCGTGGTTTTTGCTGTTGATTGCCAGAAACAGAAAACCCACCCGGCAAAGATGAGGCGGGAAGCCGTGGGCAGTGCCGTGGCACGGCAGGGCGAACCAACGCAGTGATGCGTCTGAAAGCGAAACCGTGTCATTCCATTTTTCAATCAATCGGGTACGCGAAGGCGCAGCGCAGACA
>PGEI01000120.1 GCA_002894305.1 Comamonadaceae bacterium CD01
ACCTGACGCGCAAGGCGATTGCCGAGCGCATCAAGGACATCGACGTCGTCATCGAGTTGCTCGACGCGCGCCTGCCGGGCTCCAGCAGCAATCCGCTGCTGGCCGGGCTCACGGGGCACAAGCCCACGCTCAAGGTGCTCAACAAGCAGGATCTGGCCGACCCGGCGCGCACGCCGGCCTGGCTGGCCTGGTATGCCGCGCAGGCCGACACCGGCGCGATTGCGCTGGACGCCAGCGACGGCGCGCCCGCGCGGCGGCTGATCGAGGGCTGCCGCCAGCTGGCGCCGCTGCGCAAGGGGCTGTCGCGGCCGATGCGCGTGCTGATCTGCGGCATTCCCAACGTCGGCAAGTCCACGCTGATCAACACCCTGAGCCGCAAGAGCCAGGCCAAGACCGGCGACGAGGCAGGCGTGACCAAGCAGGAGCAGCGCATCGTGCTGGCCGACGACTTCTACCTGTGGGACACGCCCGGCATGCTGTGGCCCAAGATCATCGTGCCCGAGAGCGGCGAGCGCCTGGCCGCCAGCGGCGCCGTGGGGCGCAATGCCTATGACGAGGAGCTGGTGGCGCTGCAGCTGCTGGCCTATCTGCAGCAGCACTACGGCGCGCAGCTGCTGGAGCGCTACAAGCTCGACCTGTCTCTTGAAGCGCTGCAGGCGCTGCCCGACGACGAGCTGCTTGAGCACATTGCCCGCAAGCGCGGCGCGGTGATGAGCGGCGGACGGCTGAACCTGCAAAAGGCCTCGGAGCTGGTGCTGACCGACTTTCGCGGCGGCGCCATCGGCCGCATCACGCTGGAGACGCCCGAGGAGTTTGCCGTCTGGCTGGCTGCCGGCCAGGCACAGGAGGCCGAGCGCCGCGCGCGTCGCCAGGAGCGGGAGCGCGCCCGGCCAGGAAGGGGCGGGCGCGGCCGCTGATCCGGGCGGTACGCCACCAGCACGCGCCGGTGCAATCGCCGTATGCTGGCGCCATGGGCAGCAACGAACAACAAACCACGCCCCAGGCGCCGCAGCCCGGCGAGGGGCTGAGCAGCGCGCAGGCCGCCGCCGCGCTGCAGCAGTGGGGGGCCAACGCGGTCGAGGTGGTGCGCGAGAGCCTGGCGCGGCGCGCGCTCTCCAAGCTGTGGGCGCCGATTCCGTGGATGCTCGAAGCCGCGGCGCTGCTGCAGCTGTGGCTGGGCAAGCCGCTGGAGGCGGCGCTGATTGCCGCGCTCATCGTCTTCAACGTGGTCATTGCGCTGATCCAGGAGGGCCGCGCGCAGGCGGCGCTGGGCGCTCTGCAGACGCATTTGCAGCTCAAGGTGCAGGTGCTGCGCGACGGCGCATGGCGCCGGCTGCCGGCGCGCGAGCTGGTGCCGGGCGACCTGGTCGCGCTGGGCATGGGCGGCGTGGTGCCGGCCGACGTGCAGCTGGTGTCGGGCAGCGCGCTGCTGGATCTGTCGACGCTGACCGGCGAGTCGGCGCCCGCCGCGGTGCAGGCCGGCGACAGCGCCTGGGCCGGCACGCTGGTGCAGCGCGGCCAGGCGCAGGCGCGCGTCGTGGCCACCGGCGCGCGCACCAGGTTTGCCCGCACGGCCGAGCTGGTGCGCACCGCCCATGTGGTGGGCACGCAGCAGGTGGCGGTGCTGCGCGTGGTGCGCAACCTGGCGCTGTTCAACGGGCTGGTGATAGCCGCCGTCATCGCGCATGCCTGGTGGCAGGGCATGCAGCTGGCGCTGGTCGAGCCGGTGGTGCTTACCGCGCTGCTGGCGTCGATCCCGATCTCGCTGCCGGCCACCTTCACGATGGCTGCGGCCATTGCCGCGCACGCGCTGGCGCGCCGCGGCGTGCTGGCCACGCGGCTGTCTGCGCTGGACGAGGCGGGCAGCATCGACGTGCTGTGCTCGGACAAGACCGGCACGCTCACGCGCAACACGCTGCAGGTGCAGCAGGTGCTGGCGTTTGGCGGCAGTGACGAAGCGCAGGTGCTGGCGCTGGCCGCGCAGGCCAGCTCCGAGGCGGGCGCCGACCCGGTGGACGCGGCGGTGCGCAGCGCGTCCGCCCAGGCGGCGCAGAAGGCCCAGGCGGGGCGGGGCAGCGGCGCGCCGGCGCTGCGCCGCCTGGCGTTCGAGCCGTTCGACCCGGCGGCCAAGCGCGCGCAGGCGCGCATGGAAGACGGCCAGGGTCGCGCGTTCACCGTGGTCAAGGGCGCGTTCGAGGTGATCGCGGACGCCGTGGGCGCCAGCGCCGCGCAGCACGCTGCGGCCGAACAGCTGCAGCGCCAGGGCAGCCGTGTGCTGGGCGTGGGCGTGCAGGAAGAGGGCGGCGCGCGGCTGATCGGACTGATTGCGCTGAGCGATCCGCCGCGGGACGACGCGGGCGCGCTGATCGACCGGCTGCATGCGCAGGGCGTGCGCGTGATGATGGTGACCGGCGACGCACCGACGACGGCCGCCGTCGTGGCGCGCGCCGTCGGCATTCGCGGCGGCATGTGCGAGCGCGTGCCAGATGGCACAGGTGGCTCGGACGGCGCGCGCTGGCGCATGGACGACGGCTGCGCCGTGCTGGCCGGCGTGCTGCCGCAGGACAAGTTCCACCTGGTGCAGCAGCTGCAGCGCGCCGGCCACACCGTCGGCATGTGCGGCGACGGCACCAACGACGCGCCAGCGCTGCGCCAGGCGCACATGGGCATCGCCGTGGCGCAGGCCACCGACGTGGCGCGCGCCGCCGCCGGCCTGGTGCTGACGCAGCCGGGGCTGGGCGGCATTCTGGATGCGATCGGCGAGGGGCGCGAGACCTTCCAGCGGGTGCAGACCTACACGCTCAACTCCATCATCAAGAAGGTGGCGACGGTGCTGTTCATTGCCGCCGGCTTTGTGTTGACGGGCCACGCGGTGCTCACGCCGCTGCTGATGATCGTGCTGCTGGTGGCGGGCGACTTTCTGTCGATGGCCATCACCACCGACCGAGTGCGCGCCTCGCCCCGGCCCAACGTCTGGCGCATTGGTGCGCTGACCTGGGCGGCGGTGATCCTGGGCCTGGTGCAGCTGGCGTTTGCGCTGGGCGTGCTGCTGGTCGGCCAGCGCGTGCTGCACCTGGCGCCCGATGCGCTGGTGACGCTGTCGTTCGCCACGCTGGTGTTTGCCGGGCAGGCGACGATGTACGTGATCCGCACGCGCCACCACCTGTGGGACAGTGCGCCCAGCGTGGCGATGCTCGCGGCCACGCTGGTCGACCTGGTGATTGCCACCATGGTTGCGATGACCGGCTGGATTGCGGCGCCGCTGTCGTGGCAGGTGCTGCTCGCGCTGCTGGGCGCATCGGTGGCGCTGGCGCTGGTGCTGGACGCGGCGCGTCGCTGGGTGTTTGCGCGGCTGAAGTTATAGGTGGCTGGGCAGTCCCTGCCAGCGCGGGTGGGCCAGCAGATGGCGCCAGGCCTGCAGATCGGCGTCGTCGCCGTCAGGGCGAGCGGGCTTGGGCGCCAGATTCAGCCCGCTGCCGATGTCCAGCGTCTCGCCCGTCACCGGGTGCGCCAGCTGCACGCGCCAGGCGTGCAGCCACAGGCGGTGCAGGCCCAGCTGCTGCGCCCACCAGCGGTTCAGCGGCCCCTTGCCGTGCGTCGCGTCGCCAAGGATGGGGTGGGCAATGTGCTTGAGGTGGCGGCGGATCTGGTGGCGCCGCCCGGTCAGCGGCTGGGCCAGCACCAGGCTGGCGCGCGTGGTGGCAAAGCGCGGGTCGCAGGCGACCGGCAGCTCCAGCTGCGCCAGGCAATTCAGCCGTGTGATCGCACTTTGCTCCGGAGCATCCGGCGGCGCATCGTCGGGGCGCAGCGGGTGGTCGACCAGCGCCTGCGCCGGCGCCCAGCCGCGCACCAGCGCCAGGTAATGCTTGCGCACCTGCTGGGCGGCAAAGGCGTCGGCCAGTGCCCGTGCGCAGGCGGGGCTGAGCGCCATCAGCAGCACGCCGCAAGTGCCCTTGTCCAGGCGGTGCACCGGGTAGACGTGGCGGCCCAGCTGGTCGCGCAGCCGCTGCAGCACGATGCGCGTCTCGCCCGCGTCCAGCCCGGTGCGGTGCACCAGCCAGCCGGCGGGTTTGTACAGCGCCACCAGGTGTTCGTCTCGCCACAGCAGGCGCAGCGGTGCGTGGACAGGAATGGTGGAGGTGGAGGGCGAGGGGCTGGCGTGCATCGCCGCCGATCATAAAAAAATATCGCTCAAGGGTATTGCGCTGCCGGCACAATGCACGCCGATCACCATGACTGAGCTGACCACTTTCCCGCCCCCGCCCGCGTGGGCCGCGCCCCGGCGCGATGACGCCAACCCCCTGATCCTCTACCACGACCGCTGCGCCGACGGTTTTGCCGCGGCGCTGGCCGGCTGGCTGTTCTATGGCGGCCAGGTGCAGTGCGTCGGCCTGTCGCACGGCCAGGTGCGCACGCTGGGCGACCTGCCGCCGCTGGCGGGCCGCTGCGTCTACGTGCTGGACTTTGCCTTCGGCCCCGAGCTGCTGGCGCAGATCGACGCGCAGGCGCAGCGCCTGGTGCTGCTGGACCACCACAAGAGCGCGGCCGAGCAGCTGGCGGGCTTTGTCTGCGAGAACGGCGTGGTGCACTTCGACATGGCCAAGAGCGGCGCGCGCCTGGCGTGGGACTGGTTCCAGCCCGGCCAGCCGCTGCCCGACCTGGTGCGCTTCGTCGAGGATCGCGACCTGTGGACCTGGCGCGAAGACGGCACGGCTGCCTTTACCGCGGCGCTGGATCTGGAGCCCAAGGACTTCGAGCGTTGGCAGCAGATTGCCGCGTTCACGCCGGCGCAGACGCAGGCCTTCATCGCCCGTGGCCAGGCCATGGACGACCAGTTCCGCCATTTGGCGGCCGACATTGCCCGCGGCGCAATGCCGCTGGTATTCAATGGCGAACAAGGGCTGATGGTCAACGCACCCGGCGCCTTCCATAGCCTGGTGGGCGAGATGCTGTCGGCGCGCAGCGGCACCTATGCGCTGATGTGGGCCGTCAGCGAAGGCGGTGTGGTCAAGGTGGGCCTGCGCTCGCAGCGCGGCTACGACTGCTCGCCGCTGGCCGTCAGCATGGGCGGCGGCGGCCATGCCCAGGCCTGCGGCTTTCGCCTGCCGCAGCCGCTGCTGGCGCAGCTGCTGGGCGGGGTGCTGCAGGCGCCCGGGCACTGAGATCGCAAACACGCCCTGAAGAATTCATCTGCAAGAAAGGAAGAGATACATGCAAACGCAAGCGACGACCATTCGCATCGGCATCGTCGGCCACGGCAACCTGGGCCGCGGCGTCGAGGCGGCCATCGCCAAGAATCCTGACATGGTGCTGGCCGGCATCTACACGCGCCGCGACCCGGCGCAGCTCAAGCCGCTGACCGCCGGCGCGCCGGTGTACCGCCTGCAGGACCTGGCCGGGCACAAGGATCGGATCGACGTGCTGGTGCTGTGCGGCGGCTCCAAGGACGACCTGCCGGTGCAAAGCCCGCAGCTGGCGCGTGATTTCTGCCTGGTCGACAGCTTCGACACGCACGCGCGCATTCCCGAGCATTTCGCCGCCGTCGACGCCGCGGCGCAGGCGGGGAAGACGACGGCGCTGATCTCGGCCGGCTGGGATCCGGGCATGTTCTCGATCAACCGCGTGATGGGCGAGGCGCTGCTGCCCGACGGCGCGACCTACACCTTCTGGGGCAAGGGGCTGAGCCAGGGCCACTCCGACGCGATCCGCCACGTGGCGGGCGTGGCCGGCGGCGTGCAGTACACGATTCCGGTGGACGAGGCCGTAGAGCAGGTGCGCTCGGGCACGCGCCCGCAGCTTTCCACGCGGCAGAAGCACCGCCGCGAGTGCTATGTGGTGCTCAAGGACGGCGCCGACGCAGAAGGCGTGCGCCGCGCCATCGTGACCATGCCGCACTACTTCGACGAGTACGACACCACGGTGCACTTCATCAGTGCCGACGAGCTGGCGCGCGACCACGCGGCCATGCCGCACGGCGGCTTCGTGATCCGCAGCGGCAACAGCAGCGCGGCGAACAAGCACGTCGTCGAGTACCGCCTGCAGCTGGACAGCAACCCGGAGTTCACCTCCAGCGTGCTGGTGGCCTACGCACGCGCGGTGCACCGCCTGCACCAGGCGGGCCAGATGGGATGCAAGACGGTGTTCGACGTGGCGCCGGGCCTGCTGTCGCCCAAGAGCGCCGAGCAGCTGCGCGCCGAGCTGCTGTAAAAGGGCATTGATTGGAACAAAGGCCAGGGATGGCAGCATCCCTGGCCTTTGTTTTTGTGGGAGCGGCGCCCTCGCCGCGATGGAGTGCCGGCGAGACGCCGGCGCTCCCGGTGGCCAAGCCGGCCTACTGCCGCCCGCCGTGGCGCTTGCGGTAGCTCCAGGGCGCCAGCGGCCGCTTTTGCGCCCACAGCCCGGTGCGCTCGGTGCGCGCCTGCTGCTCCAGCGCCTTGAGCTGCGGGTATTGCTGCGCCAGCGGCGGCCACACCCAGGCCAGGCCTGCGCGCAGCTGGGCGCTGGCTGCGTCCTCGCCGCGGCAGCGCACGTTGGCAAGCAGGCGGCCGTATTTGTCGCGGCCCAGCTGGTGCACCCGCGCCTGCTGGCGCAGGCACAGGCGGCGCAGGTGCTCGCGCGCTTCGCGCCCGTGGGCCTGGCGCAGCTCGGGCGCGTCGATGGTGGCCAGGCGCACGCGCACCGGCGGCTCGCCGGGGCAGCGCAGCGACAGGCTGTCGCCGTCGCCCACGGCCATCACCAGGCAGAAGAAAACCGTGGCAAGAGCCATGCGGTTCAGCGGTCCAGCGCGGCGCGCGCGGTCTGGGCGATGTGCTCGGCGTCGACCTGGAAGAAGCTGCGCAGCGCGGCGCGCGTATCGCTGCGCCCAAACCCGTCGGTGCCCAGCGTGCGGTAGCTGCGCCCGGCGGGCACATAGGCGCGCACGCTCTCGGGCACGGTGCGCACATAGTCGGTCGCGGCAATGACCGGCCCTTGCGTGGCAGCCAGCACCTGGGCCAGCCAGGGCGTGGCGCCGCTGGCCTCGCAGGCCTGGCCGTCGCGCGCCAGCTCGCTCCAGCTGGTCACGCTCACCACCGACGCGGCAATGCCCCGGGCGGCCAGCTGCTCGGCGGCCTTGAGCACCTCGGTGAGGATGGCGCCCGAGCCCAGCAGCGTGACTGCCGGCGCGCCGACTGCGCCGCCGGCGGCCGGCGCATGCACATAGGCGCCGCGCAGCACGCCCGCGTGGGCCTCTTCGGGCAGGTCGGGCTGGGCATAGTTCTCGTTCATCAGCGTGATGTAGTAGAAGACGTCTTTTTGCTCGACGAGCATCTCGCGCATGCCGGCGTCGATGATCACCGCCATCTCGCCGGCAAAGGCCGGATCCCAGGCCTTGCAGTTGGGGATGGTGGACGCCACCAGGTGGCTGGTGCCGTCCTGGTGCTGCAGGCCCTCGCCGCCCAGTGTGGTGCGGCCCGACGTGGCGCCCAGCAGAAAGCCGCGGGCGCGCTGGTCGGCCGCGGCCCAGATGGCGTCGCCCACGCGCTGAAAACCGAACATCGAGTAGTAAATGTAGAACGGCAGCATGGCCAGGCCGTGCACGCTGTAGCTGGTCGCGGCCGCCGTCCAGCTGGCCAGTGCGCCGGCCTCGCTGATGCCTTCCTCCAGGATCTGGCCGTCGCGCGCCTCGCGGTACGAGAGGATGGAGCCGATGTCCTCGGGCGCGTAGCGCTGGCCTACGCTGCTGTAGATGCCGACCTGCTTGAACAGGTTGGCCATGCCGAAGGTGCGCGCCTCGTCGGCGACGATGGGCACGACCCGCGGGCCCAGCTGCGCATCCTTGAGCAGATTGCCCAGCATGCGCACAAAGGCCATGGTGGTGCTCATCTCCTTGCCCCCTGCTGCAAGCGCGAACTGCGCGTAGCTGGCCAGCGGCGGAACGGGCAGCGGCTCGCAGGCGGATTCGCGGCGCGGCAGGTAGCCGCCCAGCGCCTGGCGGCGCGCCTGCAGGTACTGCATCTCGGCGCTGTCGGGTGCGGGCTTGAGGAATTCCAGCCCCGTCGCCTGTGCGTCGGTGAGCGGCAGGTTGAAACGGTTGCGAAACTCGATCAGCGCGTTGTCGTCGAGCTTCTTCTGGCTGTGCGTGGTCATCCTGCCCTCGCCGGCCGCTCCCATGCCGTAGCCCTTCTTGGTGTGCGCCAGGATGACCGTGGGCTGGCCCCGGTGCGCGGCCGCCTGCGCGTAGGCGGCATGGATCTTGACCAGGTCGTGGCCGCCGCGCTTCAAGCGGTCGATCTGCTCGTCCGTCATGCCCTGGGCCAGCGCCGCCAGCTCGGGGCTCTGGTTGAAGAAGTGGTCGCGGTTGTAGCGCCCGTCCTTGGCGGCAAAGGTCTGCATCTGGCCGTCCACCGTCTCGCCCAGCGTGCGCACCAGCGCGCCCGTGAGGTCGCGCGCGAACAGCCCGTCCCAGTCGCTGCCCCACAGCAGCTTGATCACGTTCCAGCCGCTGCCGGTGAACAGGCGCTCGAGCTCGTCGACGATGCGCCCGTTGCCGCGCACCGGGCCGTCGAGCCGCTGCAGGTTGCAGTTGACCACCCAGACCAGGTTGTCCAGGCCCTCGCGCGCGGCCAGCGTCAGCGCGCTGGTGCTCTCGGGCTCGTCCATCTCGCCGTCGCCGAACACGCCCCACACGCGCCGCATCGCGGTGTGTCCTTCTGTGCCTTTGCGCCCGTCGCAGTCGAGCAGGCCGCGGTCGGTCAGAAAGTGCATGAAGCGCGCGTGGTAGATGCTGCTGATCGGGCCTATGCCCATCGAACCGGTGGGGAACTGCCAGAAGTCGGGCATCGACCAGGGGTGGGGGTAGCTGCACAGGCCGCGCGCGCCCTCGGCCGGGGCGGTGATCTCCTGGCGGAAATGCAGCAGGTCGGACTCGGTCAGAAAGCCTTCGAGAAACGCGCGCGCATACACGCCCGGCGCGCTGTGGGGCTGGAAGAACACCAGGTCGCCGCGGTGCTGGCCCGGCGCCAGCCCTTCGCGGGCGTGGAAGAAATGGTTGAAGCCGACCTCGAACAGGTCGGCCGCGCTGGCGTAGCTGGCGATATGCCCGCCCAGCTCGCCGTAGGCCTTGTTGGCGCGCACCACCATGGCCAGGGCGTTCCAGCGCATCAAGGACGCCAGGCGCTCCTCGATGGCCAGGTCGCCGCCGAACGCGGGCTGGGCCTGGGCGCTGACGGTGTTGATGGCCGGGGTGTTCAGGTCGGGCTGCCAGCCCAGCTGGCCATTGCGCGCCAGGCGCGCGAGCTCATTCAGGATGAAGCGCGCTCGCTCGGGCCCTTGCGTGGCAACGAGCGCGGTGAAGGCTTCGCGCCATTCGGCGCTCTCCTGGGGGTCGGGATCGGGGGAGGGCAGGGGGCTCGGTATCGTCATGGCGCGACTGTATGCCGGTTTGGCGGTGCTGTCGCCCTTTGCGCGCCCCATCCCGATCTGCACTACCACCGACTCGCGAGGGTTATGCAGGACA
>PGEI01000121.1 GCA_002894305.1 Comamonadaceae bacterium CD01
CTTTTGATCACAACGCATCCGTCAAAAATAGCGTTAACAGGCCCTAAGGCGCCGCTCCCGCAAAGTCAGCGTCAAAGCCCTGTGGGAGCGGCGCCTTCGCCGCGATGGATGCACCGCGAATGCTTACTGCTTGGCGGGCTTGGCCGGCGCGTTCTCGACAAAGCTGCGCAGCGCCCAGACCAGCTCGGGTTTCAAATAGGGCTCCCAGGCCGGCATGTGGACGATGCCGAATTTCTGCTTGCCGTAGCGCACCGACTTGGCGAAGTAGGCGTCGGCGTCGGCCATGCAGCGCTGGTGCAGCGCGCTGTCCTGGATGCGCAGGCAGCCCTTGCCGATGCGGCGCAGGTCGGGCGCGGGCGCGCGCGAGCCGTTGGCGTCCATGCCGTGGCAGCTGGCGCAGGTCTGGTTGAACGTGCTGCGGCCGACTTCGATGGCCTGCGCGTTGCCGCGCAGCGGGTTGGGCTCCATCCAGGTATGGGCCTGCGGCGGCAGGCCGGTGGTGTCGACCTGGGGCGTGAAGGGCTGGAAGGCGAGGGCGCTGTGCGCCGCCAGTCCGAGAATGCATAGGGCTATGGCGCGCATGTCACCTCCAGCTGTCTTTGCAGCCCTGGCATCCGTCCATGGCCGACTCGTTGAATGTGGTGTAGCGGGTGACGTTGCCTTCGAAGACAGCGTTTTGCAGGTTGGTGGAGATGAACTTGGTCTCCTGCAGGTCGTTGGAGATGAAGCGCGTGCCGACGAACCAGGCGTTGTTGAAGCGCGCGATCTCCAGGTTGGAGCCGATGAACTCGGCGCCCGAGAAGTCCGAGCGCATCAGCCGCGCGCCCTCAAGGTCTGCGCCGATGAAGCGCGCGTCCTTGAAGTTGGCGTTGGACGCGGTGGCCTTGGCCAGCTTGGCGCCGGTGAGGTTGGCGCCCTCCAGGTTGGCGACGGCAAGGTTTGCGCCGCGCAGGTCGGCGCGCGTCAGGTTGGCGCCGCGCAGGTCGGCGCCGGAGAGGTTTTTGCCCACCAGGTTGGCGTGGCGCAGGTCGGCGCCGGGGCAGCGGGTATAGGGCCAGATGGGGCAGCCGTTGATGACCAGCGGCTCGGTGGAGGCGGGCGCGGCGGCGTCGGCCGCTGTGTCGTCCGGCACGTCGGCCGCGCCGGCGCAGGCCCAGGCCAGGCACAGCGCCCCTGCCAGGGCAAAGCGGGTGAAAGAAGGCATGCAAGAGGCTCCAGGCAAGACGGGTGGACGGCGGGTGTGCTGCCGTCCACCCCGGCTCTTCCCGTGGACGGGAAGAGGGAGGGCGCGCGCCGTGGAGCGCGCGCATCGGGCTTGCGCCTTACTTGCTGGCGACCTGCTGCGCCTTGGGCAGCTTGAACACCCAGATCGATCCGCCCTGCGAGATCTGCTTGGTCAGCGCGGCCATGTCGCCGCCCCACAGCGGCACGGCGCCGCCGTAGCCGGACTGGATGGCGATGTACTGCTCGCCGTCCATCTCCCAGGTCACCGGCACCGAGACGATGCCCGAGCCGGTCTGGAACTTCCACAGCTCCTTGCCGTTCTTCTTGTCGAAGACCTTCAGGTAGCCGTCGGAGGTGCCGGTCACCAGCAGGCCGCCGGCGGTGGTCAGCGTGCCGGCCCACAGCGGGAACTGCTCCTTGTGCTCCCACTCGATCTTGCCCGTCTGCGGGTTGATCGCACGCAGCGTGCCCACATGGTCGTCGTGCAGCTTCTTGATGCGAAAACCCTGGCCCAGGTAGGCCGCGCCGGGCTTGTAGGTGATGTGCTCGGACCAGTAGTCCATGGCCCAGTGGTTGGCCGGGATGTAGAACAGGCCGGTGTCGGGGCTGTAGCTCATCGGCATCCAGTTGGTGCCGCCCAGGAACGGAGGCGAGACGAAGACGGTGTCGCCCTTCTCTTCGCCTTCCTTGGGCTCGGGTGGGCGGTTGTTGTTCTCGATCGGCAGGCCGGTCTTCAGGTCAAAGCCCTTGGCCCAGGTGATGTCGTCGACGAAGGGCCAGGCGTTGATGATGGAGGTCTGCTTCCAGGGGTGGCCGCCGTCGTTCTTGGCCAGCTTCTCGCGGTCGGTCACGAAGAAGAAGCCGTTGCGGTCGGCGTGGGCCGAGGCCTTGACGGTCTTGCCGGTCTTGGCGTCCTTGTAGTCGAACAGCAGCACCGAGTTGTTGCCCGAGAAGTCCCAGGCGTCGTTGGGCGTGTGCGAGAAGAAGCCCTTCAGGTCGCCGGTCGTCGGGTCGACGTAGGCCTGGCCCGAGGTGTAGAGGCTGGGCCAGTTGCGCGGGTCGTCGCCCTTGGCGGTGCGCTTCCAGGTGTTCCACGGCGCGGGGTTGCCGGTGCCGATGACGATGGTGTTGGTCTCCACGTCGAAGCTGGCGGTCTGCCACGGTGCGCCGCCGCCCTGGCTCCATGCCTCGACCTTGCCGGTGGGGCTGTTGGGGTCGTCGGGCCAGCTCGGTGCCTTGGGGTCGCCCGTGGGCGTGCTGGGCTTGCCGTTCAGGCGGCCCACGTGGCCTTCGACCATCGGGCGGGCCCAGACCTCCTCGCCGGTTTCCGGGTCGCGTGCATACAGCCAGCCGACCACGCCGAACTCGTCGCCCGACGAGCCGTGCACCAGCAACACCTTGCCGCTCTTCTGGTCTTTGACGATGAAGGGGGCGCCGGTCATCGTGTAGCCGACCTTGTGGTCGCCGAACTTCTCGTTCCACACCACCTTGCCGGTGGCGCGGTCCAGCGCAATGACGCGCGCGTCCAGCGTGCCGAAGTAGACCTTGTCGCCATAGATGGCCGGGCCGCGGTTGACCACGTCGCAGCAGGGGCGGATGTCCTCGGGCAGGCGGTGCTCGTAGGTCCACAGGCGCTTGCCGGTGCGCGCGTCGAGCGCGACGAAGCGCGAGTACGAGGCGGTGACGTAGATCACGCCGTCGTGGATCAGCGCCTGCGCCTCCTGGCCGCGCTGCTTCTCGCCGCCGAACGAGTAGCTCCACACCGGCACCAGGCCGGCGACGTTCTTGGTGGTCAGCGTCTTGGCGGGGCTGTAGCGCTGCGCCGTCAGGCCCAGGCCGTAGGTCAGCACGTCTTCGGTGGTCTTGGCGTCGTTGGCGATGTCGTCCCAGGTGACGGGTTTGACATCGGCCGCCTGGACGGACAGGGCCGCCGTGGCGAGCAGGGCCAGGCTGATGCGGCTCAGGCGCGGGCGTCGTGCGAATGTGGTGGACATGCTGGTGTGCTCCTTGTGTTGTGGGTAGATCCGACAGCGGTGATGCAAGAGCCATGCCAGCGGGCGGCGGCGCAATCGGCTGCGCGAAATAGCCCTTCGCACGGTGCAGTTGTTCAAATGTGGAGCGCACAGGGCTGCGCCACTGTTGCGTTCGGGAGCAACCGGGATGTCGATGCAGAAACATGCGGACGCGCTGCCGCACGGTTTGGCTGTGGCGCACACAAAAAAGCGCCGCCCTGGGTCGGGCGGCGCGGTTGTTGGTGGCAAGGGGGGATCAGCGCATGCGCTGCAGCAGCGCCTCCTTGCGCACCAGCTGGTGGTACGCAAAGGCTGCCACATGCAGCGCGATCAGCAGTATCAGGGCCAGCGCCGAGACCTTGTGCACCATGCTGAGCAGCTCCTTGGCCGCGTCCCAGCGCCCCGCGATGTCGGGCAGGCGCATGCCGAAGAAGCGGATGGGATAGCCCGAGAACACCGAGCCGAAAAAGCCCGACAGCGGCATCACCAGCATCAGCGCATACAGCAGCTTGTGGGCGCCGCTGGCCGCCAGCTGCAGGTGGCGCGCCTGCGCCAGCGCGGCCACGCGCGGGCGCGCCAGCGCCCAGGCCAGGCGCAGCACGATGAGCAGGCCCAGCAGCATGCCGATGGACTTGTGCACGTTGAACCAGTACACGCGCACGCCGGTGCCGCCCTTGGGCAGGCCCAGCATCCACAGCCCCAGGGCGATCTGGGCGAGCAGCAGCGCGGCCATCAGCCAGTGCAGCCAGACCGAGAGCCGGTCGTATCGCGCGTTGTGCGTCATTGCTTTCCTCCAGATCCGTTGTGCCGTGCGGGCGTTCAGTTCAGCAGGTCGGGCGGCAGCAGGTTCTTCTTGCGGTAGATGGTGTTGCGCGAAACACCGAGCGCCTTGGCGGCCGCCGACACATTGCCCTTGTGCAGTTGCAACATCTGTGCCATGGCCAGCAGCGTCACGTCCTGCAGGCTCTGGCCGTCGGCGCTGGCGTCGGTGTCCGGCGCGGCGGGCGCGGCCTGGGCCGGCAGGGGGCAGGCGGGCGCAGGCGCCTGCGGCGAGGCGTGCGGGAGCGCGTGCGCGAAGCCGGGCGTCACGGCGGATGCTGCGGTGCCCATGCCGTGCAGCTCTTCCAGGAAGTCGTCGGGCAGGTGCTCGGGGGCGATCTCGCCCTCGCTGCCGACCATGACGACCGCGGTGCGCAGCAGGTTGTGCAGCTGGCGCACGTTGCCGGGCCAGTGGTAGCGGCGAAACAGATCCATGACCGGCTCGGAGATGCCGACCTGCTGGCCGTCGTCGCACAGCGTCTTGAGCAGTTTTTGCGCCACGCGGACAAAGTCGGTGCGCTCGCGCAGCGCCGGCAGGCGCACGACTAGGCCGTTGAGCCGGTAGTACAGGTCTTCGCGGAAGTCGCCCTGCGCAATCAGATCCTTGAGGTTTTTGTGCGTGGCGCAGACCACCGCCACGTCCACGTCCACCTCCTTGCCCGCGCCCAGCGGAGTGATGCGCCGCTCCTGCAGTACGCGCAGCAGCCGCGCCTGCAGGTGCTTGGGCATGTCGCCGATCTCGTCGAGGAACAGCGTGCCGCCGTGCGCCTGGGCGATTTTGCCGACCGCGCCCTTCTTGCGCGCGCCGGTGAAGGCGCCTTCCTCGTAGCCGAACAGCTCGGCCTCGATCAGCGACTCGGGGATGGACGCGCAGTTGACCGCGACGAAGGGCTGGCGCGCACGCGCCGAGTCGTTGTGGAAGGCCTGCGCCAGCAAGTCCTTGCCGGTGCCGGTCTCGCCCAGAATCATCACCGGGATGTCGCGGTCCATCACCTTGTGCAGCTTGGCGATCACCGCCGCCACCTGCGGGTCGCCCGTCTCCAGGTACTGCAGCGAGGACAGCTGGGGCTTGCGCGCCGGCGCCGCGCGCGAGACGGCCATCACGGCGGCGCGCTCGGAGAACGCGGGCGCTGCCCACGGCCCCTGCGGCTTGATGTCTGCGCGGCACCAGACGGAGACGCCGTTTTGCAGGTGCAGCTGGCGCGGCGCGTCCGAGGCGCCGCCGAACAGCTCCATCAGCGTGGACATCGGCAGGTCGAACAGCGACGAGAAGGTGTAGGCCTGCAGCGCGTTGTACGACAGCCCCAGCTGGAACTGGGCGCTGCGGTTGGCCGACAGAAAGCGCCCCTCGGGCGTGAACACCGCAATGCCCTCGACCAGCGTGCCCAGGAACTCGGGGCGGGCGTGGAAATGCAGCCGCACCGCCTTCGGGAAGCTGCCGGCGAACATCTGGTTCTCGATCATCTGCGCCGACATGCGCACCAGCGCCAGCGTGTGCTGGTGGTAGCTGCGGTGGTCGCCCGAGACGTCGAGCGCGCCGACGACTTCGCCGTGCGGGTTGAAGATGGGTGCGCACGAGCAGGTCAGCGCGTGGTTGGCGCGCATGTAGTGCTGGTCGCCGTGCACCGTCACCGCGGTCTCCTCGCTCAGCGCGGTGCCGATGGCGTTGGTGCCCTTGGCCTTCTCCGACCAGTCCACGCCGGGCGCCAGCGCCACGCGGTGGGCCTTCTCCAGAAAGTCCTTGTCGCCCAGCGAGTGCAGCACCAGCCCCTGCGCCGTGGTCAGCAGCACCATGCTGTGGGTGTTGGCGATCTGCTCGTACAGCGTCTCCATGATGGGCGCGGCATGCTGGAACAGGAATTGGTTGCCCTCGACCACATCGTCGAGCTCGCCACGCCCGGGGCGCGAGTAATCGGGCCGCTCGTGCACCACGACGCCATAGTGGCGCGAGCGCTCGTGCGCCTGGTCGATGACTTCGGCGTAGTCACGGGGCTCCCCCATCGGGCTGGGGCTTGAACCCTGTTGCTGGGCCGGCGGGCCAGAAAAAGGGATGCTCATCGTGTCTCCAGATCCGGGCATCGGTCGCCCCGGTTTTCTTATGACTTTGCACCAAAGCTGCGATTGGTGCAGGCGCGCTGACCAGGCACGGGTGGCCTGCATCACCTCCTGTCCATACCCCTCTTGCATGGGGGCTTGGGCCTGTCCTGGCTGGCGAGCGGCGCTCTATCCAGGATTCGCGGCGTGAAAAGTGTTGATTATGGGATTGGAAGCAAGAATTGTTCCAGCGTGGCACGCAGGGAATTGCTCCAAACTGAAACACCCGGGGCGCACCGGTGTGTCACGCCAGGGCGGCGCCGCCGCGCGCCGGCAACCTGTCTGGGGGCAGCGATGGGTGGCGTCAGCGTGGACTGGCCCGGTTATTGCTTTGCTGCGTGGGAGCCTATTTTTCAGACAGGAGACACCCCATGCACGCAATTTCCCCCCGCTTTCTGCAACGCCCCTTGCGTGGTCTGCTCGCGCTGGCCCTGGCCTGCGGTGCCAGCGCCGCCCTGGCCCACGGCGACGTCGTGCCCCAGGCGGTCGACACAAGCAGCCTGCCCCAGCTGGGCAGCAAGTGGCTGGAGAGCAACCCTTATAGCAAGGGCGAGGCCCATGACGAGGCGCTGCGCATAGGCACCTCGGCCTACAACCAGAACTGCGCGCGCTGCCACGGCCTGGAGGCGGTCTCGGGCGGCATTGCGCCGGACCTGCGCAAGTTCGACGAGGAATGCGCCGGCCTGGCCGCCGCCAAGAAGGCCGCCTGCTATGGCGAGATGGACGATTTCTTCGTGGGCACCGTGCGCCGCGGGCGCACCCGCGACGGGCGCGTCTACATGCCGCCGTTCGAGGGCACGCTGTCGCAGGAGGCGATCTGGTCGATCCGCACCTACCTGGAGACGCGGCGCGACCAGTGAGGCGGCAGGCATAAGCAAACAAGAAAATCTTCGTTGGTGCAATGCAGCAAGGGCCGGACAATCACGGCTCGTTTGAGCTTTGACAGCGCTGCCCGCTGACCGACACCATGAAAACTGTGCTGATTCCCCTGGCCCTCGTGTGGGGCACCGGCGCGGCGCTGGCCGCGCAGCCGCTACTCACTCCGCAGGATCTGTCGCCGCTGCTGTCCAACCCCCAGGTGCGCGTGATCGACATCCGCGACGCGCAAAGCCACGGCGTCAACCATATTCCCGGCGCGGTCAATGCGCCCTACGGCCAGTGGCGCGGCCCGGCCAGCAACCCCGGCGAGCTGCTGGCGCAGGACCGGTTCGTCGCGCTGGTGCAGCGCCTGGGGCTGGATGCCGGCACGCACGCCGTCGTCGTCTCCAGCGGCAAGGATGCGACCGACTTCGGCGCGACGGCGCGCGTGTACTGGACGCTCAAGTCGCTGGGGTTGACCGAGCTGTCCATCGTCAACGGCGGCATGCAGGCCTGGCAGGCCGCCGGCCTGCCGCTGTCGAATGCGCCGGTGCAGGTCGCGCCCAGCAGCTACGCGCCCACCTTCGACGCGCGCTGGCTGGCCACGCGCGAGCAGGTGCTCGGCCATGTGCAGAGCGGCGACGCCCTGCTGCTGGACGCCCGCCCCCAGGCCTTCTTCCTGGGCGAGACCAAGGTGCCCGCCGCCAAGGTGGCCGGCACGCTGCCCGGCGCCAAGGCGTTCGACTTCAACCAGTGGTTCGAGCCGGGCAGCTCCCAGCTCGTGCAGGGCGAGGCCGCGCGCAAGGTGGCCAGCCAGGCGCCGCTGCCGCAGGATGGCGCGCAGGACACGGTGGCGTTCTGCAACACCGGCCACTGGGCGGCAACCGAATGGTTTGCGCTCAGCGAAGTGGCGGGCGCGCCCAACGTCAAGCTCTACGCCGGCTCGATGGCCGACTGGACGCAGGCGAGCGAAGCGCTGCCGGTGGCCAACGCGCCCAGCCGCGCCCAGCAGTTGGCGCGCTCGGCGCAGGACTGGATCAAGGCCGCGTTCAAGTAAACGCCGACCCTCGGCAGCAAGGGATTGCAGCGCACGGCCGTTGCAATCCCTTGCCGCTTTCATTTTTCCGCTTTGTTGCCCATTCCATGAAACGTACCTCTCTCACGCTCCTGATGCTCGTCTTTGCCGGCTGGCTGCTGTGGAGCGTGTCGGCGCGCCAGGCGGCGCTGTTCGCCGTCGGCATCGGCCTGGGCGCGGTGCTGGCCGGCCAGCGCTTTGGCTTCACCACCGGCTGGCGCATCCTGGTCGAGGACAAGAACCCCGCCGGCGTGATGGGCCAGCTGCTGCTGCTGGCGCTGGCCGCGCTGCTGGCCATGCCGCTGCTGGGCTACTTTCCCGAGCTGACCGCGGCGCTGGGCCCGCCCAGCGTCAGCCTGCTGGTCGGCGCCTTCGTCTTCGGCCTGTCGATGCAGATCGCCGACGGCTGCGGCAGCGGCACGCTGTACAAGGCCGGCATGGGCATTCCGATGAACGCGGCCATCCTGCCGCTGTTCGCGCTGGGCAGTTTTCTGGGTAGCTGGCACCTGGGCTGGTGGCTTGATCTGGGGCGCGCGCCCGCCGTTGGCCTGGTCGGCGAATGGGGCTGGCAGGCGGCGCTGGCCGCCACGCTGGCCGCTCTGGCCGCCACCGCGCTGGCCGTTGCCTGGTACTGCCGCCGCGCCAGCCGCGCGCGTGGCCAGGCGGCGCATCCGCTGGTGGTGCGCCGCTGGCTGGTCGGCGCGCTGCTGCTGGCGCTGCTGGCCACGCTCAACCTGGTGATTGCCGGCCAGCCCTGGGGAGTGGTCTACGGCTTTGGCCTGTGGGCCGCCAAGCTGGTGCAGGCCGGCGGTGTGGACTTTGCCCACAACTGGTTCTGGAGCCAGCCGGGCAACGCGCCGCGCCTGCAGGAGGCGGTGCTGCAGGACGTGACCAGCATCACCAACATCGGCATCCTGGCCGGCGCGCTGTGGGTGAGCGCCGCCCGCCCCGCCAAGGCCCGGGCGCTGAACGGCCAGCAATGGGCAGTCGCGCTGACGGCCGGCCTGCTGCTGGGCTACAGCTCGCGCCTGGCGTTCGGTTGCAACGTCGGCGCCATGCTCTCGGGCATCTCGACCGGCTCGCTGCACGGCTGGATCTGGGTGCCGCTGGCCTTTGCCGGCACCATGGTCGGGCTGCGCGTGCGCCGCCATTTCGGGTTTTGAGGCTGGAGCACACGATGACACGCACCTTCATGCTGCGCACCCTGTTCTGGCTGGCCCTGCTGGGCTTTCTGGCCTGGGACTTTGCCGCTTCCAAGTCCATCGACCTGCGCTTCGAGCCGCCGCTGTTTGCCGCCGGCTCGGGCCAGGCCGCGCAGGGCGGGCATTGCTCCATGCCTGACTGATTCCATATCTATATCGATTGAGTACGCGAAGGTGAAGCGCAGACAGTGCTGTAGCACGACAAGCGAAG
>PGEI01000122.1 GCA_002894305.1 Comamonadaceae bacterium CD01
CCTGAGCTGGGCGCCAGGCCTGCGGCTGGCCTTGGCCCCTGGCCTGCTGGCCTGGCCGCGTCCTGCGCCAGCTGCGGCCTGTCCTGGTGCTGGTGCTGGTGTTGGTGGCTGTGGCCGGCCTGAGCTGCGCGCCAGGCGCTGCGGCTGGCCCTTGCCCTTGGCCTGCCGTCCTGGCCGCGTCCTGCGCCAGCTGCGGCCTGTCCTGGTGCTGGTGTCGGTGGCCGGCCTGATGCCGTGCGCCCGGCTTGTGGGCGCCGTCTATTGCGCCCGGCGCCTACACCCGGCCTGCCAGGTGCATGGATGCGCGCAGCATGTCGTTGATGCGCGTTTGCCAGCCGTCCCCTGTGGCGCGCAGTGCGGCCAGCACGTCGGCATCTAGCCGCAGCTTTACGGCTTCTTTGGTTGTCGCCGCTTTGGGGCGGCCACGGCGCACCAGCTTTGCACCGTCGAATTCGGCGGCGCGCTCGAAAAATGCATCGGTCAATTCCGGCGCATCGTCCGGGTCAGTCCAGACGGTGGGCGTAGCGTGCTTGTTCGCGGGCATTGGCTTTCCTCATGCTGATAATGCGGCGCACCTCGCCGCGTGGTGTCCAAACCAAAACCACCATGCGCCCGTCGAGCAGGCCGGCGGTGATGTAGCGGGGTTCGTTGTAGCTTTCGCGTTCGTCCTGCGCCGTGTAGTGCCTGCCTGCAAACACCTCGCCAGCACGCGCAAAATCCAGCCCGCGATGGGCCAAAGTCTGGCGGCGCTTGTTTTCGTCAAACTCAACGAACATTGCTTTATTGTACCCCCAATAAATCGAAGAATTGAGGGCACCAGGTGCTGCGGCTGGCCTTGCCCTTGGCCTGCTGGCCTGGCCGCGCCTTGCGCCAGCTGCTGCCCGTTCTGGTGCTGGCGTCGGTGGCCGTGCTGGCGCCGTGCGCTCGATCTGCTGCCGCTGCCGCTGCTGGCCCGATCGCGTCCTGCGCCCGCTGCTGCCCGTTCTGGTGCTGGTGTCGATGGCCGTGCTGAGCTGGGCGCCAGGCCTGCGGCTGGCCGTTCCCTTGGCCTGCCGTCCTGGCCGCTTCCTGCGCCAGCTGCGGCCGTCCTGGTGCTGGTGCTGGTGCTGGTGCCTGGTGTCGGTGTCGGTGTCGGTGGCCGGCCTGAGCCGGCGCCAGGCGCTGCGGCTGGCCGTGCCCTTGGCCTGCTGGCCTTGCCCTTGGCCTGACGTGGGCGCGCCGTAGACGCGTGCAGACGATCGTCGGTGCGCTGTGGATAACTTTCGGCGGTTCACTTGCCCAAAATTTCAGCAAAACATAGGCCGGCGTAAGTGCGCGCCAGCATTCAATAATCCCGTAAATGTGCTAAATTTATCCACAATGCACAGTAAATACGACTAGCGTTATGTTAAATACAGTGCGTATTTTTATAATTTTGCATATTTTAGGGAATGCGTGCCACAATGCACCTACCAACCAAGGAACCAACCGATGACGATGGAAGAATTTGATGCAGCCCTGGCCGCGCTGGGCTGGAAGGTGAGCGACTTTTGCCGGGCCACGGGGCTGCACCGCAACACCCCCAGCCGCTGGCGCAATGAGGGCGTGGAGATCCCCGCCTGGGTGGCGCAGCACCTGGGGCTGCTGCTTGATGTGCGGCGCCTGTATGCCGCTTCGGCGGCGCCTGCCAGCGCCAGGGCTTCGGGCTGGCTGGTGCAAGACCTGGCGCGCCTGCATGCCGCCTACCTGGCGCCCCCCAGCGCCGGCGATGAAGGCCAGGCGCCGCCGGGGGCTTGACAGCAGCCCCGCCCATGGCCTCATAATCGCGCCAGCCCCGAGCGGGGCCGGTGCTTGAAAACACCTGACAGTTAGCGTTTGCAGCCCCCACGATAGCGGGGCTTCGTCGTGCCCTCATTCCGTCAAGGTTTCGGGCGGGATGGGGCCACCCGCAAGGGCGCCCGCACGTCTAACTGCGTGTTTTCAACATCCCGCCCACCTGTCCGCGCTTGAAAACGCGGGCCGGTGGTTTCAGTCTCAGTTAGGAGCATGGAACATGACAGCCCTTCACCTTGTGGCCCGCCCCAGCGGCACCACGCCCCCCAGCCCGCAGGGCGCCCGCCTGGCGGCGCCAGACCCTCTACAGGCCTTTGCCGATGCGTCCAACGCGCTGGCCATGGCCGCCTACTACCTGCGCCAGCCGGCCGCCAATGTGCCCGGCGCCACGCGCAAGGCGGGGCAGGCCCTGGCAGCGCTGCGCGCGCTCGATCAATGCATGGCCGGGGAGGGTTGAGCCATGGCGCACGACCACCAAACACCCGCCGGCCAGGATGCGCCGGCGCTTGATCTGCATGCGCTCTACATGCAGCAGCACGCAGGCGGCTTCCATGCTCAACTGCGGCTTTATCCGCACCAGGTGCAAGCCATTGCGGCCCAGCTACGCGGCATTACTGCCTGTAGCGCCGTGCTGCAGGCCGAAAGCGATGGCGATGTGCTGAATCTTCAGCCATGGTTGCGCTTGGGGCTGGCTGAAGCCATTGACGCCCTGGCGATTGCTGCCAATGGTGTGCTTGAGCGTGCCAACGAGCACGCCCGCAAGGCGCAAGGGGGCGCGGCATGAGCGACATTCAGTTCTCTACCCGCGTCCGCACCGCTGGCGGCTACGCCCGCGAATCCGGTGCGCGCATGCCCTGCGGCGACTGGCTGACCATATCGGCCATGAAGCGCATTGATCGTATTGGGCTTTCGCTCAGTGGCGACATGACGCATTGCCACATGCTTTTTACCGCCGCCCAGGCGCGCAGCATTGCCGCCGAGCTGCTGGCCTGCGCCGATGCCAGCGAAGCCGCGCAGGGGAGGGCCTGAGCCATGGAAAAAATGACTGTTGCCAGTGCGCAGCCCCTGGAATTGCTGGTTGAAATTTCAACCGAGGCCAGCCGCCTTGCCACGCTGGTAGATCAGCTTTACGGCGTTCGCGAAGATGTGGCGGCGTTCGATTCCATGGTGGGCGCAGTTGACGTGCTTGTCAGGCGCATCGGCTGGTTTGCTGATGTGGCCCGCGTGGCGTCGGGAGAGAACCCTTTGAATGTTCGCGGGGCGGACGTTTGGTTGATTCCGGGGCGGTGCTGAGTCGAGCGAACCGGGCCGGATTTGGGCTTGTAGAAAGGGGAGAGCGTTTTGGCAACTGATTTGAAATGGCTGGATGCTTGCCAGGCAAGCCAGGCGTTTACAAAGGACGAGCAGGACGACGGCTGGCCTGCTGCAATGATGCCTGACCAGCTGGCCGCGTTGCAAAGGCCGTTACGAGCGGTGGGTAGTGAAGATTTACAACGACAGAAAACGTTGTTTGCGGCGTTGATGCAATCCTGCGCTTTGTGGGAGTTGAAATCCTCCAAGAAAAGCATTGCCCACACCTTGAGAGTCGTAAATGCACCTACGGCCGTCGAGTTAGCAAAGGCACTCGGTGGTTTGTCCGGAGCGTTAAACGTTGAGGATTCCGCCCTTAGTGGTCTTTTGGGTAAATTTGCCCTTGAAGACACCGCCATGTCGGCCCTTTCGGTGCGTCCATTACCTTTTTTCAATCCGCCGCCGCCCCGAGTTACCCGGGGCGGTGGCATTGACAAAAAGTCATTGCAGCCAGCTCATGGGATTCTTCCCCCGATCCGCATTACGGTAGCGGCCGCTGACTTTGCCGCGTGGCTTGATGTTCAGGACGAGGAGCCAAGCGTGCACGTCCGCAACTGGTTTGCAGCGCGTGGTGTGGTGTGGCCGGTGGTGCAATCGGTGTCCTCGCCGTTCCCGCTGGCCGATTGGCGGGCCTTGGTGCGCTATCGCCGGGCTTTCATAGATGCCGGCAAACGCGGGCCGGATTGGGGGCTTGGCAATCAATTGCAGATTGCCAATGAAGAACTGGAGCGCAGGGTGGCGGCAGTTATGACCAAAACCGCCGCCGGCGATGCTATGGGGCGTGAACTGGGGTATCTGGGCGGCGCGCCACATAAACAGTTGCTTGATGCCCTGAAACGCGACCGCAAGAAGGCCAAGGAAAAAACCAGCACGCCGCCCGAAGCAGGCTATGAATCAACGCGCGTGAAAGACGGCAAGCGGACAGCCTAAACGCCTGGACATGGAAACGCCATGCATGGCCTTGCGCCTGTGCGGAGCCGTGCCCAAATGAGTGGACGCCAGCGGGCAGCACCATGGCAAATACATGGCGCAATTTTGAACATGGATGCGCCCCAATAGCGACCAAGCCGGCCCGGAATCGTTCAAGTCTGCCGGCGATTTGGAGAAACACCGCTATGCAACTTGTCCACGAAACCCGCCCCGCCATTCCCCGTGATCGCCTGATCCGCATGCATGAAGTCGAGCGCCTTTCCGGCCTTGGCAAATCGTCAATCTACGAGCTGATGCGCGCCGGCAAATTTCCTAAATCCATCCGCCTGCATGCCCGCATGGTGGCGTGGCCTGAAACGGCCGTGCTGGCCTGGATTCAAGGCCGCATCCAGGAGGGCCAGCAATGACCGCCGCCCAATTTGAAGCAATCAAAACTGAGCAACGCGCCGCCGCTACCGAGGCCGCAGCCAACACCCTGCGCAATTGCGCGCCCTTGATCGCGGCGCGCGCCACGAGCAAGCCGCTTTTTTCCGGCATGTTGAAGCCTGACCGTTCGCGCCGTTTGCTGTGCCGTGTTCTTTGGCCTGGCGTGGTGCAAGTCATTGATCCTGACACGGGAATACTGATGGCCGAAAGCTGCCCCGGAAACCCCCGCGAATTGGCGCCCGGCTTTGTGCCTGGCCGCCCCATTGATTGAAGGGTTTTATCGTGAAACTTTCCATATCCGTAACGGGCTTGGATGCAGTGCGGCGCCAGCTGGGCGACCTTGGCAAACAGGCGTCGTTTGCAGCGTCCAAGGCGCTGAATGCCACTGCGCAAGATTTGCGCCGGGCTATTCCCGGCGAGCTTCGCAAAAGCCTGGACAGGCCGACCGACTTCACCGCCAGCGAGAAGGCGATGTTCATTCGTCCTGCCACCAAAAACCGGCTTGAATCCGTAGTGCAATTCAAGGATCGGCAGGCCAGCTACCTGCGCTATCAGATCGATGGCGGGGTGCGCCACCCCACCCGCAAGGCGCTGCGTTTGCCTAGCGCCATTGGGTTGGATCAGCACGGCAATCTGCCCCGGGGCGTGATCAAGCAATTGATTGCCGTTGCCCGCAAAGAAGGAAAGATGGGCAAGCGCAAGGCCCGCCGTATCAAGGTCAGTAACAAGGTTGAATTGTTTTACGGCGACCCGAAGGACGTGGGTAACCGCAAGTTCCCGCCCGGGATTTACAAGATCGTCGCCGGTGGGCCTGGGCGTGCGTCTCAGCTGATCCCGCTGATTGTTTTTCCAGAGCAGGCGGCCAAGTACGAAAAGCGGGTTGATCTGAAACCATTGGCCGAGAAGGTGATGCGGGAGAGTTTCGGCCCCGCATTTGAGCGTGAGCTGCGCCTGGCACTGAAAAGCGCGAGGGTGTAATCCTATGGCGGGAATTACCCCTGACCTGATCCGCGCCGCCCTGGCGTATGTGCCCGCCAACCTGCCGCGCGACGACTGGGCGCGCGTCGGTATGGCGGTGAAATCTGAAATGCCCGGCGACGATGGCGCCGCGCTCTTTGAGCAGTGGAGCGCCACGGCAGAGGGCTACAACGACAACGACACGCGCAGCACCTGGCGCAGCATCAAGCCGGGCGGTGGCGTGGGCATTGGCACGTTGTTGCACATTGCCAAGCAAAACGGCTTCACCATCCCCAAAGAGGGCGAGCGCGCCGCGCCGCCCAGTGCGCAGCAGCAGGCCGAGCAGGCGCGCCAGCGCGCCCAGGCCGCCCAGGCCGATGCAGCGCGCCGCCTGGCCGAGCATGAAGGCGCCGCCGCCGAGGCGCTGGCGTTTTGGGATGGCAACTGCCAGGACGTGGACGACAGCGCCCAGGCGCCCTATCTGGCGCGCAAGGGCGTGCAGCCCTACGGTGTGCGCGTGGCCCCGCCGGGCGTGCTGTGCGTGCCGCTGCGCGACGAATCCGGCCAGCTGTGGAACGTGCAGCGCATCGCGCCCACAAAGCCCGCCAGCGGCCCGGAAAAAACCTTCTTCAAAGGCGGGCGCAAGTCGGGCCTGTGGCACTGGTGCGGCAACCCTGACGGCGCCGCCGTGCTGCTGGTTGCCGAGGGCTACGCCACAGCCGCCAGCCTGCACCAGGCCACCGGCCACCCGTGCGCCGTGGCGTTTGACGCGGGCAACCTGGCGCACGTCGCCAAGGCGCTGCGCCGCATGCACCCGCATGCCCTGCTGGTGCTGTGTGCCGACGACGACCAGGCCACCGAGGCGCGCACCGGTACCAATCCAGGCCGCGCCAAGGCTGAGGCCGTGGCCCTTGCCGTGGGCGGTGCTGTGGCGCTGCCCGCCAGCCCGGCCGATGCGGGCGCGCCGCAAAACCGAGATTTCAACGACATGCACCAAGACCACGGGCTTGATGCCGTGCGCGCCGCCGTGCAAAGCGCCATCGATGCGCACGGCCAGGCGCAGCAGGCGCGCCAGGGCCAAGAGCTGCAAGACCCGCCAGCGGCCAAGGCGCCGCGCCAGCGCGCGCCGCGTGCATCGCCCGGCGGTGGCGGCAATGGCGGACGCCGTGGCGGTGGCGGGCGAGGCGGCGATGGTGGCGACGCCGCACCCGCCGACGAGCACGACGCTTTCAGCGTGAGCGATGAAGGCGTCTTCTTCCATGGCTTTGGCCGCAACGGTGAGCCGCTGGCGCCGCTGTGGCTGTGCAGCCGCTTGGACGTGGCCGCCCTGACGCGCGACCAGGACGGCCAGGGATGGGGTTACCTGCTGCAATTTGCCGACCCGCTGGGCGTAGCCAAGCAATGGGCCATGCCGTCGCGCATGCTGGCCGGCGAGGGTGGCGAATACCGCGCTTCGCTGCTGAATATGGGCCTGCGCATCGCCACGTCGCCATCGGCACGCAACCGCCTGACCGAGTACATCCAAACCCGCCGCCCGGCGGAATTTGCCAGCTGCACCGACCGCATAGGCTGGCATCCGACCGAGAGCGGCGCCGCCTACGTGCTGCCCAAAATGACCATTGGCGATGATGCCGAGCGGATTGTTTTTCAGAGCGACCGCGCCATGGAGAACACCTTTCGCGTTCGCAAGGACGCGGCCGCCTGGCGTGACCGCATCGGCGCGCTGTGCGCTGGCAATAGCCGCCTGGTGTTTGCCGCGTCCTGCGCCTTTGCCGGCCCGCTGCTGCGCGCGGCTGGTATGGAAAGTGGGGGCTTTCACTTGCGGGGCGACAGCAGCAGCGGCAAGACAACGGCGCTGCGTGTGGCCGCCAGCGTCAACGGTGGCCCCAGCTATATGCAGCGCTGGCGCACGACGGACAACGCGCTTGAAGCCATCGCCGCGCAGCACTGCGACGCGCTGCTGATCCTCGACGAGCTGGCGCAGGTTGACGGCAAGGTAGCCGGGGAATGCGCCTACATGCTGGCCAATGAGCAAAGCAAGGCACGCGCCACCCAGGGCGGGGCGCCGCGTGCGCGCCTGTCCTGGCGCCTGCTGTTTCTGTCGGCGGGTGAATTGGGCCTGGCCGACCACATGGCCGAGGGCATGAAGCGCGCACGCACCGGGCAGGAGCTGCGCATGGCCGATATTCCGGCCGATGCCGGCGCCGGCATGGGCGCCTTTGAATGCATCCATGGCCACGCCAGCCCGGCCGCGTTTGCCGCGCACCTTGGCCGCGAGGTGTGCGCCGTCTACGGTGCGCCCGGCCTGGCCTTCATCGAATGGGCCTGCGCGCATTGGGAAGGGCTGGCGCGCCGCCTGCGTGACGGTGTGCGCGTGCTGGTTGATCAATGGGTGCCCGCTCATGCATCGGGCCAGGTGCAGCGCGTAGCGTCGCGCTTTGCGCTGGTTGCCATGGCCGGCGAGCTGGCCACCGAGGCGGGGCTTACCGGCTGGGATGGCACCGAGCCGGCCGAGGCGGCCCGGGCCTGCTTTGACGCATGGGTGGCCGCGCGCGGCGGCATGGGCAATGGCGAGGTCACGGCCATGCTGCGCCAGGTGCGCCGCTTCCTTGAGTCGCACGGGGAAGGGCGCTTTACATGGTGGCACCGTGCCGCCGACGACCACAACGCCAAAACGCTACAGCGCGCCGGTTACCGCAGGATGATCAATGCCGATGGCGAGCCGATCAAGACGAACGGCGACCATGCCATTGAATACGGCGAGCGCATGCCCGCCGTCCTGGCCGATGGGGTCAGCGTCGAGTTCTTCATCTTCCCCGAGACGTTCCGCGCCGAGGTGTGCCAGGGCTTTACGCCCGAAGCCGTGGCGCGCGTGCTGGCCGAGCATGAATGCCTGGTTGCCGAGAAGGGCCGCAGCACGATCAAAACGCGCCTGCCTGGCATGGCAAAGACGGCCCGGTGTTACCACGTCACGCCAAAGATTTTCGAGCTGGACATATGACGCCGGCGCGCCCGGCGGGGGCGCGGGCGGGGTTCGCTTCGCGCTGCAAATACCAAGGGCGGGGCAATTTCTAGGTTCTCCCTGGCCTTTTGCATTGAGGGTCATTCGCGCCCCGCCGATGCGCTAGTCAGCGCTATGGGGGGTAGGTTCAACAAGCGGTGCATGGGCCTGGTTTTGGGTCATTTCGCACCATAAGTTCAAAGGGTCAAAAATGACGAAATCAGAGCTTGCGCAGTTGCTTGGCATATCGCCTTCCATGGTTTCCCGCCTGTCAAAACGAGGGATGCCAGTGGACAGCCTGGAGCGCGCCCAGCGCTGGCGCAAACGCCACCTTGAGCCGGGGCGCGTGAAGGGGCAGCGATACGACCCGAACGCGACGCCACCGAAACCGGCGCCCGTAGCGGCAGCGCCCGCACCTGCCGCTGATCTCTGCGCGCTGCTTCGTTGGTCTGCCGATGTCGGCCTACGTGACGTTCTGGCGATTACCGGGGCCGATGCATGGGCGCTGCTGGCGCTGCCCGTTGAGGCGCAGCCGGCGGCCTTCGTAGAGCATGTGAGGCGCGTTCTGTGGGCTGTCGAGGAAACGCATTGGCCGGCCCTGCCCATCGGGCTATGGGTGCGCCTGCTGGATCATTTCCTTGGAGATGCGTCGGCCGTGCGCACCTGGCCAAAAATGCGGCACTCCATGACGTTGGACGAGGTGGCGCAACTACACCAGCAAACGCCGGGTATCTATCCATGCGGCACTGACACTGCGCGCAACATCATGGCGGATGCGCTGCTTCAACCACTGGAACATGGCAATTCGGCGTTGCCCGAGCTGTCCGAGTTGGTGGCGTGACCGATGGCGCCCGGCTTGCCGGTGCTGGTGCCGCTGGCCGGCCTGAGCTGGGCGCCAGCCGCGGCCGCCATGGTGCTGGTGTCAACGTCGAGGCCGGCCTGAGCCGGGCGCTCGATCTGCTGGTGCTGG
>PGEI01000123.1 GCA_002894305.1 Comamonadaceae bacterium CD01
CTTTTTGCTGCATTGCGGGCATCATGAAAAAATCGTAAACACGCTCTCAACCCCAGCCCCGTAACCGCTCTGGTTTCCACGCTTCGATGGCCCTTTCTGATTCACACCCCGCACCGGACGCGCCCGTCGTCGACGGCGCCTCTCTTGCAATCATCGATGCCTTCGTCGACGCGCTGTGGCTGGAGCAGGGGCTGTCGCGCAACACGCTGCAGGCCTACCGCGCCGACCTGCAGGCGCTGGCGCAGTGGCTGGCCGGGCAGGGCGTGGCGCTGCTGCAGGCGGGCGAGCATGACCTGGGCGGCTACTTTGCCCACCGCCACAGCGGTACGCGCGCGACCACGGCCAACCGGCGCCTGACCGTGTTCCGGCGCTTTTACCGCTGGGCGCTGCGCGAGGGGCGGGTGGCGGGCGACCCGACGCTGCGCCTGGCGTCGGCGCGCCAGCCGCTGCGCGTGCCCGGCACGCTCAGCCAGGCGCAGGTGGAGGCGCTGCTGGCCGCGCCCGACGTGGCCACGCCGCTGGGCCTGCGCGACCGCGCGATGCTGGAGCTGATGTATGCCAGCGGCCTGCGCGTCAGCGAGCTGGTGGGGCTCAAGACCTTCCAGGTCGCGCTGGCGGACGGTGTTCTGCGCGTCGTCGGCAAGGGCGCAAAGGAGCGGCTGGTGCCGTTTGGCGAGGTGGCGCGTGGCTGGATCGAGCGCTACCTGGGCGACGCGCGCGCGGTCATCCTGGCGGGGCGCCACAGCGACGACCTGTTCGTCACCCAGCGCGGCCACGCGATGACGCGGGTGATGTTCTGGGTCATCGTCAAGCAGTGCGCGCAGCGCGCCGGCATCACGGCGCCGCTGTCCCCGCACACGCTGCGCCACGCGTTCGCCACGCATTTGCTCAACCACGGCGCCGACCTGCGCGTGGTGCAGCTGCTGCTGGGCCACGCCGACATTTCAACGACGACGATCTACACCCACGTGGCGCGCGAGCGGCTCAAGGCGCTGCATGCGCAGCACCACCCGCGCGGCTGATTGCGTTTCTTGTCCGGCGAAACGCGCCACCCTGGAGAAGGCCGGAACGGGCCTCAGAGTCCTGACTGCAGCTCCTCGGCCCAGGTCAGTGCGTTCAGGTGCGCCATGTTGACCTGGTGGCCCGACAGTTGCAGCAGCTGTGCGTTGCGTGCAAAGGCCTCGTCGTCGCCGGTCTCGCAGGCGCGCGTGAGCTCCAGGAAGGGCGCGTACTTGCCGGTGCCGTGCAGCAGCGCGTCAAGCGCGGACTGGGGCAGCGCGACCGACTCCAGCGCGCGATCGAGCGGAATGCCGATCATCGTGTCCAGCAGCGAGAACACGCCGACGACGAAGGCGTTGTCGCAGTCCTCGCGCGCCAGCAGCTCGGCGGTGAGCAGCTCCATCAGCCGCCCGCGCACCACGGCGGTCTGGCCGACGGCGGGCGACACGCCGCTGGTCTGCGAGGTGGTCATGAGCAGCGCCGCCCAGCGAAACAGCTTCTTCATGCCCAGGATCATCACCGCGTGGCGAAACGAGGTGATCTCCACCGACAGGCCCAGGCCCGAGGAGTTGATGAAGCGCAGCAGGTTGAACGACAGCGTCGGGTCTTTCTTCAGCAGCTCCTCGATGTCGTCGATCTCGGCCTCCGTGCGCACCAGGTTGATCAGCTGGATGATGGCCGCCTGCGACGGACGCATGGTCTGCACGCGCACTACCGTCGGCTCGGCGAACCAGTAGCCCTGGAACATCGTGATGCCCAGCGCCCGCATGCGCTCGTATTCCTCGGCCGTCTCCACCTTCTCGGCCACCAGCGTGGCCTTGGAGTGCTTGCGCGCGAACTGCACCAGCGGCTCGGCCAGCTCGGGCTTGAAGGCCTGCATGTCCAGCTTGATGAAACTGGCCAGCGGCAGCCAGCTGCCGTAGGCGCGCTTGAGCGCGTTCTGGTTGAAGGCCAGGCGAAAGCCGCGCTCGCGCAGCTTCTGGAACACGCTGACCAGCGTCTCGATCTGCTCGGGCGTCGCGTCCTCGGGCAGCGTGGGGATCTTGAGCACCACCTTGTCCGGGTGGATCAGCTCCAGGTGCGGGCCGACCAGGCTGAAATGCGTGCAGTTGATGAACACGATCTTGCGGTCCATCAGCATTTCCGAGCCGGCGTCCGACAGCGCGTTGAACAGCAGCGCCGCGTCGGTGTCGGCCGTGTGGGCGCCGGCGCTGGTCGTGCGGTCGAACAGCTCGTAGCCGAAGACCGAGCGTTTCTCGTCCAGGATGGCCTGGCGGGCGATGAGGATGGCGTTGGCGCCGCCGGCGGGCGCGGCGGCCGGTTCTGGAGTGCTCGTCATGAGGGCAAAGTGGCTCTGGGTCGGAGGGGAGGCGTGCTCACAGGCGCAATTGGTTCATCCACGCCATGGCCTGCAAATGGGCGGTGTTGATCTGTTCGCTGCTCAGCTCAAGCGCGCTGCCCAACTGCTCCCAGGTGCTGCCGCTGCTGCTCTCGCAGGCCTGGGCCAGCTGCAGCAACTGGCCCAGCGCCCCGTCGTGCCGCAGCAGGGCGCCGCGCACCTCGTCGGGCATTTGCAGCAGATCCACGGCCTTGTCCAGCGGCAGGCCCAGCATCTGGTCGAGCAGCGAAAAAATACCGGTGACGAAGGCCTTGTCGGCCGCGTCCGGGGGCAGCGCCTGCTGCGCCAGCAGCTCCATGAAGCGTCCGCGCAGCACCGCGGTCTGGCCCACGGCGGGCGGTGTCTCACCGTCGCGCGCGGCCGTCAGCAATAGCGCGGCCCAGCGGAACAGGCGCTTGAGGCCCAGCAGCATCACAGCCTGGCGAACCGAGGTGATCTCGTGCGCAAAACCCAGGCCGGCGGAGTTGATCAGCCGCATCAGGTTGAAGGTGAGGGCCGCGTCTTTCTTCAGCGCGTCTTCGAGCTGGCCGACCTCGGCCTGGTTGCGCACCAGGTTGAGCAGCTCGATGGTGCTGGTCTGCGCCGGCGTGAGCAGCTTGGTCTCCACCAGCGTGGGGCGCGAGAACCAGTAGCCCTGGAACAACTGCACGCCCAGCGAGGAGACCATGTCGTATTGCTGCGCGGTCTCGATCTTCTCGGCGATCAGCTCGGCCTGCGACTGGCGCGCGGCGTAGTTGATCAGCACGCTGACCTGGTCGGGCGGCAGCACCGACAGGTCGATCTTGATGTAGTCGGCCAGCGCCAGCCAGGGCGCGTAGGTCTGCTCCAGCACCTGGTGGCCGAAGGCCAGGCTGAAGCCGCGCGCACGCAGCTCCTGCAGGATGGGCAGGCGCGCCTGCACCTCGTCCTGCGCCGCGTGGCCCAGCGACGGGATCTCCAGCACGACCTTGTAGGGGTTGATCAGATCCAGGTGGCCGCCGCTCAGGCTCTCGTGCGTGCAGTTGACGAACAGCAGCATCTTGCCCACCAGCTCCTCGGTGCCGGCGTGCGACAGCGCGGTGAACACCAGCACCATGTCGCTGGCGGCCGTATGGGCGGTGCTGGTGCGTGCGCGGTTGAACAGCTCGTAGCCCACCACGACCTGCTGGGCGTTCATGATGGCCTGGCGCGCAATCATCGCGCCGTGGCTGGGCGGCGACGGGCTGTGGTCGGAGGGAAGGGCGTCGGTGTCCATCGGGCAGGCTGGGGTGGGGCAGTCAGGGCGCATTGTAGGAAAGAACGGCCGGGGCCCTTTCGGCCTTATCGGCTATTGCTGCGCGGGCTGTAGGCGTGGTGCGCAGGCGTCAACCCTGCTGCAGCCAGGCGATTTCGGCGTCGCTGAAGCCGGCGGCGCGCCGTGCGGCCTCGTTGAGCGGCGGGCGCGGGCGCGGCGCCTGGTAGCGCTGCACCAGCGCGGCGTAGTGCGCAGCGGCGTCAAGGCCCAGGCGCGCGCACAGCCACTGGTACCAGTGGTTGCCGATGGCCACGTGGTCGACCTCCTCGCGCACGATGGTGTCCAGGATGGCGACCGCGGCCAGCGCGTCGGGCGTGCCCACCTGGCGCAGCTTGCGCTGGATCAGCGGAGTCGCATCCAGCCCGCGCGCCTCCAGCGTGCGCGGCACCAGCGCCATGCGCGCGGTGATGTCGTGCGCGGTCTTCTCGCACATGCTCCACAGGCCCTGGTGCGCGGCAAAGTCGCCGTAGTCGCTGGCCAGCTGCGCGCGCAGGTGGTCGCGCAGCAGCAGGAAGTGGCGCGCCTCGTCGGCGGCCACGCGCAGCCAGTCGCGGTAGAAGGCCTCGGGCATGCCGGCAAAGCGCCAGGCCGCGTCCAGCGCCAGGTTGATGGCGTTGAACTCGATGTGAGCGATCGAGTGGATCAGCGCTGCGCGCCCTTCGCGCGTGGCTGGAGAGCGCCGCGGCACGCTCAGATGGTCGGTCAGCTGCGGGCGCGGCGGGTGGCCGGGCAGGGCGGCGGCGCAGGCCAGCTGCTCGCCCGGATCGGGCGCCAGCGTGGCAGCGAGCGCGTGCAGCGCAAGCGCGGCGGCGCATTTGGCGTCGGGGTCGGCAAGCTGCAGCGCGGCCAGTGCCTGGGCGCGCAGCGATGCAGGGGCTGTCGCGCACTGCGCGGGGGCGGCGGGTGCCGTCTCTACAATGGCGCCCTGGTTGAAACAATGCATGGAGACGTGGGCAATGGCGATTTATGAGCTCGACGGCGTGGCGCCGCAGGTGGCCGCTTCCAGCTGGGTGGCGGACAGCGCGCAGGTGATGGGCCGGGTGCAGCTGGGCGAGGACACCAGCGTGTGGTTTGGCACCGTGGTGCGCGGTGACACCGACACCATCACGATTGGCGCGGGCACGAATGTACAGGACGCGAGCGTCCTGCACGCCGATCACGGCATGCCGCTGGTGATCGGCCGCGGCGTGACCGTGGGCCACAAGGTGATGCTGCACGGCTGCACGATTGGCGACAACGCGCTGATCGGCATCGGCGCCATCGTCCTGAACGGCGCGCGCATCGGCAACAATTGCCTGGTGGGCGCGGGCGCCCTGGTGACCGAGGGCAAGGAATTTCCCGATGGGTCTATGATTTTGGGCTCGCCTGCCAAGGCGGTACGCCAGCTCACGTCCGAGCAGATCGAGGGGCTGCGCCAGAGCGCGCGACACTATGTTGACAACGCGCGTCGCTTCAAAGCAGGCCTGCGCCGCATCGATGGGCCGGCCCCTTCCGTCCCAGGCAGCGATTGACACCGGCGCCACGCGCCTGCAAACCATTTTCACGACGTGTCTGAACTTCACACTTTTCTTTTTGACGGCCTGCCCGTGCGAGGCTCCATCGTGCGCCTGACCGATGCCTGGGGCGAGATCCTGCGCCGGCGTGCGGCCAATACGCAAACCGGCGGCTGGCCCGACCCGGTGGCCGCGCTGCTCGGCGAGATGGCGGCCGCCGGCGTGCTGCTGCAGTCGCGCATCAAGTTCAACGGCGCGCTGGTGTTCCAGGTGTTTGGCGATGGCCCGGTCAAGCTGGCGGTCGCCGAAGTGCAGTCCGACCTGCGCCTGCGCGCCACCGCGTCGGTGATCGGTGAGGTGGCGCCCGATGCCGCTCTGCCCGACCTGGTGCAGGTGGGCGGAGGCGGGCGCTGCGCGATCACGCTCGACCCGCGCGACCGTCAGCCGGGCCAGCAGCCCTACCAGGGCGTGGTTGCGCTGCAGGGCGAGGATGGCAGGCCGCTGCAGCAGATGGCCCAGGTGCTGCAGCAGTACATGCGCCAGTCAGAGCAGCTGGACGCCACCTTTGTGCTGGCGGCCAACGCCGACGTCGCCGCCGGCCTGATGGTGCAGCGCATGCCGGTGGCGGGCGAGGCCAATTTGCAGGGTCAGGCGGGCGGCGCGGGCGACGGCGAGGACGAGGACTACCAGCGCATCGCCACGCTGGCCGCCAGCCTGACGCGCGAGGAGCTTTTGAGCCTGGACGTGGACGCCATCCTGCACCGCCTGTTCTGGCAGGAGCGGCTGCTGCGCTTCATGCCGCGCAGCGGCGCGGACGGCCCGCGCTTTGCCTGCACCTGCTCGCGCGAGCGCGTCGCGCAGATGCTGCGCACGCTGGGCGAGGACGAGGTGCGCAGCGTGCTGCAAGAGCGCGGCGAGGTCGAGGTGGGCTGCGAGTACTGTGGCCAGCAGTACCGCTTCGATGCGGTCGACGTGCCCCAGCTGTTTGCCGCTGCCTCGCGCCAGCCGCCCAGCTCCAAGGCAGTGCAATAGGACAGTGCGCGGCAGCGCAGGCGACAAGTGCGCTGCCAAAGCACGCCGCGGATGCGGCGACAATCGCTGCTTTGATGATTTCAAGGAAGACTGCAATGCGGAAATTCATGATCACGCTGGCCTTGGCCGCTCTTGCCGGCGGCGCGCAGGCCGCCGACCTGCGCGTGGGCCTGAACCCGGCCTACGAGCCGTTCGAGTCCAAGACCGCCACGGGCGAGATCGTCGGCTTTGACGTGGACATCGCCAATGCGCTGTGCGAGCAGATCAAGCGCAAGTGCGTGTTCGTCGAGTCCGAGTGGGACAGCATCATTGCCGGCCTGCAGGCGCGCAAGTACGACGTGGTGATCAGCTCGATGTCGATCACGCCCGAGCGCGCCCGCGTGGTGGACTTCACCAAGCGCTATTACAAGACGCCCAGCGCCATCGTCGTGAAAAAAGGCACGGCGTATGACGGCCCGGCCTCGCTCAAGGGCAAGAAGATCGGCGTGCTCAAGAGCAGCACGCAGGAGAAATGGGCACTGGGCGAGCTGGCGCCGGCGGGCGTCACCGTCGTGCCCTACCAGTCGCAGAACCAGGTCTATCTGGACATCGAGGCGGGCCGCCTGGATGGCACCGTGGCCGACAAGGTCGAGGTCAACGGCGGCTTTCTGAGCAAGCCCGAGGGCAAGGACTACGGCTACGTGGGCCACGACCAGTACGAAGAAAAGTACTACGGCGAGGGCATCGGCATTGCCATGCGCAAGGGCCGCGGCGAGCTGAAGAAGCAGCTTGACGATGCGATCGACACCATCCGTGCCAACGGCACCTATGAGGCGATTGCCAAGAAATACTTCGACTTCGACCCCTACGGCAAATGAGATGTGGTGTTGAGCGCCCGCCACCCAAGGCCCGGCGCTCAACCTGTTGCTGATGAACGATTACTACCTGGCCATCCTGCACGGCTCGCTGCTGACCGTGGGCGTGTCGCTGGCGTCGCTGGCCGTGGCCACGCTGCTGGGCCTCGTGGGCGCCGCGGCCAAGCTCTCGGGCAACCGGCCGCTGGTGTGGGGCGCCAGCGTCTACACCACCATTGTGCGCGGCGTGCCCGAGCTGCTCATGATGCTGCTCGTCTTCTACGGCGGCGCCATCGGGCTGAACAACCTGCTGGAATGGCTGGGATACGAGGAAGGCATCGACCTCGACCCGTTCGTCGCCGGCGTGCTGACCATCGGCTTCATCTACGGCGCCTACATGACCGAGACCTTTCGCGGCGCCATCCTCGCGATTCCGCGAGGTCAGATGGAGGCCGCCTGGGCCTTCGGCATGGGGCGCTTCCAGACCTTTGTGCGCATCACGCTGCCGCAGATGGTGCGCTATGCGCTGCCCAGCTTCACCAACAACTGGCTGGTGCTGATCAAGGCCACTGCGCTGGTCAGCCTGATCGGCCTGCACGACATGACGTATCTCGCCAAGCAGTCCAGCGCCGCGGTGCGTGAGCCGTTTGCCTTCTTCATGTTTGCCGCCGGGCTGTACCTGGTGTTCACCTCGCTGTCGCTGTGGGCGCTGCGCCTGGTGAGCGCGCGCTACAGCCTGGGCGCGGACAAGGTGCAGCTGCTGTGAGTTGGGACGTCATCTTCGAGCCCGCGACGCTGGCGCTGTACTGGCAGGGGCTGATCGTCACGCTGCAGCTGACGCTCTACAGCCTGGGCTGCGGCGCGGTGCTGGCGCTGGCGTGTTCGCTGGCGCTGATCAGCCACCGCCCCTGGCTGCACTGGCCGGCCCGCACCTTCACCTACTTCATGCGCGGCACGCCGCTCTTGATTCAGGTCTACCTGATCTATTACGGCGTGGCCCAGCTGCCCTGGATACAGGCGCACTGGGACGCGGTCTGGCCCTGGACTTATTTCAAGGAGCCGTTCTTCTGCACACTGCTGTCGTTCAGCCTGAACACCGCCGCCTACACGGCGGAGACATTGGCTGGCAGCATCCGTGAGACCGGCAAGGGCGAGGTCGAGGCCGCACGCGCCATGGGCATGGGCCACGCGCTGATGATGCGCCGCATCGTCCTGCCCAGCGCCATCCGGCGCATGCTGCCTGCCTATGGCAACGAGGTGGTGATGATGCTGCACAGCTCCAGCCTGGCGAGCACCGTGCCCGCGGTGCTGGATCTGACGGGCGCGGCCAGCCGCGTGTACTCCGACTTCTTTCTGCCGTTCGAGGCCTATCTGTTTGCCGCGGCCATCTACCTGTGCATCACCTTTGCGCTGCTGGGCTGCTCCAGGCTGGTCGAGCGGCGCTTCCTCGGCTATCTGGCGCCGCGCAAATGAACGATTCGACGAACGACCGCACCACCCCCGTCAAGCTCCAGGCCCTGGACATCCACAAGCGCTACGGCGCCAACGAGGTGCTCAAGGGCGTGTCGCTCACCGCGCATGCGGGCGACGTGATCAGCATCATCGGCAGCTCGGGCTCGGGCAAGAGCACGCTGCTGCGCTGCATCAACCTGCTGGAGCGCCCGCAGCAGGGCCGCATCCTGGTGGCGGGCGAGGAGCTCGCGCTGCGCCCGGGGAGCGGTGGCGCGCTGGAGGCGGCCGACCAGAAGCAGCTGCAGCGCTTGCGCACCCGCCTGGCCATGGTGTTCCAGCACTTCAACCTGTGGGCGCACAAGACGGTGCTGGGCAACATCATCGAGGTGCCCATCCACGTGCTGGGCCTGTCGCGGGGCGAAGCCGTGGAGCGTGCGCGCAAATACCTGCAGCTCGTCGGCCTGCAGGGGCGCGAGGATGCCTACCCCAACCACATGAGCGGCGGCCAGCAGCAGCGCGTGGCGATTGCCCGCGCGCTGGCGGTGGAGCCCGAGGTGATGCTGTTCGATGAACCGACCAGCGCGCTTGACCCCGAGCTGGTGGGCGAGGTATTGCGCGTGATGCAGGTGCTGGCCCAGGAGGGGCGCACCATGCTGGTCGTGACGCATGAGATGGGCTTTGCCCGCGAGGTCTCCAACCAGGTGATTTTTCTGCACCAGGGCGTGATCGAGGAGCAGGGCGATCCGCGCGAAGTGATGGCCAACCCGCGCAGCGAGCGGCTGGCGCGCTTTCTGTCGGGCAATCTGAAGTAGGGCCTGTTAACGCTATTTTTGACGGATGCGTTGTGATCAAAAGGG
>PGEI01000124.1 GCA_002894305.1 Comamonadaceae bacterium CD01
GGCTTTTTGCTGCATTGCGGGCATCATGAAAAAATCGTAAACACGCTCTGGCCACCGCGCAATCCGCACGGCCAGCCGCGGCTTTCCCGGCTGGCCGTGTGTTTTTGCGAATCGCCGAAAATGCGCGGTTGCCCTTCTCTTGCACGACTCCGATGAAAAGCCCTGAACTGCTGCTGCCCGCCGGCTCGCTGGCCAAGATGCGCGCCGCTTACGACTTCGGCGCCGACGCCGTCTACGCCGGCCAGCCGCGCTACTCGCTGCGCGCGCGCAACAACGAATTTCGCCTGGAGCAGATCGCCCAGGGCATCGAGGAGGCGCACGCGCGCGGCAAGAAGTTCTTCGTCACCAGCAACCTGATCGCGCACAACGACAAGGTGCGCACCTATCTGCGCGACATCGAGCCGGTGATAGCCTGCAAGCCCGACGCCTTCATCATGGCCGACCCGGGGCTCATCATGATGATCAAGGAAAAGTGGCCCGAGACCGAGATCCACCTCTCGGTGCAGGCCAACACCACCAACTGGGCGACGGTCAAGTTCTGGCAGAAGATGGGCGTGGCGCGCATCATCCTGTCGCGCGAGCTGGCGCTCGACGAGATCGAGAAAATCCGCCAGGAATGCCCGGACATGGAGATCGAGGTCTTCGTGCACGGCGCGCTGTGCATCGCCTACTCGGGCCGCTGCCTGCTCTCGGGCTATTTCAACCACCGCGACCCCAACCAGGGCACCTGCACCAACTCCTGCCGCTGGGAGTACAAGACGCACGGCGCCGACGTGGACCCGAACACCGGCGAGGCGCTGGCGCGCAGCATGGAGGGCGGGGGTTTTAGCTTCACCAAGGCGCGCGAGGAGGCCGACAGCCAGTTCGCCGGCACTCAAATCCAGCGCCACCCCAAGGCCGACGAGGTCTACCTGATCGAGGAGGCCGGCCGCCCGGGCGCGATGATGCCCATCATGGAGGACGAGCACGGCACCTACATCATGAACAGCAAGGACTTGCGCGCCGTCGAGCACGTCGAGCGCCTGGTGAAGATCGGCGTCGATTCGCTCAAGATCGAGGGCCGCACCAAGAGCCTGTACTACGTGGCGCGCACCGCCCAGGTTTACCGCCGCGCCATCGACGACGCCGTGGCCGGCCGCCCGTTCAACCCGCACTTGATTACCGAGCTGGAAGGCCTGGCCAACCGCGGCTACACCGGGGGTCTCTTGGAGCGCCGCCCGGCCAACGACTACCAGAACTACGAGACCGGCCACAGCGTGCTGCAGCGCAGCCACTTCGTCGGCGAGGTGCGCAGTTGGGCCGAGGGCTGGGCCGAGGTCGAGACCAAGAACCGCTTTGCCGTGGGCGACCGGCTGGAGATCATCCACCCTGCCGGCAACCGCGAGATCGTGCTGGAGCAGATGCTGAACCTGGACGGCGAGCCAGTGCAGGTGGCCAGCGGCAGCCCGGTGCGCGTACGCATCCCGCTGGCCGCGCCGGCCGAGGGCGCGTTGATCGCGCGGCTGTTGTAGACCCAATACCCTGATGAGTGACATGTCTCAGACTCCTTCCCCCTCTGGGGGAAGGCTGGGATGGGGGCCGGCAACGCCAGCACCAAGGCGCGAGCGTCGCTGGCCCCCACCCTCCCCCGAAGGGGGAGGGAGTGAAGGCAGCACTCTGAACGACGTGCCTAATCAAGCCAAAGACCTCCCCAACGCTTGCCAGCACTGCGCTGGCAGCTCTGTTTTTTGAACAAGGCCTATTCCGGGGCCTTGTGCTTTTTTCGTGACCCCATGACCACTGACACCCCCCACATCACCGTCCTGCCCGAACTCGAAGCCTATATCGACCCGCTGACCCCCGACGAGGACGAGGCGCTGGAGCGCAGCCTGCTGGCCGAGGGCTGCCGCGACGCGCTGGTGCTGTGGGGCAAGGTGCTGGTCGATGGCCACAACCGCTATCGCCTGTGCACCAAGCACGGCCTGCCGTTCAGGACGGTGCAGAACGAGCGCTTCCAGAACATGGAGGACGTGCACCTGTGGATGATCGACCAGCACCTGGGCCGGCGCAGCGTGTCGGAGTTCCAGCGCGGCGTGCTGGCGCTGCGCAAGCGCGAGATCATCGCCAGCCGCCGCGCGGCCGCGGCCGCCGCGGTGAACGCCGCGCGCGCCGAGGCGCCGCAGGAGGCGCCCTGGGAGGGCGAAGTAGAGCCGGCCGTCGCCCAGGCGCTGGCCAGCATGCCCAAGGTGCCCGAGCAGGCGCTCGATACGCGCGAGGCGCTGGCGCGCGCGGCGCGCCTGACGCCGGCGCAGGTCAAGATGATCGAGACCATTCACCAGAGCGCCGCGCCCGAGGTCGTCACCGCGGTCAAGTCCGGCGAACTGTCGCTCAACGCCGCCGCCGTCGTCGCCCAGCTGCCGCTGGCCGAGCAGCAGGCCGCAGCCAGCGCCGGCGCGCAAGAGCTCAAACAGGCCGCCAAGCGCGTGCGCGACGCGAAGAAAAAACCCAAGGCCGAGGCGGCCCACGAGTCCGCCGACGACACCTCGGCACCCGACGCCGCCACGCTGCAGCAGCGCGTGACCGAGCTGGAAGCCGAGAACGAGCGGCTGCGCCAGCAGGTCAAGGCACTGCAGGACTTGCTGGCCGAGCAGGAATAAAACAGGCCGGCGGGCGCACAAAAGCCGCATCGGTCTCAACTTTGCTTTCTAAAGACCGATAACAGCGGTATTTCCCCGGTATTTCCCGCTTTCGACAGGAGTTCGCCATGGTTGCGCCGCTTGCCTCCACTGCCCCATCCAGCACCCCGACCTCCGGCCCGGCCGGTGCTGCCGCGCTCGACGAAGCGCGCAAAACCGCCGCCGCCAGCGCCCAGGGCCAGCGCGCCGAACTGAACGGGCAAATCCTGCAGGCCTCGCTCCAGGTGTCGATCGGCGCGGGCAACGACTCGCTGGCGCTGCTCTACAAAAGCGCCATTGAGCAGATCAACGAGCGGTTGGCGCCCGAGCTGGGCGCCAACGCCTTGCAGGCGGCGATGGGCCAGGACAACAGCGCCGAGGGCACGGCCGGGCGCATCCTGGCGCAGTCGACGGCGTTTTTCGACGCCTACGCGCGCCAGCACCAGGGCGAAGACCCCGAGGCCGTGCTGCGCAACTTCGTCGACCTGATCCGCGGCGGCTTTGAAAAAGGCTTTGCCGAGGCGGCCGACATCCTCGCCGGCCTGGGCGTGACGGGCGAGGGCAGCGCCATCTCCGCCGACATTCAGAAAACCTTCGAGCTGGTGCAAAAAGGCTACGACGACTTTTTGAACAGCCGCCTGGCCGCGCTGCAGCCGCAAAGCCAGGACAGCGCCGGGGCTGCCTCCGGCGCCTGAAGCGGCTTACCCGCCCGCCAGCACTGGCGCAAAGCGGCGCAGCCGCAGCGCGTTGCTGAGCACGAAGACGCTGGACAAGGCCATGGCGCCGGCGCCAAAGATGGGCGACAGCAGCAGGCCATAGGCCGGGTACAGCACGCCGGCGGCCAGCGGGATCAGCGCGGTGTTGTAGCCAAAGGCCCAGAACAGGTTCTGGTGGATGTTGGCAATCGTCGCCCTGGACAGCGCGATCGCGTTGGGCACGCCCGCCAGGCTGCCGCCCACCAGCACCACGTCGGCCGACTCGACGGCCACGTCGGTGCCGGTGCCGATCGCCAGGCCGACGTCGGCCTCGGCCAGCGCCGGCGCGTCGTTGATGCCGTCGCCGACGAAGGCGATCGCTCCATGCTCCGCGCGCAGCCGGCGCACCGCGTCGACCTTGCCGGCGGGCAGCACCTCGGCCACCACCTCGTCGATGCCCAGTTGCCGGGCAATCGCCTGCGCGGTGTGCGCGTTGTCCCCCGTGACCATGGCCACCTTCAGCCCAAGCTGGTGCAGCGCGGCGATGGCCGCCGGCGTGCTCTCCTTGACCGGGTCGGCCACGGCGATGACGGCCGCCAGCCGCCCGTCGATGGCGGCATACAGGGGTGACTTGCCCTGCTCTCCCAGGCGCTGCGCGGTCGCCGCGAATGTGCTGGCATCCAGCCCCAGCGCGCGCATGAAGCGGTCGGCGCCTACCTCCACGCGCACGCCCTGCACGCTGGCGCGCACACCCATGCCGGTGACGGATTCGAAGTCGTCCAGCGGCGCCAGCGCAATGCCGCGCTCGGTGGCCGCCGTGGCAATGGCGCGCGCAATCGGGTGCTCCGAGCGCGACTCCACCGCCGCCACCAGCGCCAGCACCTGGTTGCGGTCAAAGCCCTCGGCCACCTCCAGGTCGGTCAACGCGGGGTGGCCCTCGGTCAGCGTGCCGGTCTTGTCGACGGCGACGACCTTCGCATCCTTGAGCCGCTGCAGCGCCTCGCCCTTGCGAAACAGCACGCCCAGCTCGGCGCCGCGGCCGGTGCCGACCATGATCGAGGTCGGCGTAGCCAGCCCCATCGCGCAGGGGCAGGCGATGATGAGCACGGCCACCGCATTGACCAGCGCAAAGGTGAGCGCCGGCGTCGGGCCGAACACCATCCAGGTGGCGAACGTGAGCAGCGCCGCCAGCATCACGGCCGGCACGAACCACATCGTCACCTTGTCGACCAGCGCCTGGATCGGCAGCTTGGAGCCCTGCGCCTGCTCGACCATGCGGATGATCTGCGCCAGCATGGTCTGCGCGCCCACGGCCGTGGCGCGCAGCGTCAGCGCGCCCTGCTGGTTGACCGTGCCGCCGACCACGACGGCAGCCACCGTCTTCTCGACCGGCACCGGCTCGCCGGTGATCATCGACTCGTCCACGAAGCTGCGCCCCTCGGTCACCTCGCCGTCCACCGGCACGCGCTCGCCCGGGCGCACGCGCAACAGGTCGCCCAGCTGCACCGCGTCCACGGCAACGTCGACCTCCTGGCCGTCGCGCAGCACATGCGCCACCTTGGCCTGCAGCCCCACCAGGCGGCCGATGGCCTGCGAGGTGCGGCCCTTGGCGCGTGCCTCCAGGTAGCGGCCCAGCAGGATGAGCGCGACGATGACGGCCGCCGCCTCGTAGTACACGTTCACGGTGCCCGCCGGCAGCACGCCGGGCGCGAACGTGGCAACGACCGAATAGCCGAACGCCGCCGCGGTGCCGACCGCGACCAGCGAGTTCATGTCCGGCGTCAGCCGCGCCAGCAGCGGAAAGCCCTGCAGGTAAAACCGCCGACCCGGAATCGCCAGTACCAGCGCGGTCAGTACGAACTGGACGTACCAGCTGGTCTGCATCCCGATGATGCGATCCACCCAGGCGTGCATGCCAGGGCTCATGTGCGAGCCCATCTCCAGCACGAAAACCGGCAGCGCCAGCGCCGTCGCCAGCAGCAGGTCGCGCCTGAGTTGCTCGCGTTCCTGGTCTTTTTTGGCCGCAGCCACGCCGGCCGCCTGCGCGCGCGTGTCGACCACGCTGGCCGGATAGCCCGCCTTGGCCACCGCGGCCAGCAGATCGGCAGCCGCCGCAGTGCCGTGCACGCTGGCGCGCTCGCTGGCCAGATTGACCACCGCCTCGGTCACGCCAGGGACGGCCTTGAGCGCGCGCTCGACCCGCCCCACGCAGCTGGCGCAGGTCATGCCGTCGACCGCCAGCTCAACGCTGCCGGCCGGCACCGCGTAGCCCGCGTCCCGCACCGCCTGCACCAGCGCCGCATGGTCGACACCACGGCCGGCCGGCCGAATGTCCGCGCGCTCGGTCGCCAGGTTGACCGCCACGCTGTCCACGCCCTCGACCTTGGCCAGCGCCTTTTCCACCCGGCGCACGCAGCTGGCGCAGGTCATGCCCTCGATGGGCAGGCTGACGGGCGCGGCAGCCGCCTGGGCATGGCCCGCTACTGACATGTTCATGGCCGTCACTCCTTTGATTCAAACTTATGGGCGTAGCGTAAACCTTGCCATGATGTCAAAGTCAAGCGCTGCGGGCGACGGCGACGGCGACGGCGCTGGCGCTGGCGCTGGCGCTGGCGCTGCCGATTGTCGTGTCGGGATCGAGCCTGCAGACCGATTGGCCGCGCGCCGCCATGTTCAAGGTGTGGCAGCCCTGCTCCGTCGGCACCAATGCGACCGTCGGGTCGAGTCGCACGGTAGCGAGGCGCGCACCAAGGCCGTGTCCCCGCAGGCTATTGACCGGTTCCTGGCTTGGCTTGAATTGCAGACGCCACAGCGCCGCACCATCGGAATGGCGGCCGAGTACGCCAGCCTGGCAGGCAGCCGGAGGCCGGATCTGCATAAAAACAAGGAGACGACGGCCGTGTGTACGACCGGAATATGGCTGTCAGGCGCGATGCCCTTTGCGAATATTCCCACCATGGGAATAAAAAGCAAAACGCGCTAGGCTTTTTGTAGCGCTAGCGCGTTTGTTTATATGGGGTGGCTGATGGGGCTCGAACCCACGACAACAGGAATCACAATCCCGCCCAAATAGTATTTACCTATGTTGGTGTGCGTAGATACAATCATTAAAATCAACAACTTATCAATGAAACAAGTTTTTGATGTGTTGATTGTTATTCCTGAAAATTCGGGTTTTCAGTCTGTAAACAGTCTGTACGAGGTGGCAGCATGGCAAGGCCGAGCAAATCAGCATCGATCGACTACGGGGACGCTCACGTCCTGACGCATGGGCTACTGGACCGCGCTGCCTGCCCTGCTGGTGACCGCTTCGTGCTGGTGAAGGACGCCGATACCAAGGGACTGCGCCTGCGCGTCACGCCTGCCGGTGGCAAGTTCTGGCAGTTTGAAACCCGCATGAAGGGCAAACTGATAACCCGTTCGCTGGGTGAGTGGCCCGCCGTATCAATCAGCGAAGCCCAAACGCAAGCCCGCATCTTGCGCAATATGACCGCGCAAGGGGTTGACCCGCGCGAAGTTGAACGCGAAGCACAGGAAAGGCGCGAAGCCGAGGAGGCCGCACGCGCTGCCCTGCTGGCGCAAGAACAGGCAGAACGCGAAGCCGCCGCCCTGCAAGCCCAGCACGAAGCCCAGACGGTGGGCGAGGCATGGACCGCGTACATCGAGGCCCGCCGCCCGTTCTGGGGCGCGCTGCACCTGGCCGACAACATGGGCATGATGGCCTCGGGTGGCGAGCCCAAGAAACGGGGCAAGGGCACCACCACGCCGGGGCCGCTGGCACACTTTGCGCCCCTGCGCTTGTTGGACGTGACGGGGGAAACCGTGCACCAGTGGGCGATGGAAGAAGCCCGCGCCCGCCCGACACGCGCCCGCCTTGGCCTGCACCTGTTCAATGCCTTCCTGAACTGGTGTACCGAGCGCCCAGAATATGCCGACCTTGTCACGGCCAATGCTGCCAAGAACCGCCGCGCCCGCGAAGCGCTGGGCAAGCCCCAAGCCAAGCATGATGCGCTGCTGAAGGAGCAGCTACCCACGTTTTTCCAAGCCGTGCAAGGGCTGCGAAGCCCCGTCGCAAGCGCCTACCTGCTGGGGCTGTTGCTGACCGGCGCGCGCCCTGGCGAGCTACTGGCCCTGCGCTGGGAGGACATCAACACCCAGTGGCGTGGCCTGACCATCCGTGACAAGGACGCCAGCAAGGGCGGCGCTGATGGCGTGCGCGTCATCCCGCTGACGCCCTACGTCCATCACCTGCTGGCCGCTTTGCCGCGCCGCAGCGAATGGGTGTTTTCCAGCGACACCCTGGCCCAGCCCATCAGCCGCCCGCACCGCCGTCTGGCCGACGCCTGCGCCGTGGCCGGTATCGAGGGGTTGACCCTGCACGGCCTGCGCCGCAGCTTTGGCAGCTTGTCCGAGTGGCTGGAACTGCCCGCTGGTGTGGTGGCGCAGATTCAAGGCCACAAGCCCAGCGCCACCGCCGAGAAGCATTACCGCGTGCGCCCGCTCGACTTGCTGCGCGTGCACCATGAAAAGTTCGAGGCGTGGATTCTGGAACAGGCCGGGGTGCAGTTCGACGCCCAGGCGGAACCGGGCAAGCTGCGCGCGGTTGTCATTTAATAGCAAAAAAACGATAATATGAACCAATGGACTGTCACCCTGCACCCGCAGGCCGAGCCTGAGCTGCAAGCCCTGCCCGCTGACATGCAGGCTCGGTTTCTGCACATTGCCGAGCTGCTGGAGGAATTCGGGCCGCAGCGCGTCGGCCTGCCCCATATCCGCCCGCTGGAAAGCAAGCTGTGGGAAATGAGGATGCAGGGCCGCGACGGCATCGCCCGCGCCGTGTACGCCGCCATCCATGGCCGCCGCCTGCTGGTGCTGCATGTGTTCGTGAAGAAAACCCAGACCACGCCCCGCAAGGCGATTGAAACCGCACTGAAACGACTGGAGGCCCAGGCATGAAAGACCTGAAAACCATCAAGGCGCAACTGCTGACAGACGCCGACACCCGCGCCGCCTACGACGCCCAGGCCGACGAGTTCACCGTCGCCCGCGAACTCATTGCCGCGCGCACCCAGGCCGGACTGACGCAAGCCGATGTCGCCGAGCGCATGGGCACCACGCAAAGCACCGTTGCCCGACTGGAGGGCGGCAAGGCCGCGCCGTCGCTGCGCAGTCTGCAACGCTATGCCCAGGCCGTGGGCCGCCGTGCCGTGGTGCGGCTGGAGCACGCCTGACAAGTTACGCCCCAGCTAGTTCGACGGAACGAAAAGCGGGATACCTTCACCCGCCTGCTGGGGCTTTTCAATGAAGGGGGCACTCGAAGGAACGTCCATGGGCAATGAAAGCACTCAAATATCCGCAGAGCTATGCGATGGTGTGAAAGAAGCATTGGAAGGAATGCCAACACCCCACGCAACCACAGTTGAAGAATTAAAAACTTTCATCGCTGGGCACGAGGCCTACCGTCAATTCGTTTTTTACGGCAACACAGGCGATTTACGATTTTTTTGGCGTGGGTATCTGGAACTCAGAAAGTCAGGATTACCGCTGACGGACAACATCCTGCAAGGGCTCGACGCCATTGCAAAACAGGCACTCACCACAGAGAAAAAACCAATTCGAGCGCCAAAAAGATACGTCGAAAAAATGAACATCGTTAGGGATGCTCTGAATAACTCACCTCCAGGCGTGCTACGCCTGGGCTATTTT
>PGEI01000125.1 GCA_002894305.1 Comamonadaceae bacterium CD01
CGAAGAGTGGCGCCGTTTTGAGTATGTTCCCTTCGGGTTGCGATCAAAAATAGCGTTAACAGGCCCTAATCGGCGCAACCCGTCTTGCCGTCGGTGCGCGGGCGCCACAGGCCCGGGCCCACGCGCCACAGCAGCACGGCGTAGGCGGCGCACCACAGCACGCCGGCAAACGCCACTTGGTGCATGTCCGCGCCCAGCAGCGCCGCGCCCGCGCGCCAGAACGTGGCCAACAGCAGCAGGGCCGCGCCCAGGCCCAGCCAGGGGCCGGTGTCGCTTGCCAGGCCGACGTGGGCGCGCCCGGCAATCGAGCAGACGACGAAGATGGCCAGCCCCATTGCGCCCATGGCCAGCAGGTGGTGGCCGGCAATGCTGCCGCCGGGCAGCAAGTCCAGCTGCGACAGGCCCAGCGCCACATAGCCCAGCGCCATGCACCAATACATGGCATAGAGCATCAGCGGAAAGCGCCTGCGCCACAGCGGCGCGCCCACATGCCAGTCGCCCAGCAGGTTGAGCACCGCGGCGCCAGCGGCCAGCGCCAGCCAGCCACACAGGTGCGTGCCCTGCTGCGCCCACTCGGCCGCGGTGTACAGGCCAATGGCGAACGACGCCAGATGGCGCCGCGGCGGACGCGCCAGGTAGGCGTCGGCACCGGGGGCGAGGTCTTCGATGGCGCGGTTGACCACGCGCATCGAAATGCGGCTGGCGGCGACGACGATGAGCAGCATCAGCACGCCCAGCGTGGCGTAGAGCCAGCGCAGTCCGGCCTGCCCGCGCAGCGCATCGACGTAAAAGCCCGCAGCCGTGCCCGCCAGCGCCAGGACGAGCCAGCCAAACGCCGCGTGGCGCCGCCCGTCGGGTGAGCGCAGCGCGGGCAGCAGTTCGCCGAGCAGCAGCAGCGCAAAACCGACCTGCCCGATGGCGGCCAGCCACAGCGCCGGCAGGCCCAGCAGGCCCGACAGCCAGAACCCCAGGCGCGCGGCCAGCCACAACAGCGCCAGCTGGCGCAGCCGCGCGCGCGAGGCGCTGGGCAGGCCGGTGAACTCGGGCAGCGCGGTGAGCGCAAAACCGGCCACCGCCGCCATGGCAAAGCCAAAGACCAGCTCGTGCACATGCCAGACCAGCGCGCCGCCGGCCACCAGCGGCGCAGGCATGCCGGCGGCCAGCACCAGGCTCCACCAGGCCAGCAGCCCGATGGCCGAGCCCATGGCCAGCAGCAGAAACGGGCGCAGGCCGCACATCCACAGCGGGTGGCTGCTGCGCAGGAAGTTCCAGGAGGCGGTCGTCCCGCCAGTCATCTCGCTCGTCATGGCTCGCCGATCTGCATCACGGGGTGGCTGCCGGCCTGCGCTTCGTCGGGCACGGTGATGCGCCAGCGGCCCAGGGCCGGGGCATCCGCTGCCGCCAGCGCCGGCAGGTCGAAGGCCGCGCGCACGTCGGGGTGCTGCTGCAGCTCGGCGGCGCACTGGTGCACCAGCGTGTCGCCGCGCCCAAGCGCCGCGCCGGGCGGCTGGTAGTGCGCGACGATGCGCCCGGGCGCGGGGCGCATGACCAGCACGTCGTCGGCCAGGCGCACCGCCTCCATCAGGTCGTGCGTGATGAGCAGCACCGCCATGCCGGTGCGCGCCTGCTGCTCCAGCAGCAGCTGGTGCAGCTGGTAGCGCAGGCCCACGTCCAGCGCCGAGAAAGGCTCGTCCATCAGCAGCAGCGCGGGCGAGAGCACCAGCGCACGCGCCAGTGCGGCGCGGCTTTGCATGCCGCCCGACAGCTCGGCCGGAAACTGCAAGAGCGACGCCTCGGTCAGGCCCAGCGCCAGCGCCATGTCCTGGGCAGCGCGGTGGCGCTGCGCGCGCAGCATGCCGCGGGCCTTCAGGCCCAGCGCGATGTTGTCGCGCGTGTTCATCCACGGCAGCAGGCGCGGCTGCTGGAACATGACGGCCGTGGGGGCGAACGGCTGGGCTATGCGCCCGTGCTGCACGTCCAGCAAACCAGCGCACAGGTGCAGCAGCGTGGTCTTGCCGCAGCCCGACGGCCCGACCAGCGCGACGGTGCGCCCGGCGGGTACGGCAAGCGTGATGCCTTCGAGCACCGTGGTGGCGCCATAGGCGTGGTCGAGCTGGTGCACCAGCAGCTGTCGTGCCGTCATGCGCCCGCCTCGCGCCAGCGCTCGAGCTCGCGCTTGATCGGCTCCATCAGCCCGTATTCGAGCAGCAGCAGGCTGGCGACGACCAGGCCGATCCAGGCCAGCGACGCGCCCATGTCCAGGTGCGAGCGCGCCACCGCCAGCGCCGCGCCCACGCCATCGCTGGTGGCCAGCAGCTCGGCCATCACGGCCACTTTCCAGGACGAGCCCAGCGCGGTGATCCAGGCCGGAAACAGGTAGGCCGCGACGTGCGGCAGATACAGGTCGAACACGCGCATGCGCCACGGCAGGTGATAGGCACGCGCCATGTCCTTGAGGTGCAGATCCAGCGTTCGCGTGCCCTGCAGCGCGCCGATGAAGACGATGGGCAGGCAGGCGACGAAGACGGTGAACACGGGCGTGCCGTCGCCCATGCCGAACCACAGCATGGCCAGCACCAGCCAGGCGATCGGCGGCATGCCCAGCAGCAGCGTGACCCAGGGGCGCGACACCATGGCCGCCGTCATCGACAGCCCCGCCAGCATGCCGGCGCTGCTGCCCACGGCCACGGCCAGCAGCAGGCCCAGCAGCGCGCGGCGGGCGGTGGTGAGCAGCTCGGGCCAGGCCGCGCCCGAAGCCACGAGGCTTTTGAGCGTGGCAAAGGTGGAGAGCGGGTCGGGCAGGATCAGCGGCCCGTAGTAGCCCGCGCCCAGCTCCCACAACGCAACGAACAGCAGCAGGCTGGCGGCCGCGCCCCAGCCGCTCCACAGATAGGCCGGCAGGCCGCGCAGCAATTGCCAGACGACGCCCATCGGTCAGGCGCCGAAGAAACCGTCGTCCGGCAGCTTGCCGCCGAGCAGCGACGGGTCGCGCGCCAGCAACTGCTCGAAGAAAAAGCCGATCTCGGCGCGCGCGTCGCGGGCGCTGACCGCATCGAGCTGGCTGGTGGCGATCGCGTCGGCCACCGCCTCGGGCATCAGCAGGTCTATGTGCTTGGCCACCAGCTTGCCGCATTCCAGCGGATTGGCCTTGCACCAGTCGACCGACGCGGCATAGGCCTGGGCAAACGCTGCCAGCACCTCGGGCTGCTGGCGCACGCTGCCCACGGCCGCCATGCCGGCCTGCGGAATGCGCGGCTTGCGCTCGAACAGCCGGCCCCATTCCTGCTGGAAGTCCAGGCCGCGGTGCAGTTCGGGGGCAATCACGCTGATCGGAAACGACTGGGTCTTGCGCAGCGCCATGGACACCGCGGGCTCTGCCAGCAGCGCGTGGTGCACGCGCCGCGTGATGAGCAGCTGCATTGCCTCCATGGCCGAGGGCATGTAGCGGATCTTGAAGTCGCGCCGCAGGTCCAGCCCCTGCTTGGCCGCCAGCAGCTGCAGCATGATGTCGGGCATGTCGCCGCGAAACGGTACGGCGATCTCCTCGCCGCGGTAGTCGGCCAGCGTCTTGCGCTCGCCGTCGCGCGTGACGATCCACAGCGCGCCCCAGGTGGAGATATTGATCAGCGTGACCGGCGCGCCACGGTTGTACAGATTGGCAGCGACGTTGCTGGGCGTGGCGAGGAACTGCGCCTTGCCGCCAATGACCATGGCGCGCAGCTGGTCGGGGTCGCGCCAGCTGATGAACTCGGTCTTGCCCGCCACGGCCTTGAGCGCGCCGGTCTCGGCCATGTGGATCAGCGGCGCCGAAACAATGGCCGGCGGCCCAGCCAGCGTGATGGCTGGCAGCGCCGCGGCGCGCACGCGCGGCAGCTGCACGCCCAGCGCCAGCGCGCCGGCGGCCTGCAGCCAGTGGCGGCGGCCGCGCGCAAGAGCGCTCGAAACAGGGGTCGTCAAGGTGCGCATGGGCTCATCCTTCCGGCCCCGGTGCGCGCCGTGCGCGCGCCGGGGCGTAAACATGCATTTGAAATGCCAATTATCACGCGCCTGGAACCTGTTCAAGTCTTTCGTGGGGACGAATTGCAGGTCGGCGGTGCATCGATCGCGGCGGGGCGCCACTCCCACGGACACAGGCGCGCCTGCAATGGCGATTGAATAAACACCCGTGGGAGCGGCGCCTTCGCCGCGATACCAGCCCGAGACGGAGCTACGCAAAACCTGCCGCGCTCCGCGCTCAGAAACGGTAGTCCACCCCCACCGACGCACTGCGCCCCAACCCCGGCAGATAGCCCGGCTGCGCCGCGGTGGCCTGGTTGCGGATGGCAAAGGTGCTGGCGTAGCGGCGATCGGTCAGGTTGTCGGCCTGCAGCCAGGCGCGCCACTGGCCCTGGCTCCACTGCAGCGCAAAGCCCAGCAGTGCGTAGCCGTTCTGCGTCGCGCCGGGCGTATTGGCGTGGTCGATGGGGTTGGAGCCCGGCTGGTAGCGCACATTGGGGCCCACGCGCCACACGCCCGAGGGCGTGGCCACGCGCCACAGCAGCTCGGCGTTGATCAGGTTGCGCGGCACGCCGGCAATGCGGTTGCCGGCGTAGACGCCGCGCTTGAAGCGAAAGTCGCTGTACGTCCAGGAGCCGCGCCAGTCCAGCGCGCCCAGCGGCAGCGCAAACGTGCCCGACAACCCGGCCTCGATGCCCTGGTGGCGCGTGCCGCCGGCGTAGTTGGTCGTGCCCAGCGCCAGGCCGCTGGCGTCGGTCACGCTCATCAGCTCGTCGGCCAGATGGCTGCGGTAGACCGCGACCTGCCAGGCGGTCGCGCGCTCGCCCTCGCCCAGCCGGCCCTGGCCGCCGACCTCCAGCGTGGTGGCGCGCTGCAGCTTCAGGCGCGCCAGCGCGCTTTGCGTCGCGTTCGGGTTGTTGGGCGCGGCCGCGGCGGTGACGATCTCCCAGTAGCTGGGCGCCTCCTGGCTGCGGCTGAGATTGGCCCACAGGCGGGTGCGCGGCGTCACGTCCCAGTTCAGCCCCACGCGGGGCGTGGCACAAGTCCAGCGCTGATCCAGCCGGCCCGCATCCAGCCGGCTGGCGGCATTGCGCTCCTGGCGGCTCCAGCCCAGCTGGCCAACAAGACTCAGGCCCTGGGCCAGCCGCCAGTCGGCGCCCAGCTGGCCCTGCAGGTTCTCGGCGCGCAGGTCGTAGGCGGCAAAGCGCTGCAGCTCGGCGCCGTTGGCCGAACTGATGGCGTTGAAGCGCCTGTCCATGTTGCTGCGCGACCAGGCCAGCGCGCCGTGCCAGCGCAGCTGCTCGCTGCTGCGCCCGTCGACACGCCACTGCGCGCCCAGCGTGCGGCTGTCGGTGCGCGTGCCGACCGTCGGATCCTTGAACCAGTCGTCGGTGTTCTGCCAGTACAGGCCCAGCTCCTGACGCAGGTCGTCCGCGCCCCAGCGGGTGCGGTTGGCCAGGCGCAGCTGGCTCGCCTCGCGCCGCGGGTCGCGCCGGTAGACGTTGAGCAGGCTGTCCTGCGGGCTGCTGCCGTCGCCCATCACGCTCTGTGGGTCGCTGCCCACGCGGTTCTTGGGCACGACGTGCGGGATCTCGAACTCCAGGTCGGTCCACGACAGATAGCTGCGGTTCTCCACCCCGCCCAGGCCCTGGAAGCCCACGTTGGCGTGCAGCGCGTCGCGCCTGGAGGCGCTGTGGTGGCGCCAGCCGTCGAAGCGGTCGCTGCTGACGCTGATGCGCCCGTCCCACTGCGTTCCCTCCAGCCCCAGCGCGCCCTGCAGCGCACGCCGGCCAAAGCTGCCCGCCTCGGCGCGCACCATGCCGCGGCCATCGGCACCGGTGAGCGACTGGAAGTCCAGCTCGCCGCCCAGCGTGATGGCGCTGGGCGTGAGCGTGTTGGCGCCGCGGCGCACGCTGATGAGCGCGGCATTGCGTGGCTCCAGCGTGCCGATGATGAAGGAGCCGTCGGCCTCGTTGAGCGGCAGGCCGTCCTGCAGCAGCACGACGCCGCGGTTGACCGGGTTGCTCTGGATGCCCGAGCCGCGTATCGACAGCCGGGGCTGGTCGGTCGCGCCAAAAAAGTCCTGCAGCACGATGCCGGGCTGGTAGTCCAGCGCGTCGCGCAGCGTGGCCAGGCGCGCCTGCTGCTGCGGCTGTACCAGGTTGGAGGCGCCGGGCACGGCGTCCAGCCGCAGCTGCTCGGCAGCGACTGACGGGCGCAGCGGCGCGGCCTCCTGCCCGGCCGCCGCGGCCTCGGTGGCGCGCACCGTCATGGCCGGCAGCTGGCCCTGGGCCGCGCGGCTGCCCTCTTCAGCCTGTGCCTGGGCAGCAGCCGCTGCGGCGGCAAGCAGGCCGGCGGCCACGGTGCGCGAGAGGCGCGGACACCGCGCGGGTGCCAGCGCCGACGGGGAAAGCCCGGCCAGGGCGGATCGAGAATCGGGGAGAGAATTCATTTCAAAGTAAATGATAATGATTTGCATCCATATTATTGCATTTGCTTGCCACTGCTTTTGATGCAGCGCAAGCCATACTGAGAACAGGTCTTCGCGATAATCGATCCCGACCATGCGCCGCCTTCTGCACTATCCCCGCCATGTCGCCCGCCTGCTGCTGGCGTGCTTTGTGCTGGCGCTGGGCGTGGCGACGGCCGCGCCAATGCTGCGCATGCCACAGTTGCAGCGGCTGTGCAGCGCGTCCAGCGAGGCGCTTTGGGTCGTCGTCGACGACGGCAGCAGCAGCACCGCCGCGGGCCACACGCTGGAATGCCCGTTGTGCCTGCCCACGCTGCTGGCGCCGCCCTCTGCGCGGCACTGGAGCCCGCCCGCGCTGCCGGCGCTGGCCGTGGTGCGGGCGCCGCAGGCGCAGCACCACCGCGCGCCCGTGAGCCGCGCGCCGTTTCCCCCGCGCGCACCGCCGGCACTGGGCGTCACGTAGTCGGACGCGCTACTGGGAGCCTGTCCCGGACCGCAGTCCGGGGTGACGTTCTTTCGCCGGGATGACGGTGGACTCTTTCTGCCGAATGACCACCCGTTCTTCATGGCCGGGTGGCCGCGCCGCAGATCCGGCCCCCTTCTTTCTCTTTATTGCGGCCTGCCGGCACGCATGCCCAGGCAGGCCACTCCCCTGTTTCAAGGATGACCCTATGACCAAGATTTCCCTGCCCCTCGCCCTCGCTGCGGCCCTGTTCACCGGCGCGGGCGCATTTGCCCAGGCGCAGGCGCCCGTCCAGGTACACGACGCCTGGGTGCGCGCCTCCGTGCCCCAGCAAAAGGCCACCGGTGCCTTCATGGAGCTGACGGCCAGCCAGGACACGCGCCTGGTGGGCGCCAGCAGCCCGATTGCCGGCGTGACCGAGGTGCACGAGATGAAGATGGAGGGCGACGTGATGAAGATGCGCGCCGTCCCCGGCATCGACCTGCCCGCGGGCCAGAGCGTCGCGCTCAAGCCCGGCGGCTATCACCTGATGATGATGGACCTGCGCGAGGCCGCAGTCGCCGGCACCAGCGTGCCGCTGACGCTGGTGTTCGAGGGACGGGACGGCCAGCGCCAGACGCTGGAGATCCAGGCCGGCGTGCGCGCGCTGGGCGGCGCCGCTGCAGCTGCGGGCCACGGCCACGGCATGAAGCACTGACCGCGCCTTGGCAGCGCCCGCACCCTGGCGCGGACGCTGCCCAAGGCGCGGCGCGCGGTTTCCGGCACGCTGCCCGATAATCCACGGTTTCGCCCTGGAATACCGCATGCCCACCGAAACCACCCACCAATGGCGCGGCCCGCTGTGGGCCATCGCCATCCTGCTCGCACTGCTGGGCATGGTGGGGCCGTTCTCGATCGACACCTATCTGCCTGCGTTCCCGGCGATTGCCGGCGCGCTGCAGGCCACGCCGCTGCAGATGCAGCAGACGCTGTCGGCCTATCTGTTCGCATTCGCGTTCATGACGCTGTTCCACGGCTCGCTGTCCGACAGCCTGGGGCGGCGCCCCGTCGTGCTGTGGGGGCTGGCGCTGTTTGCGCTATCGTCGGCCGGCTGCGCGCTGTCGCAAAGCATTGGCCAGCTGGTGTTCTTTCGTGCGCTGCAGGGGTTGACCGCGGGCGCGGGCATCGTGGTCTCGCGCGCGGTGATCCGCGACCTGTTTCCACCCACGCAGGCGCAGCGCGTGATGGCCCAGGTGACGATCTTCTTCGGCATCGCGCCGGCGGTGGCGCCCATCGTCGGCGGCTGGCTGTCGGTGCACCTGAACTGGCACAGCGTGTTCTGGTTTCTCACGCTGGTGGGCGCGCTGCTGTGGCTGGCCATCTGGCGCCTGTTGCCCGAGACGCTGCCAGCCGCCAGCCGCCAGCCGATTGCGCTGGTGCCGCTGATGCGCGGCTACGGCCAGCTCCTGACCAGCCCGCGCTTCGTGCTGCTGGCGCTGGCCAGCGGCGTGCCGTTCAACGGCATGTTTCTGTACGTGCTGGCCGCGCCCGCCTTTCTGGGCGAGCACCTGGGCCTGGGGCCGACGCAGTTCTACTGGTTCTTCATGCTCAACATCTCGGGCATCATGGCCGGCGCCTGGGTCAGCGGGCGGCTGGCCGGGCGCCTGCCGCCCAAGCGCCAGATTCGCCACGGCTTCGTCATCATGCTGGCCGTGGGGCTGGTCAACCTGGCGGCCAACCTGCTGTTCACGGCCCACGCGTCCTGGGCCATGCTGCCGATCGCGGTCTTCTCGTTCGGCTGGGCGTTGATGGTGCCGGTGGTCACGCTGCTGGTACTGGATCTGTACCCGGCGCGCCGCGGCATGGCGTCGTCGCTGCAGGCCTTCGTCGGCTCCAGCGCCAACGGCCTGGTCGCGGGCGTCGTGGCGCCGCTGGTCATGCACTCGACCGTGCTGCTGGCGCTGGCGTCGCTCTTGATGATGTGCGTGGGCCTGGCGTCCTGGATCTACCTGCACCACCATTGGCCCGAGATCGGGCGCAAGACCATGTGACGAAGGCTTTGCGCGCCGGACGAGGGCTCATTCCATTTTTCAATCAATCGGGTACGCGAAGGCGCAGCGCAGACA
>PGEI01000126.1 GCA_002894305.1 Comamonadaceae bacterium CD01
GAGACGGCCTTGGCCTTCATGGCGGGCTACGGCATCCGCAGCTTCCTCATCGCGCAGTCGCTCAACCAGATCGACAAAGCCTACGGCCAGAACCATTCGATTCTCGACAACTGCCATGTGCGCGTGACGTTCGCCACGAACGACGAGCGCACGGCCAAGCGCATTTCCGAGACGCTGGGCACGGCCACCGAACTGCGCGCCCAGCGCAACTACGCGGGCCACCGGCTCGCGCCGTGGCTGGGCCACCTGATGGTGTCGCGCCAGGAAACCGCGCGCCCGCTGCTGACGCCGGGCGAAGTCATGCAGCTTCCGCCCGACGAGGCCGTGGTGATGGTGTCCAGCGTGGCGCCGATCAAGGCCAAGAAGCTGCGCTACTACGCGGACGCCAATTTCAAGCGTCGCGTGCTGCCGCCGCCCGCGCTGGCGGACGGGCAGTACGCCGACGCGCCGCCGTCGCGGCCCGACGACTGGAGCGGGCTGGCGATTCCTGCCGTGCCCGCTGCACTGGCCGCCGCATCCGCCGATGGCCTGGAGAACTTGGGTTCGACCGACGACGGCGGCCCGCGCCGTCAGCCCGAACTCGCCGAAACCGTCGCCTATGACCCCGAGCTGGCCGCTCCCGCGGCCGACCTTGGGCTGCTCGATGACGACGACGACCCGCCGCTTCGCCTTCCTCGCCAGCTTGATCCAGCCATGCAGCGCACGGCCCGGCTGGCTTCCCTCGACCCCAACGACGGAATCGAGCTATGAGCCACTACCGCCTCAACCTGTTCATCCAGCCGGAGCACGCCAAGCGGCTCGATGAGCTGGCCGCCAAGAAAGGCGTGTCCAAGTCGTCGATCGTCGCGGCGGCGCTCGCATCGTGGCTTTCGCCCGATGCTGCCGACCAGCGCGAGGCGGCCATTGCCAAGCGGCTTGATCGCCTGTCGCGCCAAGCCGAGCGCATGGAGCGCGACCAGAACATCGCCATCGAAACGCTGGCGCTGTTCATCCGCTACTACCTCACGGTCAGCACGCCAGTTCCCGAGGCGCACCAAGACGCGGCACGCGCGCAGGGCAAAGCGCGCTTCGAGCAGTTCACCGAGCAGCTTGGCCGCCACCTGCTGCGGGGCCGCAGCCTGGTGCGCGACGTGGTGGAGGAACTGCACCCCGACCCGATGCGGATGGAGGACGCGGCAGCAGTCGCGCAAGCGCAGGAGCGTGCGTCATGAGCGCCGTTCCGCAGTCCATGAGCGCCACGTCGCTCGACCGCCGCATCCAGATGCTGCGCACGGCGATGGGGCCACTGATCGCCGCTGCGCTCGAAGACCCGGACGTGGTGGAGGTGATGCTGAATCCCGATCGCACCCTTTGGGTGGATCGGCTTTCCAGTGGGCGTGCGCCGATGGGCGTGGAACTGCCCGAGGCGGACGGCGAGCGAATCATCCGCCTGGTCGCCGCCCACGTCGGCGCGGAAGTCCATCGCGGCCAGCCGCTGCTGTCCGCCGAGTTGCCCGAAACCGGCGAACGCTTCGAGGGCATCTTGCCTCCGGCAGCGCCGGGGCCGGCCTTCGCGCTGCGCAAACGCGCCATCGGCGTGATTCCGCTGGAGCGGTACGTCATCGACGGGATGATGACCAGCGCGCAGGCGGGCTTTCTCGTTCGCGCCGTGCGCGAGCGGCAGAACGTCCTGATCGCCGGCGCCACCAGCAGCGGTAAGACCACGCTCGCCAATGCGCTGCTGGCCGAGATTGCCGCCACAGGCGACCGCGTGCTGGTGCTCGAAGACACGGTGGAGCTGCAATGCGCGGCCCGCGACCACGTTCCCCTGCGCACGCGCGCAGGCGTGGTGTCGATGACCGAACTGGTGCGCTCGTCCATGCGCCTGCGCCCTGATCGCGTCGTCGTCGGCGAGGTGCGCGGTGCCGAGGCGCTGGATCTCATCAAGGTGTGGGGCACGGGCCACCCCGGCGGCATCGCCACGATCCATGCCGGCTCCGCGCTCGGCGCGCTGCTGCGCCTGGAGCAACTGATTCTCGAAGTGGCGGTGAATCCGCCCCGTGCGCTGATCGCCGAGGCGGTCAACGTGGTGATCCACATCGCCGGGCGCGGGCGCAAACGCCGCATCGAGAACATCGCCCGCGTCGTCGGCTTCGACGGCGTGGGCTACCAACTGGCGGATGCACTGGAAACGCCGTTTCCCGAGCTGCCGCCACTTCCCGATGCCGCACCCGCTGCGGCGACTTCCCCATCCCCTGACTCACTTGGAGAACTGCCATGACGCAGATGACCATTCCTGCTTTCCGTATTTCTGCAAATCCGGCTTTGCGTCTTGCGCGGCTGCGCTGCCTGGCCCGCCCTGCGGGGCAAGGGCTGCTGCTGGCCGCGCTGCTGCTGTTCCTGGCCGGAACCGCGCAGGCCGCCGGTTCCTCGATGCCGTGGGAAGGCCCGCTGCAATCCATCCTCGAATCCATCCAGGGGCCGGTGGCGCGCATCGTCGCGGTCATCATCATCATCGCTACGGGCCTCGCGCTCGCCTTCGGCGACACGTCCGGCGGCTTCCGCAAGCTGATCCAGATCGTCTTCGGTCTGTCCATCGCCTTCGCGGCTTCGAGCTTCTTCCTGTCGTTCTTCAGCTTCTCCGGCGGGGCCGTCGTATGAGTGCCCCGGACACCTTCGCGGACGGCTTCGAGGTGCCGCTGCATCGCTCGCTGACCGAGCCGATTCTGCTTGGCGGTGCGCCGCGCACGGTGGCGATCGCCAACGGCACGCTGGCCGCCGCTGTCGGCCTGGGCCTGCAACTGTGGATTCCGGGCGTGGTGCTCTGGGTTGTCGGCCATTCGCTGGCGGTATGGGGCGCGCGCGTCGATCCGCAGTTCATGCAGGTCTTCGCCCGGCACATCAAGCACCGCCCGCTACTGGACGTGTGAGGGGAGGACGCCGCGATGCTGAACCTCGCCGAATACCGCCAGCGCCCGGCCTTGCTTGCCGACTGGCTGCCCTGGGCCGGGCTGGTCGCACCGGGCGTCGTCTTGAACAAGGACGGCAGTTTCCAGCGCACGGCCCGGTTTCGCGGGCCTGACCTCGACAGCGCGACGCAAGGCGAGCTAATCGCCACGTCGGCGCGGTTGAACAACGCGCTGCGTCGCATGGGATCGGGCTGGGCGCTGTTCATCGAGGCCGAGCGCCGCGCCGCCGCCGACTATCCGCGCTCGGAGTTTCCCGAGCCGCTTTCGTGGCTGGTGGAGGAAGAACGCCGGGCCGCCTTCGAGGAATCGGGCAATCACTTCGAGAGCGGCTATCACCTGACGCTGCTTTACCTGCCGCCGGAAGAATCCCGCGCCCGTGCAGCCAAGATGCTCTACGAGAACACGCCGACGACCGGCGTGGACTGGCGCGAGCGGCTGCAAGCCTTCGTCGCGGAAACGGATCGCGTCTTTGACCTGCTCGACGGCGTGATGCCGGAGATCGCCTGGCTCGATGACAGCCAGACGCTGACCTACCTGCACGCGACCATCTCGACGCGGCGCTATCGCGTGGGCGTGCCCGAAGTGCCGTTCCACATCGACGCGCTGCTGACCGACTCGCCGCTGGTCGGTGGCCTGGCGCCCATGCTGGGCAACCAGCACCTGCGCGTGGTGTCGGTGCGAGGTTTCCCGACCTCGACCTGGCCGGGGATTCTGGATGACCTCAACCGCCTTGGCTTTGCGTACCGCTGGAGCACGCGCTTTCTCTGCCTCGACAAAGCCGAGGCGGAGAAAGAACTTTCCCGCCTGCGCCGCCAGTGGTTCGCCAAGCGCAAGAACGTCATCGCGCTGCTGCGCGAAACGATCTTCCAGCAGGAAAGCCCGCTGGTCGATACCGACGCCAACAACAAGGCCGCCGATGCGGACGCTGCCTTGCAGGAGTTGGGCAGCGATCAAGTCGCCTTCGGCTACCTGACGGCGACCGTCACCGTCATGGACGAGGACGCCGCCGTGGCGGACGAGAAGCTGCGCATGGTGGAGCGCGTCATCCAGGGCCGGGGCTTCGTGACCATTCCCGAAGCGCTCAACGCCGTGGATGCGTGGCTGTCGTCCATTCCGGGCAACGCCTACGCCAACGTGCGCCAGCCCATCGTCTCGACGCTGAATCTTGCGCACCTGATGCCGGTGTCGGCGGTGTGGGCAGGGCCGGAGAAGAACTACCACCTCGACGGCCCGCCGCTGATCGTCACGCGCACCGAGGGCGCGACGCCGTTCCGGCTGGTGACGCACATCGGCGATGTGGGGCATACGCTGGTGGCTGGCCCGACCGGCATGGGCAAGTCGGTTCTGCTCGCCACGCTGGCGATGCAGTTCCGCCGCTATCGCGGTTCGCGCATCTTCGCCTTCGACATGGGCCGCTCGATGCGGGCCACGATCCTGGGCCTGGGCGGCGAGCACTACGACCTGGGCACGGATGGCGAAATCGCCTTCCAGCCACTGGCACGCATCGACCGCGAGGGCTACCGCACCTGGGCCGCCGAATGGATCGAAGGCCGCTTGCTGCACGAAGGCGTGGCGGTCGGCCCCGACGAGAAGGCGGCTATCTGGTCGGCGCTGGGAAGTCTCGCCGGGGCGCCGGTGGAGCAGCGCACGATGACGGGGCTTTCCGTGCTGTTGCAATCGAACACGCTGCGGCAGGCGCTGTCGCCTTATGTGCTCGGCGGTGCCCACGGCAAGCTGCTGGACGCCGACCACGACCGGCTGGGCACGGCCGACGTGCAGTGCTTCGAGATGGAGGAGCTGATGCACAGCAAGGCCGCCGTCATGGCCGTGCTGCATTACCTCTTTGCGCGTTTTGATGAACGCTTCGACGGGGCGCCCACGCTGCTGATCCTCGACGAAGCATGGCTGTTCCTCGATGACCCGGTGTTTGCCGCGCGTATCCGCCAGTGGCTCAAGACACTGCGCAAGAAGAACGTCAGCGTCATATTCGCCACGCAGAGCCTTGCCGACATCAAGGATTCGAGCATCGCACCCGCGATCATCGAAAGCTGCGCGAGTCGGATTTTCTTGCCCAACCCGCAGGCGACCGAGCCGCAGATTCGCACGATCTACGAGGGCTTCGGCCTCAACAGGCGGCAGATCGAAATCGTCGCCACCGCGCAGCCCAAGCGCGACTACTACTACCAATCCCGCCTCGGCAACCGCCTGTTCGACCTCGACCTGGGGCCGGCGGCGCTGGCCTTCGCGGGCGCTTCCACGCCGCAAGACCAGCGCGACATAGACCGCGTGCTGCTGGACGCCGGCGTGCCCGGTTTCGCGGGTGCCTGGCTTCGCCACCGCGGCCTCGATTGGGCGGCCGACCTGCTGCCCTCGTTCCCCGGCCTCGCGCCGGGTTCCCTCGCTGACCAACCCCTGGAGAACCTGCCATGAAAAAGCGTCTTATTGCCGCCGCCATCGCGGCCATGCTTTGCACCGCCACCGCCCATGCGCAATGGGTCGTGGTCGATCCCACGAACCTCGTGCAGAACACGCTGACCGCGATCCGCACGCTGGAGCAGATCAACAACCAAATCCAGCAGCTTCAGAACGAAGCGCAGATGCTGATGAACCAGGCGCGCAACCTCGCCAGCCTGCCGTCCAGCGTGGTGAACCAGTTGCGCGCCAATCTGGCGACCACCGAGCGGCTGATCGCCCAGGCCAGGGGCTTGGCCTACGACGTGACGAATCTGGATCGGGAGTTCGCGCGCCTGTATCCCGAGCAGTACGCCGCCACCGTCAGCGGCGACCAGATGTACCGCGACGCGCAGGAGCGTTGGCGGAACACGCTCAACGGCTTGCAGACCACCATGCAGATGCAGGCGCAGGTGTCGCAGAACCTGGGCGAAGACGAAAGCGTGCTGGCCGATCTTGTGGGCAAGAGCCAGTCGGCCGAAGGTGCGTTGCAGGCGATGCAGGCCATGAATCAATTGCTGGCCTTGCAGGCCAAGCAGTCGATCCAGTCGCAGCGACTCCAGATCACGCAAGACCGGGCGGCATCGCTGGAGCTGGCGCGGCAGGCGGCAGCCACGGAGCGCGCCCGCGAGGTGCGGCGGCGCTTCCTCGGCGACGGCACGCCGTACACGCCGCAGTCCGTGAACTTCTACGGCAACTGACGGGAGGCCGCCATGCGATGCGTCCTCGCCCTTGGTGTCGTGCTGCTGGCCGCTTGCGGCGAGCAGCCGGCCGACGACCTTGCCGATGCCTTGGCCGCCGATCCCGTGCGGCTGAAGGCATTGCGCGCGCAATGCGCGGCCGACCGGCAGGCCACGGGCGAGGACGCTTGCCGCGCCGCCGCCGAAGCCTTCCGGCGGCGTTTCTTCTCCGGCCAGGCCGGGCCGGATGAATACCAGACGCTGGCCGACCTGCCGCCGATCCCGCCGAGCTTCGAGGAGCCGGCCGATGGCATGGCGCCGGCCGATCCCGCCGAACCGGAGGACACGCCATGAATGACGTGACCATCATCGACCAGTTCCTCAACACCTTTGCCGCTTATATCGACTCGGGTTTCGGGCTGCTGCGGGGCGAAGTGGCGTTCCTCACGGCCACGCTGATCGTCATCGACATGACGATCGCCGGCCTGTATTGGGCCATGAGCCACGCCACCGGCCAGGGCGAGGACGTGATCGCCAAGCTGCTGCGCAAGGTGCTCTACGTCGGTGCCTTCGCCTACATCATCAATAACTTCAACTGGCTGGCCAGCATCGTGTTCCGCTCGTTTGCGGGATTGGGCATCACCGCCACCGGCTCGGCCATCACGATGGAGAACTTCTTGCAGCCGGGCCGGCTGGCGAAAACCGGCATCGACGCCGGGGCGCCGATTCTGGAGCAGATCGGCGAGATGGCGGGCTTTCCCGAAGTGTTCGTGAACCTCGACCCCATCGTGGTGATGTTCCTCGCGTGGCTGGTCGTGGTCTTGTGCTTCTTCGTGCTGGCGATCCAACTGTTCATCACGCTGATCGAGTTCAAGCTGACCACGCTCGCCGGATTCGTGCTGGTGCCATTCGCGCTCTGGAACAAGACCGCGTTCCTCGCCGAAAAGGTCTTGGGCAACGTGGTGGCCTCCGGCGTCAAGGTTCTGGTGCTGGCCGTGATCGTCGGTATCGGCTCGGGCTTGTTCGCTCAGTTCCAAGTCCATCCCGCCGAGCCGTCTATTGACCACGCGCTGGTCATCATGCTGGCCTCGCTCACCTTGCTGGCGCTCGGGATTTTCGGCCCTGGCATCGCCACGGGCCTCGTCTCCGGTGCGCCGCAGCTCGGCGCTGGCGCAATGGCCGGTGCTGCTGTCGGCGCTGCCGGCACGGCCGTCGCCATCGGCGCCGCCGCGACGGGCGTGGGTGGCGCCGTGGCTGCTGGTGCGCGCATGGCCCCGGCTGCCGCCAAGCTGGCCGGTAGCGGTGCGCGCGCCGCCACGTCGGCGGCCAGCAGTGCGAAGTCGGCGTTCCAGGCCGGTTCCGCCGCCGCTGGCGGCGGCGCAAAGGGCGCGATGGCGGGCCTGGGCAACGTCGCCAAGACCGGCGCGCAGGCAGCCGGGCGAGGTGCTGCATCCCGCGCTTCCGCTGCCGGGCAACGCATGGCCGCTCCCTTCCGCGCTGGCTGGAATGGCGCTGCTGCCGATGGCGGCGCGGGTGCGGCATCCGGTCAGGGTGCCGCAGGCGAGGCCGCATCCGGCGCCGCTACGGCGCAGACACAGGAACAGCCCGCTTGGGCCAAGCGCCTGCATCGCCGCCAGCAACTCACCCACGCCGCGACCACCACCGCCCACGCGCTGCGCGGTGGCGATGGCGGCGGCTCCGGCCAGGGGCCGAGCCTGCGCGATTCCGATTCATAAGGAGAACTGACCATGCGATTCAAGAAACCGCAGGTGCGCTACGCCGACACGCCGCAGCCTGCCACGCCGTACCAAGCTGCCGGCCAGGTGTGGGACAAGCGCATCGGCTCGCCGCGCGTCCAGGCGAAGAACTGGCGCCTGATGGCCTTCGGCTGCCTGACGCTTGCACTGCTGATGGCCGGCGGCTTGGTGTGGCGCTCGGCGCAATCCATCGTGACGCCCTACGTCGTGGAGGTGGACAACACGGGCCAGGTACGCGCCGTGGGCGAAGCCGCCACGCCATACCGGCCCAACGATGCGCAGACCGCGCACCACATCGCGCGCTTCGTGACGCTGGTGCGCTCGCTGTCCATCGACCCCATCGTCGTCCGCCAGAACTGGCTGGACGCCTACGACTACACGACCGACAAGGGCGCGGCCGTGCTCAACGACTACGCACGGGTCAACGACCCGTTCGCGCGCATCGGCAAGGAGTCGGTGACGGTGCAGATCACCAGCGTCGTGCGCGCCAGCGACACGTCTTTCAACGTGCGCTGGACGGAACGCCGCTACGTCAACGGCGCCGCGGCGGGCTTGGAGCGGTGGACGGCCGTGGTGTCCATCGTGCTCCAGCCGCCGCGCACCGAAGAACGCCTGCGCAAGAACCCCCTGGGCATCTACGTCAACGGCCTGTCGTGGAGCCGCGAACTGGATTCTTCCGAAGGAGCCAAGCCATGAATGATCTTTTCCGTAAATCCGCCTTGCCGGTGATCTTGCTTGCCCTGGCGGGCTGCGCCACGCAGGGCAAGCCACCGCCGACCATCTCGCTCGATGAGCCGGTGCAGGCCCAGCCGCTGCCCGAACCGCCCGCGCCGGTGGAGGTGGTGGCCGTGCCCGAGGTGCTGCCGATGCCGGCGCAGTTGAAGCCATTGCCCGAAGCCGAGGACGCCAAGCCCACGCCGGAGCCGGCCGACGAGACGGTGCGCGTCTCGCGCGCCAATGCCGAGGCCCGCGTCGCGCCCACGCGCGAGGGCTACGTCAACGCGATTCAGGTGTGGCCCTTCACCGATGGCGCGCTGTATCAGGTCTATGCGGCCGTGGGCCGCGTGACCGTCGTTTCGCTCCAGCCGGGCGAGGAACTGGTGACGGTGGCCGCCGGCGATACCGTGCGCTGGATCGTGGGCGACA
>PGEI01000127.1 GCA_002894305.1 Comamonadaceae bacterium CD01
GCCTTCGCCGGGATGACGAGTTCAAACATCACAAGGCCGGAGCAATAAAGCCCCCCTTCATGCATGCGAGACACCAAGGCCCCGCACGGGGCCTTATTCTTTGGCGCATTGCAAGACAAGGAGACACCATGAAGGTTTTGGACAGCGTGCGCGTGCTGGAGATCGGCGGCCTGGGGCCGGGGCCGTTCTGTGCCATGCATCTGGCGGATCTGGGCGCGGACGTGATTTCCATCGTCCGCGAGGAAAAAGCCCATGCGCCCACCGGCCAGCTGCTGAACCGCGGCAAGCGCTCGGTGTTCGCCGACCTGAAGACCGAGGCCGGGCGTGCGCTGGTGCTGCAGCTGGTGCAGGACGCCGACGTGCTGATCGAAGGCATGCGCCCTGGCGTGATGGAGCGCCTGGGCCTGGGGCCGCAAGCCTGCCACGCGGTCAACCCGCGCCTGGTCTACGGCCGCATGACCGGCTGGGGCCAGGACGGGCCGCTGGCGCCGCGCGCCGGCCACGACGCCAACTACGCCGCCGTGGCCGGCGCGCTGTGGGGCTGCAGCCCGGCCGGCGCGCGGCCGGTCTCGCCCTTTGCCGTACTGGGCGACATCGGCGGCGGCGCCATGTATTTGATGACCGGGCTGCTGGCCGGCATCGTGCAGGCGCGCGCCACGGGCCGCGGCACGGTGGTGGACGCCGCCATCGTCGACGGCGCGGCGCACATGCTCAACCTGATGCTCAGCGCGCGCCAGCGCGGGCTGGTCACCGACAAGCGCGGGCGCAACGTGCACGACAGCGCGCCGTTCTACGACACCTACACCTGCGCCGACGGCCACCACATCACCATCGGCGCGCTGGAGCCACAGTTCTATGCGCTGCTGCTGCAGACCCTGGGCCTGCAGGACGACGCCGACTTTGCCGGCCCGCAGTGGGACGCCGCCGCCTGGCCGCGCCGGCGCGGGCGCCTGGCCGCACTGTTTGCCAGCCAGCCGCGCGCGCACTGGCAGGCGCTGCTGGAGCCGACCGATGCCTGCTTTGGCGCAGTGCTCAGCCCGGCCGAGGCCGCCCACCACCCGCACATGGCTGCGCGCGGCGTGTACAGCGAAGCAGAAGGCTGCCTGCAGGCCGTGCCCGCGCCGCGCTTTGACGACGCAGCCTACCCCGTGCAGGCGCAGTGCGCACCGGGCGAGCACACACGGCAGGTGCTGCAGCAGCTCGCCCAGGGCGGCGCCCAGGCCGTGTGGCGCGGGCGGGAGTGACATCCCCATCGGCCAGGGGCTGGCCTCCGATACATCCCAACACCTTGCGCGCGTCTCGCAGGAGCGGCGCCCTCGCCGCGATGCGCCCAGGGCCGCCCTCCACCCGGCACATGGCGGCAGCCGCCGCCCGCTACAGCCAGGCCTCCTGCTCGGCCTTGTGGCCGCCCTGCTCCAGCGCCAGGCACAGCGCGCGCAGCGGCGCGGGCAGGTCGGTGCGCGCCAGCAGGCGGGCAAGCCAGTCGCGGTCGTGCGCGGTGAGCGGCAGCTGCGGCGCCTGCCGCCAGGCGGCGGCCTCCATGGCGTGCGGCTGCCAGGGCAGGCCGGCGGCGTCCCACAGCGCGCCGGCGGTCAGGGCAATCGCCACGCCCGCGGGGTCGGGGTCGCAGCTGATGCGCGCGGGCGCGGGCGCCGCGGCAATCAGCCAGGCCATGGCCTGGCGCCAGCTGGTGGGCGGCTGGCCAGGCAGCCAGACCACGCAGGTGCCGGGCGCGGCAGCCAGCGCCTGGCGCTCGAAGCTGGCGCGGTTCTCGATCAGCCAGTAGCCCTGCGGCGCCTGCACTTGCACGGGCGCCGCCAGCAGCGCCGCCGGCAGGCCGCACAGGCCGGCGGCGGCCACGTCGATGCGCCCGCACGCAGTGCCCAGCGTGAGCGTGCCGCCCAGCCACAAGAGCGGCGCAAAGCGCGCAATGCCCAGCTCCTGCAGCGCCACATGCTGGGCCAGCCAGTCCCATTCGCCGGCGCTGATGGCCTTGGTGTGGCCGCGCGCAAACTGGGCAAAGTCGCGCTGCAGGCCAAAGCATTGCTCTTCGTGCCAGCGCGCGAGGGCCAGCAGCAGGTCCAGGCGCGCCTGGCGCGTGGCGTCGCTCACGCGCGCATCCAGGCAATGGCGCGCGGCCGACGCCAACCACGGCACCTGCTGCGCCAGGGTCTTGAGCCGCGCGGCCAGCGCGTCGCGCTGGTCGCTTTGCTCCTGCCGGGTGGCCAGGCCCAGAGCCTGCTGCAGCGCAGCCAGGTCGGCCCACACCACGCGCTCGACGCGCCACTGCGCGTGGACGAAGCGCTCGCGGGTCTGCAGCGCGCCGCAGGCCAGCAGCAGGGTCAGCAGTTCGTCGGCCAGCTCCAGCCGCTCGGCGCCGGCCTGGTCCAGCAGCGTCTGCCACCGGCGCTCGGCCGCGTGGCCGCGCAGCCAGTCGCGCAGCAGCGCGGCCTGTGCCGGGCGCAGAGCAGGCAGCGCGGAAAACGGCGGGCCACAGCGCGTGCGACGCCCGCGTCCCGTCGTCTCGGCGCGCAACGTGCCCATCGCTCAGGCGGTGAGCGGCGCCAGCTCGGGCACGCCGCGGCGCTTGGCCACTGCGATCGGCGGCGCCCAGCGCGCGCCGCGCGGCTTCTTGGCGGTGACCAGCGTGATCTCGGCCGGCTCGAACACCTCCAGGTTGTGCGTGATCGGCGTGGTGAGCACGTACTGCGCACGCGTGCTGCGCAGGAAGTGGCCGACGAGCTGGATGTTGCGCACGTCCAGGTGGGCGAAGGGCTCGTCGATGAAGACGAAGCCTCCCGAGCCGCTTTCCTCGTCCTTGAGCAGCGCCACCAACAGGATCAGCGACTTGATGACCTGCTGGCCACCCGAGGCCTCGCCGTCGTTCAGGCCGATCTGGCCCTTGCCGTCGAAGGCGAAGTGCACCTTGAGCCCGGCCTGCGCCAGCACGTGGTCGTCGTTGTCCAGCAGCGGCAAGTCGGCCGCCACCTCGACGCCGGCAAGCTGCCCCAGCTCCTGGATGTTGCGCCGGTAGCGGCGCACGGTGGAGCGCAGCACCTCGATATAGCTCTCGCGCGCGTTCAGCACGGCCGTCTGCGCCTGGGCGTTCTTCGCCTGATGATCCTGCAGGCTGGCGGCCTGCTCGCGCACCGTCACGTCCATGCGGCGGTGGCGCTCCTCGACGGTCGCGTCCTGCTCCCACTGGCCCTGGGCCAGCTCCTGCTCGACGGCCTGCAGGCGCAGCTCGGCCTGCTTGGCGTTGTCGTAGGTGCCGACCAGCTGGGCGATTTGCTCCGGCGCGATCCAGCGCGGCGGAAACTGCGCGCGCTGCGCCTGGCTGCGCCCGCGCGCGTCCAGGTGCTGGCGCCGGCGCGCGCTCCAGTCCTGCGCGGCACGCTCGCTGTCGCTGCGCTGGCGCGTCAGCTGCGCCTCCAGGCGCTTGTGCTCGTCGGTAAAGGCGCGGTGGCGGTCGTGGGCACGCGTGGCGTCCTGCTCCAGCTGCTGCCAGCGGGTGGCGGCGGCCACGCGCGCCTGTTTTGCGGCGGGCAGCTGCACGCGCGCCTGGGCAAATTCGTCGCTGCGCCGCGCCAGCTCCTCGGCGGCGCTGTGGCCCTCCAGCGCGCGGCGCGTGTCGGTTACCTGGCGCTTGAGCGCCAGCAGCTCCTGCTGCAGCGGCGCCAACTGCGCGTCCAGCGCGGCCAGCTCACGCTCCAGCGCCTGGCGGCGCGAGTGCACCGCCGCGGCGCCGAACTGGTAGTGCTGCGGCTCGACCCACACCGAGCGCGCGCCGCGCCCGTCGTGCATATAGGCCTGCGGCGTGATCCACTGCCCGCCCAGGCGCTTGCCCTCCTGCGGGCCGTCGACGCAGCGCAGCTGCTGCAGCTGCTGAACCAGCCAGCGCGGCACCGGCGCGGTGAACTGGACATGCGCGGCCAGCGTGCCGGCCTCGCCCTTGATGGCCGCCTCGCCCGGGCCGACGATGTAGTGGCGGTAGCGCTGGCGCTCGCCAATCTCCCAGGCCTCGGCCAGGTCGGATTCCTTGTCGAGCAGCGCCACCCAGCGCTGGCCACGCAGCACGCCTTCGATGGCGGCGCGCCAGCGCTCGTCGCGCACCTCGACCACCTCGGCGACGAAGCGGTGGCCCATGCCCTGAGCAGTGAGCGCGCGGCGCATCTGCTGTACCTCGGACGGCGCGGGCGGCAGGCGCTGGCCGTCGAGCTGGGCCAGCTGCTCGGACACTGCCTTGCGTTTTGGCTGCAGCGCACCGTGCGCGTCCTGCAGCTCTTCGGCGCGCGCCTGCAGCTGCGCCAGGTGGGCCTGCAGTGCGTCGGCGTCGCTACCCTTGTCGACCAGCGCCAGCAGCTCCTGCTCGCGCCGGCCCAGCTGCTCCAGCGGCGCTTCGTGGCGCTGCGCTTCGTCGAGCTGCGCGCGCGCCTGGTCGCGCTCGGTCAGCAGCGCGTCGGCCTGCTGCTCGGCGCGGGCGGCTTCATCCAGCAGATGCAGCAGGCGCTTGTTCTGCACCGCCTGCTCGGCCAGCTGCACGCGGTGCTGGGCCTTCTGGCGGCGCAGATCGCGCGCGTGCTGCGCCAGCTGCTGGCGCTGGCCCCACCAGTCGAGCACCGGCAGCACCTCGGTGGCCAGGCGCTCGCGCTCGGCGCACTTGAGTTGCCAGGTCTTGTAGCTGGTCACCCGGTGCTGCAGCTCGGCCAGTTGGGCGCGGCTGTGGTCAAGCTCATGCCCGGCCTGCGCCATCTCGGCGGCCAGCTGCTGCTGGTGCTCGCGCGCCTGGTCGTAGGCGTCCAGCACCTGCTGGTCGCCAAACACGTCAAAAACCAGGCGCAGCAGCTCACGCGGGCTGAATTCGCACAGGCGGTCGGTCTGCCCCTGCTCCAGCGACAGCACGCGCGCAATCGCCGGCGACAGCCCGGCCGCCGCCAGCACCCGGCCCCAGGCCTCTACGCCCATGAAGCCCAGATCCTTGTCGGCCATGTCCGCCAACTGCTCGATGGGCACGTCGCCTTCGAGCAGGCAATAGCGCCGCTGCCAGTCGCCGCCGTTCTTGTCGATGCGGCACACCAGCGTCACCTGGTCGCCATAGAGCAGGCGGCGCGCAAACGGCCGGCTGGAGGTCTGCCGCCCTTGCGGACGGTTGTCCACCACCGCGCGCAGCCACGCGGTCTGCGCGCCCGCATGCCGCGCATAGGTGCGCCAGTCGCGCGGGCTGGAGCAGCGCAGCCCCAGCAACGTGCGCATGCCGTCGAGCAGCGTCGTCTTGCCCGAGCCATTGGGCCCGGCGATGGTGATGATGGAAGCATCCAGCGGCAGGGAGACGCGCTGGCAGTAGTCCCAGTGGACGAGTTCTAGGGTTTGGAGGTGGAACACGGGTGTTTCGGTATGGAAGACCTGTGGCGCCTTGCGGGTGAGCGCCGTGATATGGAAAACGGAAAATTCGCCTGCGCCGTGCAACTCGTAGCGGTGTGCGCAAACGGTGGAACACCCGGTCAGCGCTTGAGCGCCAGAACCAGAACGCCGCTGGCAACCAGACCAATACCCAACCAATCGCGCACAGACGGCCGCTCGCCCAGAAACGCATACGCGAACACCGCGACAAGCACCAGACTGAATTTATCGACCGGCGCCACCTTGGAAGCGTCGCCGGCCTGCAGCGCCCGAAAGTAGCACACCCAAGAGGCGCCGGTGGCCAGTGCCGACAACGAAAGAAACAGCAAATTCCGCGAAGAAAGCGCGCGCGGATCGCTCCACTTGCCGGTGTAGGCAACGAACGCGGCCAGGACGAAAACGATGATGACGGTGCGAAACAGCGTGGCAAAGTCCGAGTCGATGCCCTCGATGCCAACCTTGGCGAAGATCGCCGTCAGCGCAGCAAAACAGGCCGACAACACCGCCCAAAAAAACCAGCCGCTTGAGATGGACATCAACCGCTCCTGAAGCCTCGCACCCTGAATCCAGCCGCTGCCACGGCCAGCCGTGGACGGAATATTAGCCCCTGCGATATCAAGTTTGCAGACGCACAGCCGCATTGAGTGCCTCGGCCTCCGAGGTCAATGGAATATGGCCGATGCTGGGCAGCAGGTCAGCCTGCCAGTGTTTACCTGCAGATTGAACGATGCCTTGCAGTTGATCCGCAAAAACGCTTCGTCATCTATTGCGATGAGTACCGCGGAGGGCCGGTTAGTCACGTTCTTTGTCGACTACCCGCTCCTTTTTCATCCACCTTCCATCAGACTTCCGAAGATCATCGCCAGCAATGACCTCGACGCACAGATTCTTTCGTGATGAAAAATTGGGGTCTTTCAATCTCGCCCGCATATTGCCGCGCACCTCTATGCCGACGCAATCAGCAACTTCCATTTGGATTTTTTTGCGAATGGAGCTGCATTTTGGACACGGGTGCTCGACGGAGCTATGGGCCCATTGGGAAGGAAGAATCTCGTCGTAATCAGCGCAGGACACAGTGACGTTCACCAGGCTTTTCAAGATGTCTAACGCCCTGAGTTCAGCCGACGCCGTAGGCGGTCGGCTGCGACGAATAGTTAGATCTAAAAAATACTTAGACAACTAATTGAAAAATATTACTTTGTTTTGCAAGCGTTTATAGTTACAGGGTCAATGTACTTCAATAAAATGGTCTTATTTTTCTGAAATTAGTTTAATCGAGGTGAGTTTTATTGAAAATAATCCACTTTTGATATTTTTCACAGAGTCTTTTCTTGCTGCATCAATAAAATATTTATTTGTAATGTCGGGTATTTCAGTTGTTTCAATTTCAAACTCAACATCAGATGGCGCATCTAAATTCGTGTATTGATATTTTACTAAGTATTTCATATATTATCCATTATCATACAAATTTTAATTATTTGATCCTCTGAGTTCCCATAACATCATGGCCTCCATGATAATTTGAGATGATTCATTGAGATTTGGCTGTTTTTTTAAGATGAATTTTCGAAGATCTTTTTTTACATTTGTTGGTATTTCGGCAGGCGGGTTGAGTGATTCTCCTAGTTCTATTTTTGTTTGATTGATAAATGCTGCAAGCAAGTGATCGCATGAATTGGAGTTTGGTTTAACTTTGCAAATATTTTCTACTGCTTGATCAAGCGCTCTGTACATTCTGCTAAGTTTTATCTTGTTCTCAAACTCCATGGTTTCCATTAAATTTTTTCTTTCCGCTTTCATTTCTATTAAAGCTTTCCTTGTCTCACTTGTAATTTCTGGTTCTATTTCTGACTGTTCGCCGCTATCAACATCGCGTTGCCTATTAAAAACAACTTGGAGCATCTCACATTGTTTTGAATCTCTATCAACTATGCATACGCGTATCATTGATAGTGAAATTATGGCATCAGGCGTTGGTTGCGCTAAATTTTGAGCGAATGCAATATTAAATTGCATAAATACCAGAAATGTAATAAGGTGTTTCATGGATTAAAATTGTGAAATTTTTTGGTTTGAACTATCTAACGGCTGAGTTCAGCCGCCGCCGTAGGCGGTCGGCTGCGACGAATGGTTAGAAATATATTAAGATGAGAATTTTGGTGAAATTACTACGGATTTAATTTAACAGGCGCATTAATATTCTTTCCATCACGAAGAAGTTGAATTGTTATTTCGTTTCCTTTGCGTTCTGAAATTAGCCTGGAGAATTGGTTGGAATTTAATATTGGGATGCCGTCTATTGAATTTAAAATATCGCCTGGCAAGAGATCGGCTTTGAATGCGGGCGATTCATCAACGACTAAACGAATGACAACCCCCTTATTTGTTTGAAATTTCTTTCGCTCGCTATCATCCAGATCTCTAAATTGCGCGCCAATTATTGTTTTTTGTTTTATGAAATAACCTGCACCATAGTTTGTTTTATGTATGGTGATAGGGATATAGTTGGTCGACGTTCCGTAGGTAGTGCTGGCTCCACTGCCATATGCCGTCACCGATCCTCCCTTTCCATAGGCTGTGGCAGAACCAGTTGAATATGTCGTTGTTGTTGTCGGTGTTGTAATCGGAACTACAGATGATTCAGATCCTGCATATTGGGGGTTAAGAATTACAACAAGATCGGCGCCGACAGCCTTGCCTTGCTCAATTGCAGAATTTTCTGAGTCTGCTCTGCTGCTAGTAAATTCTGCACTTCCTATTAGGGTGTATCCTCGTTTTGAATATGCATCTGTAGCATCAGCTCCATCGATTGGAGGTATTCTCTCGACGAGTGGTGTGCTCGGTGGAGGCGCTGCACGCATCTGGGCAATAAATTCTGGTGTTATTCCATTTGCTGGTTTGTAGAATTGACTGTAGCCGCTGGCACATCCGCTAAGTGCAACAGGAATTATCAATGCAAAGAAAATTTTATGAAACATAGATTTTATATGTCAAAATTAATTGTCGTGAGTGTAATTGATCTGCATGCATTAATGGCTGCTACACGAAAATATTTGACCTTCGTCGAATTCTACGAGATTATTCAAACTAAGTTCTTCCAAATTCGTTAGGTGCGGCGGCTCAAAGCCATGGATTGTTCCTGAATATTTTCTATTGCCAAGAGATTGGATGTTTATCACATATACATCTATATTTTTTCTCTTTAGCGTGACCGCGTCGCCATTGGCGACAGAGGTCTTCATGTTTATTGGATTTCCTGTGTACATAATTTTTCGTGCCGAGTCGCGATAAGAAAACATCTGAAATATCTCTTGATGGGTATGTTTTTGAAAAAATGTCGTAAATTAGGTGCTCTAACGCCACGAATTCAGCCGACGCCGAAGGCGGTCGGCTGGAATGAAAGGTTAGAACCATGACGTTTG
>PGEI01000128.1 GCA_002894305.1 Comamonadaceae bacterium CD01
GGGGGGGGGGGGGGGGGGGGGGGGGGGGGGGGGGGGGGGGGAGGATGTCGCGCAGCAAAACGCGCAGGCCCTCACCTGGCTGGCGCTGGGGCATCCGATTGCGCGCCCACAGTTGAAGGCGCTGGTGCAGGCGGGGATTGACGGGGCGCCAGCCCCTGAGCGCTGATCGGGCGGGGATCGCGGCGAGGGCGCTGCTCCTACGGGGCGCGAGGTTTGAAGCGGGTTGTAGGAGGCCAGCCCTCTGGCCGATGGCAGGGAGCGCCGGCGTCTCGCCGGCACTGGTCGCGGCGAGGGCGCCGCTCCTACGAGGCCCTTACCCGTCAAAGACCGGCGCAGGCCGCTGGCGCGTGGGCAAGCGTCTAAAATGCCCGGTTTTGATGCGAGCGCCCCTTGAGCCGGCAGCCGCCCACCGCCATGGCGCGGCGCTGGGCCAGGGGCCAGCGCCAGGCCACGCCAACTTTCGAGACTTCCCACATGGACACCCCCACCCAGCCCGTTCCCATCTCGCCCGTCAAGGACATCGTCGCCGAGATCGCCGCCGGGCGCATGGTCATTCTGGTCGACGAGGAAGACCGCGAGAACGAGGGCGACCTGATCCTCGCGGCCGACCACGTGACGCCCGAGGCGATCAACTTCATGGCGCGCTTTGGCCGCGGGCTGATCTGCCTGACGCTGACGCGCGAGCGCTGCGAGCGCCTGCACCTGCCGCCGATGGTCGAGCGCAACGGCACCAAGATGGGCACGGCGTTCACCGTGTCGATCGAGGCGGCCGAGGGCGTGACCACCGGCATTTCCGCCGCCGACCGCGCGCGTACCGTGCAGGCGGCGGTCGCCCCCAATGCCCAGGCGGGCGACCTGGTGCAGCCGGGCCACATCTTTCCGCTGCAGGCCGTCGACGGCGGCGTGCTGATGCGCGCCGGCCACACCGAGGCCGGCTGCGACCTGGCCGCGCTGGCGGGCCTGAGCCCCACGGCGGTGATCTGCGAGGTGATGAAGGACGACGGCACGATGGCGCGCCTGCCCGACCTGCAGCTGTTTGCCGCAGAGCACGGGCTGAAGATCGGCACGATTGCCGACCTGATCGAGTACCGCAGCCGCACCGAGTCGCTGGTGCGCCGCGTCGGCACGCGCACGCTGGGCACGCCCTGGGGGCCGTTCACCGCGCATGCGTTCAGCGACACGACGAGCGATGGCGTGCATCTGGCGCTGGTGTGCGGCCAGTGGTCCACGGACGACAGCGTGCCGGTGCGCGTGCATGAGCCGCTGTCGGTGCTCGATCTGCTGGAGGTGGGCCGCTCGATGCACTCGTGGAGCCTGGACGAGAGCCTGCGCTTCATCGGCGAGCAGGGCCGCGGCGTGGCCGTGCTGCTGAACGCGGGCGAGTCGGCCGCGCAGCTGCTGGCCCAGTTCGAAGGCACGGCGCGCGCGGCGCAGGCGCCCGAGCGCGGGCGCATGGACTTGCGCACCTACGGCATTGGCGCGCAGATCCTGCGCGAGCTGGGCGTGGCGCGCATGCAGCTGCTGGGCCAGCCGCGGCGCCTGCCCAGCATGGTGGGTTACGGACTGGAAATCACGGGCTACATCCCCAAGGAGTGAATCGATGCTTCATGCAGACAAGGGCTCGGCCGGCCCGCTTGACGGCAAAGGCCTGCGCATCGGCATCGTCCAGGCGCGCTTCAACGAGAACATCACCGGCGCGCTGGCGCAGGCCTGCCGCGACGCGCTGCAGGATCTGGGCGTGCGCGACGAGGACATCACCCACCTGCTGGTGCCTGGCGCGCTGGAGGTGCCCAGCGCGCTGCAGGCGCTGGCCGAGCGCGACGCCTACGACGCGCTGATCGCGCTGGGCTGCATCATCCGTGGCGAGACCTACCACTTCGAGCTGGTGGCCAACGAGTCGGGCGCGGGCGTGTCGCGCGTGGCGCTGGACTACCGCCTGCCGGTGGCCAACGCGATCTTGACGACCGAAGACCTTGAGCAGGCCGTGGCGCGCCAGAGCGAGAAGGGGCGCGACGCGGCCTATGTGGCCGTCGAGATGGCGCGCCTGCTGGAGACGCTGGAATGAGCGAACACCAAGGCGCTGCCCATGGAGCGGGCCACGCGGCGCAGCCGGGGCGCACCAGCACCGGCGCGCGCAAGGCGTCGGCCAAGTCGCCGCGCACGCGGGCGCGCGAATTTGCGCTGCAGGGGCTGTACCAGCACCTGGTGGGCGGCAATGCTGCCAGCGACATCGACCTGTTCACGCGTGACCTGTCGGGTTTTCACAAGGCCGACGCGGTGCATTACGACGCGCTCCTGCACGGCTGCATCGAGACCGGCGCGCAGATGGACGCGATGATCACCCCGCGCCTGGATCGGCCGCTGGCCGAGATCTCGCCCATCGAGCATGCGGTGATGTGGATGGGCGTGTACGAGTTCCAGCACTGCCCGGACGTGCCCTGGCGCGTCGTGATCAACGAGTGCATCGAGCTGGCCAAGGAGTTTGGCGGCACCGACGGGCACAAATACGTCAACGGCGTGCTGGGCGCGCTGGCGCCGCAGCTGCGCGGCCCCGAGGTCGAGGCCGATCGCGCGGCCGGCCGCATCGCGCCGTGATTTCCTGAACCATTCAGCGGCCGCGGACGTGCATGCCGCCGGTCGCTGCCCGCGATTGCCATGACACTGCAGTTTTCCAGCCGCGCACAGCGCATCGAACCCTTTTACGTGATGGAGGTGGCCAAGGCCGCCCAGGAGCTCGCGCGGTCGGTGGCCGCCACGCGCGACCCTATGATTTTTCTCAACATCGGCGAGCCCGACTTCACCGCGCCGCCGCTGGTGCTTGAAGCCGCCGAGCGCGCGCTGCGCGCAGGCCAGACGCAGTACACCAACGCGCTGGGGCTCGAGGCGCTGCGCGAGGCGATCAGCGGCTGGTACGCGCAGCGCTTTGGCGTCGACGTGCCGGCGCGGCGCATCGTCGTGACGGCCGGCGCGTCGGCGGCGCTGCAGCTGGCCTGCCTGGCGCTGATCGACCGCGGCGACGAGATCCTGATGCCCGACCCCAGCTACCCGTGCAACCGCCACTTCGTCAGCGCGGCCGAGGGCACGGCGGTGCTCATCCCGACCACGGGCGAGGAGCGCTTTCAGCTCAGCGCCGACAAGGTGCAGGCGGCCTGGGGCGCGAAGACGCGCGGCGTCTTGCTGGCGTCGCCCTCCAACCCCACGGGCACGTCGATCGCGCCCGATGAACTGCGCCGCATCGTCGACGTGGTGCGCGCCAGGGGCGGCCTGACCCTCATCGACGAGATCTACCTGGGCCTGTCGTACGAGGAGCAGTTCGGCCACACGGCGCTGGCGCTGGGCGAGGACGTGATCAGCATCAACAGCTTCAGCAAATACTTCAACATGACCGGCTGGCGCCTGGGCTGGATGGTGGTGCCCGACGCCATGGTGCCGGTGGTCGAGCGCATGGCGCAAAACCTGTTCATCTGCGCGTCGACCATTGCCCAGCACGCGGCGCTGGCCTGTTTTGCGCCGGGCAGCATTGCCGAGTACGAACGCCGCCGCGCCGAGTTCAAGGCGCGGCGCGACTACTTCATTCCCGAGCTGAACCGCCTGGGATTGAGCGTGCCGGTCATGCCCGACGGCGCCTTCTACGCCTGGGCCGACTGCAGCGCTGCCGCCGAGCGCCTGGGTGTGGACGGCAGCTGGGACTTTGCCTACGAGCTGATGCACCGCGCCCACCTGGCGATCACGCCCGGGCACGACTTCGGCAGCGCCGACACCGCGCGCCACGTGCGCTTCTCCACGGCCAACTCCATGGCCCAGCTGCAAGAGGCCGTCGAGCGCCTGCAGCGGCTGATCGGCTGATGTCTGTGCATGCCCCATCGGCCAGAGGGCTGGCCTCCTACCCCCGCGCCCACCCCTGTAGGAGCGGCGCCCTCGCCGCGATCGCGGCCCACCGCCGCCACGGAGCCCGACCATGAGCTTTGAATGGCCGGTACGCGTGTACTGGGAGGACACCGACGCCGGCGGCATCGTCTTCTACGCCAACTACCTGAAATTCTTCGAGCGCGCGCGGACCGAATGGCTGCGCGCGCTGGGCCACGACCAGCACCGGCTGCGCGAGCACACCGGCGGCATGTTCGTCGTGACCCACGCGCAGCTGCGCTACGTGGCGCCGGCGCGGCTCGACGATGAACTTTTGATCACCGCCGCTGTCCACGAAAGTGGCCGCGCAAGCGTTAGCTTCAAACAGCAGGCGCTGCGCAAAATGACCGGCGCGGCCGGCCACGAGCTGCTGTGCGAAGGCAGCGTGCGCGTGGGCTGGGTCGACGGCGCCACCATGCGCCCGGCCCGCATTCCAGACTCTCTCTTGCAACAACTGACTCACCAATGAACTCCCAAGACCTGTCCATCCTGAACCTGGTGCTGGGCGCCAGCTGGGTGGTGCAACTCGTGATGCTGCTGCTGTTCGCCGTCTCGATGGCCAGCTGGGCGGCAATCTTTCGCAAGCTCGCGGCGCTCAAGCGCGTGAATGCGCTCAACGACGCATTCGAGCGCGACTTCTGGTCCGGCACCAGCCTGAACGACCTGTACGCCAGCGCCGCGCAGAACGCCAAGGTGGCCGGGCCGATGGAGCGCATCTTCGCCAGCGGCATGCGCGAGTACCAGAAGCTGCGCGAGCGGCGCATTCAGGACGCACCCACGCTGCTCGACGGCGCGCGCCGCGCGATGCGCGCGAGCTTTCAGCGCGAGATGGACGTGATCGAGTCCAGCCTGTCCTTCCTGGGCTCGGTCGCCTCGGTCAGCCCCTACGTCGGCCTGTTCGGCACCGTGTGGGGAATCATGCACGCCTTCACCGGCTTTGCCGGCATGGAGCAGGTGACGCTGGCCACCGTTGCCCCGGGCATTGCCGAGGCGCTGGTGGCCACCGCGCTCGGCCTGTTTGCCGCCATTCCCGCGGTGATTGCCTACAACCGCTTCGCGCGCGACATCGACCGCGTGGCCATCCACCAGGAGACCTTCATCGAGGAGTTCTCCAACATCCTGCAGCGCAACCTGGGCGCGCACAGCGCCACGCCCTCGGGGCATTGAGAAGGAGCAGCGCATGCCCGTCATGGCCTCTCGCGGCGGCAGCCGCCGGCGCTCGATGAACGAGATCAACATGGTGCCCTTCATCGACGTGATGCTGGTGCTGCTCATCATCTTCATGGTCACCGCGCCCATGCTCACGCCCAGCGCAGTCAACGTGCCCTCGGTCGGCAAGGGCGCCAAGGTACCCAAGGTGCGCGCCGACGTCATCGTCGAACCGGGCGGCAGCGTCGTCTTCAAGGCTGACGGCATCGAGCGCACCGTGGCCGTCGGCCAACTGGGCGCCACCGCCAGCGGCTGGCTCAAGAACCAGCCCGAGGACACGCCCATCCTGATCAGCGCCGACAAGAACGTCTCCTACGACCAGGTCATGCAGGCCATGTCCGAGCTGCAAAAAGCGGGCGTGGCCCGCGTGGCGCTGGCGGTCAAGGCCGCCAATTGACAACCGAACCGAACTGAACAAACCCCAGGCTGCGCCGGACCGCACGCCACAGCCCAGACCGCCCATGCCGCTTCAAGCCCAAGACGACCGCGACCAGTTTGCCCCGCCCCGCCCGCCCGGGCGCGCGCGCGCCGTGGCGCTGGCTGCGCTGGCGCACCTGGTGCTGATTGCCGCGCTGACCTGGGGCGTGAGCTGGAAGACCAGCGCCGACCAGCCCGCCGTCGAGGCCGAGCTGTGGTCTGCCGTGCCCCAGCAGGCCGCGCCGCGCGCGGTGCAGCCGCCCGCGCCCAAGCCTCCGCCCGAACCCAAGCCTGAACCGCCACCGCCGGAGCCGGCCAAGGCCCCTCCTCCCCCACCACCGCCACAGGCCGAGCCCGACAACCGCGAGGCCGACATTGCGCTGCAAAAGCAAAAGGAACGCCTGGAGCAGGAGAAGAAGCTGCGCGAGCAGCAGCTGCAGCGCGAGAAAGAGCAGCGCGAGAAGGCCGAGAAAGAGAAGGCGCAAAAGGAAAAAGCCGAGCGTGAAAAAGCCGAGAAGGCCCGCGCCGAAAAGGAAAAAGCCGAGAAGGAAAAGGCGGAACGGGAAAAGGCCGAGCGCGAAAAACGCGAGGCGCAGAAAAAAGCCGAGGCAGAGAAGCAGAAGAAACTGGCCGAGGAAAAGCGCAAGGCCGAGGCGGATGCGCGCCGCGCCGAGGAGTTGCGCCAGGAGCAGCTGCGCCGCATCCAGGGCCTGGCCGGCGCCACCGGAGGCGAGAACGCCACGGGCAACGCGCAGCGCTCCAGCGGCCCGTCGGGCAGCTACGGCGGCAAGGTGGCGGCCAAAGTCAAGCCCAACATCGTCTATCCCGACGTGATCCCGGGCAACCCGCGCGCCGAGGTCGAGGTGCGCGCCGCGCCCGACGGCACCATCACCAGCGTGCGCCTGACGCAATCGAGCGGCAACAAGGCCTGGGACGACGCCGTGGTGCGCGCGCTGTACAAGACCGAGACGCTGCCGCGCGACGTCGACGGGCGCGTGCCGCCGGCGCTGGTCATCGGGTTCAGGCCCAAGGATTGAGCACCATCTCTCCACGCCGGCGCGAAACGCACGCACCAGCGCGATAATCAGCGCGCCCCTCGCGGGAGGACGGCACCGCCGACAGCGGCGCCAACCGACTCGGACGGGCGTTTTCAAATCACCCCCGCCCTGCCTTGGCAGGGCATTGGGCTTTAAACGCCGCGCACCCCCGTGCGGCAAGGACTTGACGATGAACTGGCTTGACTTCAAGCACCAGTACCTGGTGCGCTTCTGGTCGCCCGTGCCCGCGGTGATTGCGGCCGGCGTGCTCTCCGCCTATTACTTTGGCCTGACCGGCACCTTCTGGGCCGTCACCGGCGAGTTCACGCGCTGGGGCGGGCATGTGCTGCAGTGGTTCGGCGTCGACCTGTCGGACTGGGGCTATTTCCAGATCATCGGCATGCAGGGCACGCCGCTGACGCGTATCGACGGCGTGATGATCATCGGCATGTTCGTCGGCTGCTTCTCGGCCGCGCTGTGGGCCAACAACGTCAAGCTGCGCATGCCACAGCACCGCAAGCGCGTGTTCCAGGCGCTGGTGGGCGGCATCATTGCCGGCTTTGGCGCACGCCTGGCCATGGGCTGCAACCTGGCGGCCTTCTTCACCGGCATTCCGCAGTTCTCGCTGCACGCGTGGTTCTTCGCAATCGCCACGGCCATCGGCTCGCTGGCGGGCGCCAAGGTCAGCCTGCTGCCCATCTTCCGCATCCACGTGAAGCTGCAGAAGGTGTCGAGCGCGCAGCCGCTGAGCCAGCACGCGGCGCAGGCGCGCCGGCGTTTTCGCATCGGCATGGTGCTGTTCTTCGGCTTTGCAGCATGGGCCGTGGCCAAGGCCTTCGACATGCCCAAGCTCGGTTTTGCCGCGCTGTTCGGGCTGGCGTTCGGGCTGATCATCGAGCGCGCCCAGGTGTGCTTCACATCGGCGTTCCGCGACCTGTGGATCACCGGGCGCACGCAGATGGCCAAGGCCATCATTGCCGGCATGGCGGTGGGCACCATCGGCGTGTTCAGCTATGTGCAGCTGGGCATGGAGCCCAAGGTGTTCTGGGCCGGGCCCAACGCGGTCATCGGCGGGCTGCTGTTCGGCTTTGGCATCGTGCTGGCCGGCGGCTGCGAGACGGGCTGGATGTACCGCGCCGTCGAGGGCCAGGTGCATTTCTGGATCGTCGGCCTGGGCAACGTGATCGGCTCGACGCTGCTGGCGCTGGCCTGGGACGACCTGGCGCCGGTGATCGCAGTGAACTTCGACAAGGTCAACCTGCTGCAGGCGCTGGGCCCGCAGGGCGGCCTGCTGGTCACCTACGCGATGCTGGCGGTTGCGCTGCTGCTGGTGCTGGCCTGGGAGCGGCATTTTTTCACGCGCAAGACGCGCGGCGCGGCAGCGACGCTACAGGCGGCCTGACCACCCCCGCTCAACCCCATTCCCGGAGATATTCCCATGAGCAGCAACCCCGCATACACCCCCGACTTTCGCCTGGACATGGTCGGCGAGCCCTGCCCCTACCCGGCCGTGGCCACGCTGGAGGCCATGCCCCAGCTGCAGCCTGGCCAGATCCTGGAGGTGGTCTCGGACTGCCCGCAGTCGATCAACAACATCCCGCTCGACGCCAAGAACCACGGCTACGAGGTGCTGCAGGTCGAGCAGGATGGCCCAACCATCCGCTACCTGATCCGCCGCTGAAACGGTTTCGCCTTCAAACGTATAACTGCGCTGGTTCGCCTTGTTCTGCGCTTGAATGCGAAACCGTATGAAACCCCACAAGGACGCATTCATGCAAAACATCCTCCTCATCGTCCACGCCGCGCCGCACGGCAGCGAGCGCTTTCTGTCGGCCCTGCGCCTGGCCACGGCGCTGCACGCGGTCGAGGCCGACGCGCCGCGTCTGCGCCTGTTCTTCATGTCCGACGCCACCGTGGGCGGCCTGCCCCACCAGAGCGACGGCGCGGGCAACGCGCTGCAGACCATGGTCGAGCAACTGGCCGCCGCGGGCGTGCCCGTCAAGCTGTGCCGCACCTGCGCGCTGGCGCGCGGCCTGGCAGATCTGCCTTTGATCGCCGGCGTAGGGATCGGCACGCTGCCCGAGTTGGCGCAATGGACGCTGGAGGCGGACAAGGTCATTACCTTCTGAGAGCGTGTTTACGATCTTTTCATAGTGCCCGTTGCCCCGCAAAGGC
>PGEI01000129.1 GCA_002894305.1 Comamonadaceae bacterium CD01
CCTTCGCCGGAATGACGAAAAATTGCTACTTCAAAGGGCCGAATCAATATCAGGCAATCGAGGCGTATTCGATTCAAATTACTGCGCCGGGTCGCGCAGCTCCCAGCGAACAGCATCGATCGCGGCCAACAGCTCCGGCGAGAGCTGCGTGCCCCAGGCATCGAGGTTTTCGTCAAGCTGCGCAAGCGAGGTCACGCCGAAGATGGTGCTGGCCACGCGCCAGCTGCCATAGCAAAACGCCAGCGCCAGCTGCACCGGCGTCAGGCCATGGTCGCGCGCCAGCTGGTTGTAGCGGCGCGCAGCGGCCAGCGCCTCGGGGCGGCCCCAGCGCTGCTTGCGCACCGACTCGTAGCGCGCGATGCGCCCACCCTGCGGCGCGCCGGGCTCGTGCGGCGCATGTTGGTCGTACTTGCCCGTCAGCAGGCTGTAGCCCAGCGGCGAATAGGCCAGCAGCGAGACACCCAGGCGATGGCAGCTCTCGTCCATGGCGTTCTCCCAGCTGCGGTTGAGCAGGCAATAGGGGTTCTGCACCGTCGCCACGCGCGGCAGGCCATGCTGCTCGGCCAGGCGCACGAACTCGTGCACGCCCCAGGGCGTCTCGTTGGACAGGCCGATGCAGCGCACCTTGCCCGCCTTCACCAGCCCGGCGAGCGCCTGCAGCTGCTCAAGAATCGGCGTGGCGCTGGTCTCCTTGGCCGGGTCGTAATACAGGCTGCCGAATGCGGGCACATGCCGCTCGGGCCAGTGGATCTGGTAGAGGTCGATCACGTCGGTCTGCAGCCGGCGCAGGCTCCCTTCGCACGAGGCCACGATGTCGGCCGCCGTCATGCCCTGGCCGCCCCGGATCCACGGCATGTTGCGCGAGGGGCCGGCCACCTTGCTGGCCAGCACGATGCGCTGGCGCATGCCGGGGCGCTGGCCGAGCCAGCGGCCGATGATGGATTCGGAGGCGCCGAAGGTGGCCTCGCGCGCGGGCACGGCGTACATCTCTGCCGTGTCGATGAAATTCACGCCGCGCTCCAGCGCACGATCCAGGATGGCGTGGGCGTCGGGCTCGCCGACCTGCTCGCCGAAGGTCATGGTGCCCAGGCAGATGGGACTGACGCGCAAGTCGCTGCGCCCCAGTGAAACAGAAGTCATGTCAATCATGCGCCCGAGTGTACGGACGCCGGCGCCGGCGCGCTGCCAGCGGGCGCGCCGCCCGTCGGGTAAACCCGCTGGTCGCGGCCAGGACTGCGGCCATCCGCACGCCGCCCAATAATCGTCCTCATGTACACCTGTTTGCACACAAGCCAAAGCGCCACCGTGGCGGTGCGCCACCTCGACTACCACGTGCGCCGCTGGGGCGCGCCCGCCGCTGGGGCGCAGCCGCCGCTGGTGCTGCTGCACGGCTGGATGGACGTGGGCGCGTCCTGGCAGTTCGTGGTCGACGCGTTTTCCGACGCGTTTCTCGCGCGGCGCGCCATCGTCGCGCCCGACTGGCGCGGTTTCGGGCGCACGCCGCGCCCGGCGGGCACCGACTGCTACCACTTCGTCGACTACCTGGCCGACCTGGATCAGCTGCTCGACCAGGTGGCCGGCGGCCAGCCGGTCGACCTGGTGGGCCACAGCATGGGCGGCAACGTGGCAATGATGTATGCCGGCGCGCGGCCCGAGCGCATCCGCCGCCTGGTCAACCTGGAGGGTTTCGGCATGCCCGCCAGCACGCCTCAGAGCGTGCCGGGGCGGCTGGCGCAGTGGATGGACGGCATCAATCAGTGCGAGCGCGGCGCGCTCGACCTCAAGGACTACGACAGCGCCGACGCGGTGGCGCAGCGCCTCATCAAGACCAACCCGCGCCTGGCGCCGGACAAGGCCCGGTGGCTGGCCCGCCAATGGGCGCGCGAGGGCGAGGACGGGCGCTGGCGCATTCTGGGCGATGCGGCGCACAAGATCCCGAGCGCCCTGCCCTACCGTGTGGACGAGGCCCAGGCGCTGTACGCGGCCATCACCGCGCCGGTGCTGGCGGTGCACGCCAGCGACGACAGCCTGGGCCGCTGGTACCAGGGCAAATACACGCTGGAGCAATACCTGCAGCGCCTCACTGCCGTGCGCGACGTGCGCACCGCCGTCGTGCAGGACGCGGGCCATATGCTGCACCACGACCAGCCTCGGGCGGTGGCGGCGCTGATCGAGCGCTTCGTGCAGGGCGAGCCGCCGGGCGCCTGATTCGATTCATGACCCCGGGCCCGTGGATGGCGCGCCAGCGCCCTCAAAGCCGCTGCCCGCCCGCTTGATCGCAGACATGAGAAAATTACGGGTTATCACGTAAACCAACACCACAGGAACGAACACCATGGAAGCAGAACACACCAACCAGATCGGCAGCACCCTGGAAGATCTCACCGAGCGCACCCAGGAATTACGGAGGTATCTTTGACTACGATGCCAAGTACGAACGCCTGAGGACGGTCAACGCCTCGCTGGAAGACCCCAACGTCTGGAACGACCCGAAGAAGGCCCAGGAGCTGGGCAAGGAGAAGAAGTCGCTCGACGCCGTGGTGCTGACGCTGCAAAAGCTCACGTCCGAGCTGGCCGACAACAGCGAGCTCTATGAAATGAGCCGCGAGGAAGAAGACGAGGCCGGCCTGCTGACCATCGAGAAGGAAACCGCCAAGCTGCTGCCGCTGATCGAGGAGCTGGAGTTCCGCCGCATGTTCAGCAAGGAGGCCGACCCGCTCAACTGCTACATCGACATCCAGGCCGGCGCCGGCGGCACCGAGGCCTGTGACTGGGCTGGCATGCTGCTGCGCCAGTACCTCAAGTACGCCGAGCGCAAGGGCTTCAAGACCACGGTGGACGACGAGACTCCCGGCGACGTCGCCGGCATCAAGGGCGCAACCATCCACGTCGAGGGCGAATACGCCTACGGCCTGCTGCGCACCGAAACCGGCGTGCACCGCCTGGTGCGCAAGAGCCCGTTCGACAGCTCGGGCGGGCGCCACACCAGCTTCGCGTCGCTGTTCGTCTACCCCGAGATCGACGACTCGATCGAGATCGACATCAACCCCGCCGACGTGCGCACCGACACCTACCGCGCCAGCGGCGCCGGCGGCCAGCACATCAACAAGACCGACTCGGCGGTGCGCCTGACGCACATGCCGACGGGCATCGTCGTGCAGTGCCAGGACGGGCGCAGCCAGCACAGCAACCGCGACGTCGCCTGGCAGCGCCTGCGCTCCAAACTCTATGAGCTGGAGATGCAAAAGCGCTTCGAGGCGCAACAGGCGCTGGAAGACACCAAGACCGACGTGGGCTGGGGCCACCAGATCCGCTCCTACGTGCTGGACAACAGCCGCATCAAGGACCTGCGCACCAACGTCGAGGTCTCGGCCACGCAGAAGGTGCTCGACGGCGACCTGGACGTGTTCATCGAAGCCTCGCTCAAGCAAGGCATTTGAGAGGCATAGGGCACGCGCCGCCTGCCCGCGGCGCGCACCCGGCAGCAAGGAATCACCATGAAACAAGGACAAGCCACCGCCACCCAGCGCCTGGACTACCAGGCGCCGGCGTTCTGGATCGACAGCGTCGAACTCACCTTCGACCTCGACCCGGCCAAGACGCGCGTGCTCAACAAGATGCGCCTGCGCCGCAACCCCGACGTTGCGCCCCAGCCGCTGCGCCTCGATGGCGAGGAGCTCAACCTCGCGCGCGTGCTCGTCGGCGGGGCCGGCACCTCGTTCAAGATCGAGGGCGACCAGCTGGTGCTGGAGAACCTGCCCGAGGGCAACGAGCCCTTCGAGCTGGAGATCTTCACCACCTGCGCGCCCAACAAGAACACCCAGCTGTCGGGCCTGTACGTCAGCGGCGACACCTTCTTCACCCAGTGCGAGGCCCAGGGCTTTCGCCGCATCACCTACTTCCTGGACCGCCCCGACGTGATGGCCAGCTACCAGGTGCTGCTGCGCGCCGACAAGGCCCAGTACCCGGTGCTGCTGTCCAACGGCAACCTGGTCGAGTCTGGCGACCTGCCAGATGGCCGCCACTTCGCCCGCTGGCAAGACCCGCACAAAAAGCCCAGCTACCTGTTTGCCCTGGTGGCCGGCAAGCTGGTCGCGCGCGAGCAGCAGATCACCAGCCGCGCGGGCCACAAGCACCTGCTGCAGGTCTGGGTGCGCCCGGGCGACCTGGGCAAGACCGAGCACGCGATGAACTCGCTGATGGCCGCCATCGCCTGGGACGAGACGCGCTTTGGCCTGTCGCTCGACCTGGAGCGCTTCATGATCGTCGCCACCAGCGACTTCAACATGGGCGCGATGGAGAACAAGGGCCTGAACATCTTCAACACCAAGTACGTGCTTGCCACCGAGGCCACGGCCACCGACGCCGACTTCGCCAACATCGAGTCCGTCGTCGGCCACGAGTACTTCCACAACTGGACGGGCGACCGCGTCACCTGCCGCGACTGGTTCCAGCTCTCGCTGAAAGAAGGCCTGACGGTGTTCCGCGACCAGGAGTTCAGCCAGGACATGGCTGGCAGCCCCTCGGCGCGCGCAGTCAAGCGCATCGAGGACGTGCGCGTGCTGCGCACCGCCCAGTTCCCCGAGGACGCCGGCCCCATGGCCCACCCGGTGCGCCCCGACAGCTACGTCGAAATCAACAACTTCTACACCGTCACCATCTACGAGAAGGGTGCCGAGGTCGTGCGCATGCAGCACAACCTGGTCGGCCGCGACGGTTTTGCCAACGGCATGAAGCTGTACTTCGAGCGCCACGACGGCCACGCCGTCACCTGCGACGACTTCGTGCAGGCCATTGCCGACGCCAACCCGGCCAGCCCCCTGGCCCAGCACCTGGGCGCCTTCAAGCGCTGGTACAGCCAGGCCGGCACGCCGCGCGTGCACGCGCAGGGCCAGTACGACGCCGCCGCGCAGACCTACACGCTGACGCTCACCCAGTCGTGCCCCGCAACGCCCGGCCAGCCGGACAAACAGCCCTTCGTCATTCCCGTGGCGCTGGGCCTGCTGGGCCAGGACGGGCGGGCGCTGGCGCTGCAGCTCGAAGGCGAAGACGCCGCAGCCGGCCATGAACGCACGCTGGTGCTGCACGAGGCCCGCCAGACCTACACCTTCACCCACGTGGCCGAGGCGCCCGTGCCGTCGCTGCTGCGCGGCTTCAGCGCCCCGGTCATCCTGGAATGCGACTACAGCGACGCCGAACTGCTCACGCTGCTGGCGCACGACGGCGACGCCTTCAACCGCTGGGAAGCCGGCCAGCGCCTGGCGCTGCGCATCGCGCTGGCGGCCATTGCCAGCGACGCCCCCGTCGCCCAGGCCGCCGTGCTGCCGCCCGCCTTCGTCGCCGCCATGCGCGACGTGCTGCGCCACCCGCAGCTGGACGCCGCATTCAAGGAGCTGGTACTCACCCTGCCCTCCGAGACCTACCTGGCCGAGCAGCTGCAGACCGTCGACCCGCAGCGCGTGCACGAAGTGCGCGAAGCACTGCGCGCCCAGCTGGCGCGCGAGCTGCACGCCGACTGGGCCTGGGCCTGGGAGCAGCACCACGCCAGCGGCGCCTACCGCCCCGACGCCGCCAGCAGCGGCCGCCGCGCGCTGGCCGGCCTGGCGCTGGCCATGCTGTGCCTGGACGCGCGCACCAGCGGCGACACGCTGTGGCCCGGCAAGACCTACCAGCGCTTCAAGACGGCCGCCAACATGACCGACCGCCTGGCCGCGCTGGGCGCGCTGGTCGGCGCCGGCCACGCGCTGGCCCAGCCGGCGCTGGAGCGTTTTCACCAGCTGTTCAAGGACGACGCGCTGGTCATCGACAAATGGTTTGCGCTGCAGGCCGGCCGCGTGGACCGCGGCGGCGACGTGCTGCCCAGCGTCAAGGCGCTGATGAAGCACCCGGACTTCAACCTGAAGAACCCCAACCGCGCGCGCAGCCTGGTCTTCAGCTACTGCAGCGCCAACCCCGGGGCCTTTCACCGCAGCGACGCGGCCGGCTACGTCTTCTGGGCCGACCAGGTGCTGCTGCTTGACGCCTTCAACCCCCAGGTCGCCGCCCGCCTGGCGCGCGCGCTCGACCGCTGGAGCCGCCTGGCCGAGCCCTGGCGCAGCGCCGCACGCGAGGCCATCGCCCGCATCGCCGCCAAGGCCGACCTGTCCAACGACGTGCGCGAGGTCGTCACCCGCGCGCTGGCCGACTGACGTACCGCCGCCCCTGGATCCCGGCCTTCGCCGGGATGACGCGGCGGGTGTATGAGCGTTGCGAACAAAGCGAAACGTCACCCCGGCAAAAAAACGTCATCCCGGCGAAAGCCGGGATCCAGCAGCGACGATCGCCCAGGCAGACGCTTTCTCCCCAGAATCACGGTTACCCCTCCACCGGATGACCAAGGCACGAACGACAGCGACCTCGACCATTGAAAGGAAATTTTTGACATGACCGAACGCATCAGCCTGACCCGCTACCTCGTCGAGCAGCAACGCGTCGACGGCCGCATCCCGCCGCAGCTGCGCCTGCTGCTGGAAGTCGTCGCGCGCGCCTGCAAGCGCATCAGCATGGCCGTCAACAAGGGCGAGCTGGGCGACGTGATGGGCACCGCCGGCACCGAGAACATCCAGGGCGAGGTGCAGAAAAAGCTCGACATCATCGCCAACGAGACGCTGATCGAAGCCAACGAATGGGGCGGCCACCTGGCCGCCATGGCCAGCGAGGAAATGGAGGGCATCTACGTCGTGCCCAACCGCTACCCGCAGGGCGAATACCTCTTGATGTTCGACCCGCTGGACGGCTCCAGCAACATCGACGTCAACGTCAGCATCGGCACCATCTTCAGCGTGCTGAAAAAACCAGAAGGCCACCCCGGCGTGCACGACGCGGACTTTCTGCAGCCCGGCAGCCACCAGGTGGCGGCCGGCTACTGCGTCTACGGCCCGCAAACCACGCTGGTGCTCACCGTCGGCGACGGCGTCGCCATGTTCACGCTCGACCGCGAACAGGGCTCGTTCGTGCTGATCCGCGAGAACGTGCGCATCCCCGAGGACACCCGCGAATTCGCGGTCAACATGAGCAACATGCGCCACTGGGACGCGCCCGTGCGCCGCTACATCGACGAATGCCTGGCCGGCGAGGACGGCCCGCGCGGCAAGAACTTCAACATGCGCTGGATCGCCAGCATGGTGGCCGACGTGCACCGCATCCTGTGCCGCGGCGGCATCTTCATGTACCCCTGGGACAAGCGCGAGCCCAACAAGCCCGGCAAGCTGCGCCTGATGTACGAGGCCAACCCAATGGGCTGGCTCGTCGAGCAGGCCGGAGGCAGCGCCACCAACGGCCGCCAGCGCATCCTGGACATCCAGCCCACCCAGCTGCACGAACGCGTCAGCGTCATCCTCGGCTCGAAAAATGAAGTCGAACGCGTGACCGGCTACCACAACGAGCTATAATCTGGGGCTTGGCCGGAGTAGCTCAGTCGGTAGAGCAGCTCATTCGTAATGAGAAGGTCGGGGGTTCGATTCCTCTCTCCGGCACCAGGACAGCAAAGAAAGCACGCTATTGGAACAGTAGCGTGCTTTTTCTTTTATGGAGTAGGCAAAGGCGCTTGCAAGAGCGCGCTCAAAGCTCACGTGCCGCTCACGCGAAACCGTCAGGCGTGTATCAGCCCCCGCTCAACGGCCTCACGCAAGACGGCGTTGATGCGCGTCTGCCAGCCTGGGCCGGTCGCCTTGAAGGCGGCCAACACTTCCGCATCGATGCGCATATTCAAGGTAGGTCGCGGCACGGCGACCGGCGGGCGGCCACGCTTGACGGTAGCGGCGCGCCAATAGTCGGTGGTGGCCTTGGCATCGTTGGGGTCATAGGGATCGACGGCAGGGTCAAACGCCACCGGCGCATTCTGGGCGGCATCGCGCTTGACTCGCTCCCAGTCGGTGCGTTGTTCAGGGTGTTTCTTGCCAGCTTGCATACAGCCTCCGTTCTTGCTTTGACGCACGGCGCAGTGAGATCGCGCGCACTTCACGGGGCGACAGCACGTACACCCCAAAGACACCTCGGACACCTCAAAAGCAGCTTCTTGACGCTCAAAATTTCATACATACAATGTACGCATGATTAAATTCGAATGGGATCCGACCAAAGCCGCGTCCAACCTTAAAAAGCACCAGGTCTCGTTCGATGAAGCGAAGTCTGTTTTCTATGACGAATTCGCGGTTCAGTTCTTCGATGAAGAACACTCATCGCTCGAAGAGCGGTTTCTGATGCTGGGCTTGAGCGCTAGTGCCAAATTGCTCATCGTGTGTCATTGCGAACGCGAACATGGGCAAGTCATCCGCATCAACTCTGCTCGCAAAGCAACCAAGCACGAAAGCGCGTTTTACCAAGGTAGCCAGACATGAAAGCCGAATACGACCTCTCCAAGTTGAAGTCCCGCAAAAACCCCTATGCCTCCAAACTGAAAAAGCCCGTCACCATGCGACTCTCCGAGGATGTCGTTGAGTACTTCAAAGAGATGGCAGAAGAAGCAGGTATTCCGTACCAAAGCCTTATCAATCTGTACCTGCGCGACTGCCTCATTGAGCACCGCAAGCTACAGATCAAGTGGCCTCAACTTACCTAATGATTCAGCCCTTTGAAGTGGCAATTTTTCGTCATTCCGGCGAAGGAACGTCACCCCGGGCTTGATCCG
>PGEI01000012.1 GCA_002894305.1 Comamonadaceae bacterium CD01
AATGAGCCGCTGCGGTCGATTTGCAGCCGACGATTTCCAAGTCCGACAGGCTCCTAGGCCACGCGGCAGATCTTGAGCATGTTGGTGCCGCCGGGCTGGCCCATGGGCTCGCCGCAGGTGATGGCGTACAGGTCGCCCGAATGCACGATGCCCAGCTCCAGCAGGTGGCGCTCGGCCTGCGCCAGCGCGGTGTCGCGGTCGGCGCTGGTGTCCATCAGCAGGGGCCGCACGTTGCGGTACAGCGCCATCCGGCGCTGCGTGCTCACGCGCGGCGTGAGCGCGTAGATGGGAATGTGGATGCGGTAGCGGCTCATCCACAGCGCGGTCGAGCCGCTGTCGGTCATCGCGACGATGGCCTTGGCGCCCAGATGATGGGCGGTGAACAGTGCGCCCATGGCGATCGACTGGTCGATGCTGCCCAGCGTCTGGCCGCTCAGGTCGGTGTCGCGCTCGGGGTCTTCGGCGGCCTCGGCGGCGGCGCAGATCTTGGCCATCTCCTCGACCGTCTCCAGCGGGTATTTGCCGGCGGCAGTCTCGGCGCTGAGCATCACCGCGTCGGTGCCGTCGAGCACCGCGTTGGCCACGTCGCTGACCTCGGCGCGCGTGGGCACCGGGTTGGTGATCATGCTCTCCATCATCTGCGTGGCGGTGATGACCACCTTGTCCATCTCGCGCGCCTTGCGGATCATCTTTTTCTGCAGCGCCGGCACCGCCGCGTTGCCCACCTCGACGGCCAGATCGCCGCGCGCGACCATGATGCCGTCGCAGGCACGCAAAATTTCCTCCAGGTGCGGCACCGCTTCGGCGCGCTCCATCTTGGCGATCAGCCCCGGCTTGTGGCGCCACTGCGCACCGGCCACGTTGCACAGCTGGCGCGCCATCTCCATGTCGGTGGCGTTCTTGGGGAAGCTCACCGCCACGTAGTCGGCCTGAAAGCCCATGGCGGTCTTGATGTCCTCCATGTCCTTGGCGGTAAGCGCCGGCGCCGTCAACCCCCCGCCCTGCTTGTTGATGCCCTTGTTGTTGGACAGCTCGCCGCCCACGCGCACCGTGGTGTGCACCGCCTCGCCGCGCACCGCCTGCACCTGCAGCACGATCAGGCCGTCGTTGAGCAGCAGCATGTCGCCCGCCTTCACGTCGTGGGGCAGCTCCTTGTAATCGAGGCCGACGCCATCCTCGTCCCCCTCGGCCTCGCGCGAGGCGTCGAGCACGAAGCCCTGGCCCGCGCGCAGCATGACGCGCCCCTGAGCAAAGCGGCCGACACGGATCTTGGGACCCTGCAGGTCGGCCATGATGGCCACCTCGCGCCCCACGCGCTGCGCTGCCTCGCGCACCAGTTGGGCACGCTGCACGTGGTCGGCGGCGCTGCCGTGGCTGAAGTTCAGGCGCACGACATTCACCCCGGTGGCGATCATGCGTTCGAGCAGCGCAGGGTCGCTGGACGCGGGCCCCAGCGTGGCAACGATCTTGGTGGCTCGGCGAATCTGCAGCGGCATGGCAAGGCGTCCATCAATGAAAAAGCCATTGTGCACATGTTCGGCCACGGCCAGGCCACGCGTCAGTACATCAGCGCATCAACGCCTCGATCGCGTCGGGGTCGACCGGGACATCGCGCGTGATCAGCTCGCAGCCACCGTCGGTGACGACGGCGTCGTCCTCGATGCGGATGCCGATGTTCCAGAAGCGCTCGGGCACGCCCTCGGCCGGGCGCACGTACAGGCCGGGCTCGATGGTCAGCACCATGCCCGGGCGCAGGATGCGGCTGGGGCGGTCGGTCACGGTCTCGCCCGACAGCGGATCGCGCCGCTCGCTGGTGCGGCCCTGCTCCGTGGGCTCGACATAGCTGCCGCAGTCGTGCACGTCCATGCCCAGCCAGTGGCTGGTGCGGTGCATGTAGAACGCAAAATAGGCGCGCTGCGCGATCACGTCCTGCGCGCTGCCCACCTTGTTGGCGTCCAGCAGGCCCAGATCCAGCAGCCCCTGCGCCAGCACGGCGACGGTTGCGTCGTGCGGGTCGTTGAAGCGCGCGCCGGCGCGCGTTGCGTCGACCGCCGCCTGCTGGCTGGCCAGCACCAGTTCGTACAACGCGCGCTGCGGCCCGGTGAAGCGCCCATCGGCCGGAAAGGTGCGCGTGATGTCGGCGGCGTAGCCGTCGAGCTCGCAGCCGGCGTCGATCAGCACCAGCTCGCCCGCTCGCACCGGCGTGTCGCCGGCGCGGTAGTGCAGCACGCAGGCGTTGGCGCCGGCGGCGACGATGGACTCATACGCCGGGTATTGCGCGCCGCCCGAGCGGAACGCGTGCAGCAGCTCGGCGTCCAGGTGGTACTCGCGCACATCGCCGCCGGCGCGCAGCATGCGGGCACTCGTCTGCATCGCGCGCACATGGCCGCCGGCGCTGATCTGCGCGGCACGGCGCATCGTGGCCAGCTCGCTGGTGTCCTTGAACAAGCGCATCTCGTCGAGCAGCACGCACAGGTCGCGCTGCTGGTCGGGGCACAGCACGCCGGCGCGCACGCGCGCACGCACCGGCGCCAGCCAGTTTTCGACGCGCTGGGCCAGCCCCTCATGCGTGGCGAACGGCCACCAGACACAGCGACGGTTCTCCAACAAGCGCGCCAGGCGTTCGGACAGTTGCCCAATGGGATAGGCCTCGTCGACCTGCAGCGCGGCGACGGCCGCCTCCGGCCCCAGGCGGTAGCCATCCCAGATCTCGCGCTCCAAGTCCTTGGGCTGGCACAGCAGCGTGGCGTGCCCCTCGGCGGTCAGCACCAGGCAGGCATTGGGCTCGGTAAAGCCGGTGAGGTAGTAGAAATAGCTGTCGTGTCGGTACAGATAGTCGTTGTCGCGGTTGCGCGGGTACTGCGGCGCGGTCGGAACGATGGCAATGCCGCCCTCGCCCAATTGGGCGGCCAGGCGGGCGCGGCGTTGTGCGTGGATCGAGGTCATGCTCTATCGTACTGCGGCGCCACTGCATGCGCCCGACAGCCCGTTGTGGGCGGGCGCACGCTCAAGAGCGCTTGTTCTTGCGCTCCAGAAACGCGTTCATGTGGTGCTGCGGCTCGCCCGTCCTGAAGGCCTCGCCAAACTCGCCAATGCTGTCGTCGATGGCTGCGTCCACGTTCATGCGCTCCCAGCGCCGCAGCAGACGCTTTTGCTGGCGCAGCACCACGGGGCCGATCTCGGCCAGGCCGGCAGCGATCTCCAGGATGCGCGCGTCCAGCCTGTCCCTGGGCACGCATTCGTTGATCAGGCCCCATTGCTGTGCCTGGGTGGCGGGGATGTTCTCGCCCGTGAGCAGCAGCCAGGCAGCGCGCGCCGAGCCGATCTGCGCCGGCATCATCGCTGCGTGGATGACGGAGGGGATGCCCACCTTGACCTCGGGCATGCCGACCACGGCGTCATCGGCCGCAATGCGCAGGTCGCCGGCCATGGCCAGCTCCAGGCCGCCGCCCAGCGTATGCCCTTCGAGCCGCATGATGACCGGCACGGGGAAATGCCGCACGGCATTGCACAGGTCGCGCAGCGCGCTGATGAAGACACGCCCGGTGTCCGCCGTCAGCGTGGCCAGCTCCTTGATGTCGGCGCCGGCGATGAAGGCACGCGAACCCGAGCCGCGCAGCACCAGGCAATGCAACCCGGCGTTTTCGGCCAGTTGGCCGAGCTGTGCCGTCAGCGCCTTGATCACCGGCGTGCTCAACACGTTGAGCGGCCCGGCGTCGGTGATCGTCAGGACGGCGGTGGTGGGCGTGGGGTAGGAAATTTCAGAGTACATGGTTCGGCCTCCAGTCGTATTTTTCGAAAACTATGTCTTTGGTCACGCGCACCCAGACTGCGCCGCAGGCCCGAGTACCGGCGGCGGGGCGATAAGCGCGTCCTGGCCCACGGGCAGCATGGGGTTGCGCACCAGCCTGATCCTGCCCAGCTGCGGGTGCTCCACGCTCTGCAGCATCTGGCGGTGCCGCACCTGGGGGTGTTCGAACACCTGCTCCAGGTCGTTGATGTTTCCCCAGGAGATGCCATGGGCGTCCAGCGCCTGGCCCAGCTCTGCCACCTGCCATTGCGCCAGCTTCTCGCGCAGCAGCGGGCGCAGCTGCCTGATGTGCGTGAGGCGGCCGGCATTGGTCGCAAACTCGGGCCGGTCGTGCCAGTCGGTGCCCATCAGTTGGCAGAACGCCGCGAACTGCTGGTCATTGCCTATGGCCAGGATCATGTAGCCGTCGGCGCAGGCAAACACCTCGTACGGCGCCAGGTTGGGGTGCGTATTGCCGCTGCGCGCCGGGCTTTCGCCGGACACCAGGTAGTTGCTCGCCTGATTCGCATTCATGGCCACGGCCACGTCCAGCAGGGCGATGTCCAGGTGCTGGCCGCGGCCCGTGCGGCCGCGCTGCACCAGGGCAGCCAGCACGGCACTGGTGGCGTACATGCCGGTCATCAGATCCACCACGGCCACGCCGGCGCGCAGCGGGCCGGCGCCGGGCTCGCCATCCTCCACGCCGGTGTAGCTCATCAGGCCGCCCATGCCCTGGAAGATGTAGTCGTAACCTGGCCTGCTGGCATAGGGGCCGCTCTGGCCGAAGCCGGTGACCGACAGGTAGATCAGGCCCGGGTTGAGCGCCACCAGCGACGCATGGTCCAGGCCGTATTTGGCCAGCGTGCCGACCTTGTAGTTCTCCACCAGCACGTCGGCGTCGCGAATCTGGCGCAGCAGCCAGTCGCGGTCGGCGGCGTCGGCGAAGTCCGCCGTCACCGAGCGCTTGCCACGGTTGCAGGACAGGAAATAGGCCGCCACCTTCTCGCCCGATGCTGTGGTGACGAAGGGCGGCCCCCAGCCGCGCGTGTCGTCGCCCTGGCCGGGCCGCTCCACCTTGAGCACATGGGCGCCCAGGTCGGCCAGGTTCTGGGTGCACCAGGGACCGGCCAGGATGCGCGACAAGTCCACCACCCGCACGCCTTGCAGTGCGTTCGCAAGCATCACGTCTCTCCTACAACTCGGACGACAGAATCGCCGTGGCCTCGCTGGACAGCACGCCGCCGTTGCCATGCACCAGCGCGGTCTGCGCACCGGCCACCTGCCGGGCCATGCCTTCGCCGCGCAGCTGCGTCACGGCCTCGATGATCAGGAAGATGCTGTACATGCCCGGATGCACGCAGGACAGGCCGCCGCCGTTGGTGTTCATCGGGAAGGCGCCGCCCGGCGCGATGCGCCCGCCCTCGATGAAGGCGCCGCCCTCGCCTTTTTTGCAGAAACCCAGGTCTTCCAGGAACAGGATGGGATTGATGGTGAAGGCGTCGTACAGCTCCACCACGTCGATGTCGGCCGGAGCCAGTCCCGCCTGCGCGAAGGCCTTGCGCCCGGATTCCACAGCCGGGGTCACCGTCAGGTCTTCCATGCACGAGATCTGGCGGTGCCAGTGCGCAAAGCCGCTGCCCAGCACATAGATGGGCCTGTCATGCAACCCCTGGGCGCGCTTGGCCGAGCTGACCACGATGGCGCCCGCGCCGTCCGTGACCAGGCAGCAGTCGAGCGTGGTGAACGGATCCGAGATCATCCTGGCGTTGAGCACGTCGTCCACGCCGAGCGGTTTTCTGGAGAACGCGTCAGGGTTGAGCTGCGCCCACTTGCGCGCTGCCACCGCCACCTCGGCCAGCTGCTGGCGCGTCGTCCCGTACTCGTACATGTGGCGCGCCGCGGCCAGTGCGTAGCTCGACACCGGGTTGAAGGCCTTGTACGGATGTTCGTAGGGCTGCGGGTCAAGCTCGGCACGCATCTGGTTGATGCGCGAGCTGCTGGGCGCGCTGCGAGGCGTGGCGCCGTAGCAGATCAGCACGTTCTCGCATTCGCCCGCGTCTATGGCCATCTGCGCGATCTTCAGGTCGGCGATGAAGGCCGAGCCGCCGAACATGGTGCTGTCGGAAAAGCGCGGCCTGATTCCCAGGTATTCCGCCATGCGCATCACCCACCAGGGCGAGGTCAGGCTGGAAGTGATGATGCCGTCGATGTCGGACTTGGCGAGGCCGCTGCGCTCGATCGCCAGGCAGGAGGCCCGGGCGATGATTTCCTGCTCGGTGGCGCCGCCGGCATGGCCCATGCCGGCCAGGCCCGTGCCCAGGATGGCGACGGAGCCGCGTGAGGTGTTCGTAGTCATGCCTGCTCCTCGCTGGCGGTGAACACCAGCAGCGGCCCTTCGTCCGCGGCGTCGATGCGGGCGCGCACGGCCAGGCCTATGCGCACCTGCTCCACCGGCATGTCCACGACGCGGCTCATCAGGCGCGGGCCCTCGTCCAGGTCCACCAACACCACGGTGTAGTCGCCCTCGGCACGGCGCACGATGGTCACCGAATACACCGTGCCATGGCCCGAGGGCGCGACCCATTGCAGTTCCTGCGAACCGCAATAGGGGCAGCACAGGCGCGGATAGAAATGGAACCTGGCGCAAGACAGGCAGCACGGTATCTCGAAGCGCCCCTCGGCCAGCGCACCGAAATAGCGCTGGTCGCAGGCATGGGCCGTCGCCGCTTGCGGCGCACCGATATCAGGCATGGCTTTACTCCTCCGTCTGCACGCCCGTTTCAGCCACGACGCGCTGCCACTTCGCCACCTCGCCCGCGACGAAGCCGCGCGTCTGCGCCAGATCCATCACGCCCAGCGGCTCGCTGTATTGCTGGCGCAGGCGCTCGGTCATTTCGGGCGAATTCATGATCTTGTTGACCTCGCTGTTGAGCAGGGTCTGCACTGGTGCCGGGGTACCGGCAGGGGCGTAGAGGCCCAGCCAGGTGTAGACGTCGAAGTCCTTGAACTGCGGCCCCGCCTCGCGCAGCGTGGGCAGCTCTGGGAAGAGCTTGCTGCGCTCGGCGGCCATGTTGGCGATGGGGCGCAGCCGACCCGATGCGATGAAGGCCGAGACGCTCATCGAGTCCTGCACCGCCATGGGTATCTGCCCTGCCACGGCATCGTTGGTTGCTGGCGCGGCGCCCTTGTACGGCACATGGGTGAATTCATAGCCCGTGACCTTGCGCAGCCACTCTCCGCCCAGATGGGTGGAGCCCGCGGCACCCGCCGTGCCGAAGGGAATGTTGGACTGCGCCCTGGCCCAGGCCAAAAAATCCTGGGTGTTCCTGGCCGGCACGCTGGGGTTGACCACGATCAGGTTGGGCGCCCGGGCGAGCACGGCCACGGGCTCCAGGCTTTTGAGCGGGTCGTAGCCCACCTTCTTCATCGCCGGCGCAATCACATAGCCGGTCGCCCCCACCAGCAGGGTGTAGCCGTCATGCGCCTGGCGGGCCACGTATTCGGTGCCCACCTGGCCGGCACCGCCCGGACGGTTCTCCACGACGAAGGGCTGCTTGAGCTTTTCCTGAAGCTCCTTGGCCAAGGTGCGCGTGACGATATCCGTCATGCCGCCCGGTGGGAAAGCCACGACGACCGTGACCGGCTTGGCCGGATAGGCGTCGCCTTGCGCGTATGCCGGCATGAGCGAAGCCGACAAGGCCAAGCCGCCGATCGTGGCGGCGCAAGCCAGCGAGCGAGCCCGGCGCAGCAATGTGAAGTCCATGCGATGTCTCCTTGTGTCTCGGGGTGCATGACAGACACCCTCGAACGCCTGAAATGACGTTGATTCAGTGTAGGAATCGCACGCCATTCGTTCCATCGCAAAGATTCGAACGCCGCTTTGGAGAATTTCGAACGGCCGTTCAACCGCTGGAGCGCGTCATCGCCACCTGCGGGTCTTCGAGCAGGAAGTTCACGAACTCGGTGATGAAGTCCGGGAACCGGGCGTCCTGCCTTATGACCAGGCTCAGCTCGCGCAGGGCCCAGGGTTCGTCGAGTTGCAGCACCGCGACCTGCTCCGGCTGCAGCCGGCCGCCCAGCACGCTGCTGGGCACGAGCGCAATGCCCACGCCCGCGGCAACCAGCGACAGCACGGCGTCGAAGCCGTGGGCATGCAGGCGCGCGCGCACGGCCTTGCCAAGGCGTTGCGCGCTGTCGCGCAGGAACAGGTAGTTGCTGCTGCTGCGTGCCATGCAGACGAAATCGAAATCCAGCGCCGCGCCCAGGCGCAGGCTGGGCTGCGCGGCCAGCACGTGCTCGCGCGGCGTGACGATGACCAGGCGATCCACGGCATACGGATGGGTGATCAGACCCTGCACGCCCGACGGACCGGCGAAGATGCCGACATCGGCCTCGCGCGCCAGCACCGCGGCCGGTATGGCTTCGCTCTGGCGCTCCTCGATCTCGGCGTCGATACCCGGATGGGCGACCAGGAAGCGCCCCAGGGTCGGCGTGACGAAGCCGTTGAGCGCGCTGCTGTTGGCGATGAGCCGCACATGGCCCTTGACGCCCGAGATGAAGCGGCTGACGTCACCCTGCATGCGCGTTATGCCCTCGAACAACTCACGCACATGCTGCAGCACTGCATCGCCTGCGGGAGTGAGATCCATGCCCCGGGGCGTGCGCTCGAACAGCGCCGTACCCAGCGTCTGCTCCAGGTTCTTGAGCCGGTAGCTCGCCGCGGACGGCGTGATGAACACGGCCGCGGCGCCCGCCGTCAGGCTGCGCGCCTGGGCAATCTCAAGAAACAGGCGCAAGTCCGAGAGTTCGTAGCGCATGGCTTTCCTTCACGCAAAATCGCCATTCTGGTCACAACGAACCGAACCCGGAAAAACCCACGCGCAACCGCCATCGCAGCGGGGCGCGCCTCATCCCACCTGCACCATGCTCCTGATCCAGCCCCCCGCCCTGCTGCTGGCCGCCGGCCGCGGCGAGCGCATGCGCCCACTGACCGACCACTGCCCCAAGCCGCTGCTGGCCGTGCAGGGGCGGCCGCTGCTGCACTGGCATTTGCAGGCGCTGGCCGGCGCCGGCGTGCCGCGCGCAGTCATCAACACCGCGTGGCTGGGCGAGCAGATCGATGCGCACTTCGGCGCCGCGTTCACTGCTGCGGATGGCGTGCAATTGCCGATTGCCTATTCGCACGAAGGGCGGGATTTTGGCCGGGCGCTTGAGACCGCCGGCGGCATTGCACGCGCGCTGCCATTGCTCGGCGACTGCTTCTGGCTGGCCGCGGGAGACGTGTGGGCGCCCGACTTTGCCTTCGATGCGCACGAGGCGGCGCGCTTTGCCGCCAGCGACGCGCTGGCCCACCTGTGGCTGGTGCCCAACCCGCCGCACCATCCGCAGGGCGACTTTGGCCTGGCCGAAGACGGCCGCGTACTCAACCTGGGCGCTGGCAGCGCCGCGCCGCGCTACACCTACAGCACGATTGCGCTGCTCAAGCGCGCGCTGTTCGCGCCGCCCTGGTGCGCCATTGCGCCCGGCAACCCCGAGGGCATGTCCGCGCCGCTGGCGCCGCTGCTGCGGCGGGCCATGGACGCGGGGCGCGTCAGCGGCGCGCTGTACCGCGGGCGCTGGGTCGACGTGGGCACGCCCGAGCGGCTGGCGCAGCTCAATGCCGGCGCGGCCTATTCCTCCTCGACCGCGTAGCGCGTGATCACCGGTGGCTCGTCGCCGGTGTGGAACGCGAACTTGCGGTCGCGCAGCGCCACGTCGAACGCGGTGACGCGATCGAAGCGGCGCAGGTACTCGGTCCAGGACTCGTCGACCACGCGCTCGACGTAGCGGCTGGGATCGGCCAGATCATGCTGCAGCGCCCAGTCCAGTGCCCCCTGGCGCATGCGCGCGCTGCGGCTTTCCTGCATCAGCGCGCGAAAGGCCTGGGTGCGCGCCGGGTCGATGCGGTATTCGATGCAGGTCACCAGGCGCAGACCCTTGGCCGGCGGCGTGTCGGTCTGCGGGCGCTTGAAGGCGGTCTGCGCCGGGCTCAGGTCTTCGTCGCCCTGGGGGTCGGGCACCACGCGCTGCACCAGCGTCATCATCACGACGGCCGACAGGCCCGCCAGCGCCAGGCTCAGGTTCACGCTGGTCATGCCGGCCACCTGGCCCCACAGTGCGGCACCGATCGCAGTCGCACCCATGATGGCCATTTGCGTGATGGCCATGCCGCGCGCGCGCACCCAGTTGGGCAGCGCCAGCTGGGCCGAGATGACCAGCGAGTTGGCCGTGATCAGGAGCGCGCCGCCGGCAACCAGCATGGCCGGCACCGCCAGCGCCAGGCTGGGCGCAATGGCGATGACCGACGTGGCCAGCGCCTGCGCCAGTGTGCCGCGCGCCACCAGCGCGTCCTTGGACATGCGCTGGCGCAGCCGCGGCAGGAACATGGCCGAGACGATGGCACCCGCGCCCATGCACGCCAGCAGCAGCGTGAACGTGGCCGCGTCGCCGCCGCGCAGGCCGCGCGCCACCAGCGGCAGCAGCGCGGTGACCGCGGTGCAGTGCAGAAAGAACACCGCGATACGCGCCATGACCGCGTGCATCGCGCGCGACTCGCGCACGAACTGCATGCCCACGCGCATCGCGCTGCCCAGGCGCTCGCGCCCCAGAGGGTGGAGCGTGGGCACGCGCCGCCAGCGCATGATGATGAAACCCGCCACCAGCGACAGCACCGCGTTGAGCACGAACACCCAGGCGCTGCCGATGCTGGCGATGATGGCGCCGGCGGCCAGCGGGCCGACGATGCGCGAGACGTTCATCGCCACGCCGTTGAGCGCCAGCGCCGCGGGCAGCTGGTGGCGGTTGACCAGTTCGGGGACGATGGCCGAGAACACCGGCCAGCGCATCGCCAGGCCGATGCCGTTGGCAAAGATCAGGAGCAAAAGCCCCCAGGCGCTGAGGCCCCCCAGCGCAATCGCGATGCACAGCACGACGGCCACGGCCGCCACCCAGAACTGCGTGACCATGAAATAGCGCCGCCGATCCAGGATGTCGGCCAGCGCGCCGCTGGGCAGGCCCAGCAGGAACACCGGCAGCGTGGACGCGGTCTGCACCAGCGCGACGAGCACGGGCGAGGTGGTCAGACTGGTCATCACCCAGGCGGCGGCCACGTCGTTCATCCACATGCAGATGTTGGCCGCCAGCCACGCCAGCCACAGCATGCGAAACACCGGCTCGCTCAGCGGCCCAAGCGTCGACAGGTCGCCGCCCTGCGCGCCGCTGCCCTCCAGGCGAACCTCGGCCGCGGCCTGGGCCGCGTCGGCGGCTGCGCTGGCCCGGGCCTGGGCGGGGGTCTGGCCTTGCGGGTCGTGGTCGCTCGTGCTCGGTGATGGCATGGTGGGGCATTTTCGCCGCAATGGCCCGCTTGCGCCCGGGCCGACTGCGGCGCTTGCGCCGTCAGCCCGGGCCGCGGGCGCACAATACCGGGTTTTGCGTCTGCGCCCTCCCGGGGCGCATCCTTCGGTCTTCTTGCTTCAGGTTTTCGTGTCGTCCCCGTTCCACAGCATCCTGCTCGACGTTTTCGGCTATGCCGCCTTTCGCGGTGCGCAGCAGGCCATCATCGAGCGCGTGGCCGGCGGCGGCGACGCGCTGGTGCTGATGCCCACGGGCGGCGGCAAAAGCCTGTGCTACCAGATCCCGGCCATTGCCCGCCAGCAGCGCGGCCTGGGCGTGACGGTGGTGGTCTCGCCGCTGATTGCGCTGATGCACGACCAGGTCGGCGCGCTGCGCGAGGCCGGCGTGGCCGCCGCCTGCCTCAATTCAGCGCTGTCGTGGCAGGAGGCGCTGGACGTGGAGCAAGGCCTGGCGCGCGGCGCGTTCACGCTGCTGTATGCCGCGCCCGAACGGGTGCTGACCGAGCGCTTCCTGGGTCTGCTCGACGACCTGCACGCGCGCGGGCAGCTGGCGCTGTTCGCCATCGACGAGGCGCACTGCGTGAGCCAGTGGGGCCACGACTTCCGCCCCGAATACCGCCAGCTGGCGCTGCTGGGCCAGCGCTACGCGGGCGTGCCGCGCATCGCACTCACGGCGACGGCCGACGAGCTCACGCGCGGCGACATCGCCCAAGGCCTGCAGCTGCAGGCGGCCGAGCGCTTCATCAGCAGCTTTGACCGCCCCAACATCCGCTACCGGCTCGAAGAGAAGAAAAAGGAGCCGCTGCAGCAGCTGCTGCACTTCATCGAGCGCGAGCACCCGGGCGACGCGGGCGTCGTCTACTGCCAATCGCGCAAGCGCGTCGAACAGACGGCCGACGCGCTGTGCAGCGCCGGCATCGACGCGCTGCCCTACCACGCCGGTCTGCCCGCCGAGCTGCGCCAGACGCACCAGGATCGCTTTCTGCGCGAGGAAGGCGTGGTGATGGTGGCGACGATTGCCTTCGGCATGGGCATAGACAAGCCCGACGTGCGCTTCGTCGCCCACCTGGATCTGCCCAAGAACATCGAAAGCTACTACCAGGAGACCGGCCGCGCCGGGCGCGACGGCCTGGCCGCCGACGCCTGGCTGGTCTACGGCCTGCAGGACGTGGTCAACCAGCGGCGCATGATCGAGGGCAGCGACGCGAGCGAGGACTTCAAGGCCGTGATGCGCGGCAAGCTGGACGCGCTGCTGGCGCTGGCCGAGGCCACCGACTGCCGCCGCCAGCGCCTGCTGGCCTACTTTGGCGAGCAGTCCCAGCCCTGCGGCAACTGCGACAACTGTCTGCAGCCGCCCGCCGTCTGGGACGGCACCGACGCAGCGCGCAAGCTGCTGTCGACCATCTACCGCGTGCACGCGGCCAGCGGCCTGACCTTCGGCATGGGCCACCTGATGGACATCGTGCGCGGCAAGGGCACCGACAAGGTGCTGCAGCACGGACACGAGCGCCTGTCCACCTTCGGCGTGGGCGCGCAGTACAGCGAGGCACAGCTGCGCGCCGTGGCGCGCCAGCTGCTGTCGCTGGCGGCGCTGGGTGTGCAGCGCGTCGCCACCGAGGCCGGCCACAGCTTCGACACGCTGACGCTCACCGCCGGCTCGCGCCCGGTGCTGCGCGGCGAGCAGCAATTGCTGTTGCGCCAAAGCAGCGCCGCGACGCCGGCAAAAAAGACGCGGCGCACCGGCGTGGCGTCGGCTGCGGCGCAGGATCTGGATCCCGATGCGCAGGCGCGCTTCATCAACCTCAAGGCCTGGCGCGCCGAGGTGGCGCGCGAGCACAACCTGCCCGCCTACGTGATCTTTCACGACGCGACGCTGGCCGCCATCGCCCAGCGCAACCCGCAGACCAGCGCCGAGCTGCACGACATCAGCGGCATGGGCGAGAAGAAACGCGAGGCCTACGGCGACGAGGTGCTGCGCGTGTGCCGCAGCTGAAAACCAGCAGGTCTACCCCAGCATGGCCTTGAGCCGGTGCCAGTCGGCCGGCTGCAGCGATGCCAGGCAGTCGTGCGCCAGCGTCAGCAGCAAATCTGTGCTGATCTGATTCGCCACGTCGAAGTCCATCTGTTTTTGCTGGACATCACTGGGCGGCACGTTCAACCGCAGATAGCGGTGCGTGCCCAGGCGCGCGGCGCATTCCTGCACGGCCAGCATTTCCTGGGCGTTGGTCACCAGCTCGATCACCGGGCCGGCCCACAGAACGCCGCGGCCGGGTACGGCCGACGGGTCGCGGCCGTGCAGCGGGTTGGCCGTGCCAATACTGAGCATGCGCACCTCGGCGCCGGGGTACATCTGCTGGGCGCATTGCAGCGCATGCAAATCAGGCGCATTGGCCGCCAGGCCGCCATCGACGAAGCGGTGGTGCTCGAAGGCGTGCACCGGGAAATGCGCCGGCGCCGCCGACGTGGCCAGCATGGCATCCATCAGCGTCAGGCCCAGCGCGTCGCGCAGGGTGCGCGTGGGCGCGCTGCCCAGCAGCTGCAGTTTGGACGTCGTCCAGTTGACGGTGGTGAGCAGCAATGCAGGCGCGTGCTCGCCCAGCAGTTGCCGCTCCGCATCGGGCAGCAGCTCGGTGATGGCGGCGCGCAGGCGCCGCGGGTCGTAGGGTGCGCGCCCGAGCAGCTTGCGCAGGCCGCGCAGGCGCATGGGCGGAAAGATATGGCTGCCGCTGCGCTGCAGCAGCACCTGCAGCGCAGCACCCGTGGCACCGCAGCTGAGGGCGGTGGCCAAGATGCCGCCGATGGAGGTGCCAGCGATCAGGTCGAAATGCTGGCCAAAGGGGACGGGGCGGGCCGGATCGGGGCTGAGTCTGGCCTCCAGCGCCTTGATGACGGCAGCAGTGAACAGGCCTCGGTAGCCACCGCCCGACAGACTCAGAACCCGCACGGGACCGAGCCTCGCGCGCGGCAGACCGGCGGGCAGCGCAAAGGGGTCGTCCCGCGTTGCGCTCACAGTGCCTGCACCCGGACGTTGGTGCCGGTCTTGAGCTGCTCCATGTAGAGGTCGGCGTACTCGGCATAGACCAAATCCATGACAGCGGCGGTGGTGATCAGCAGGCGCACGTCCTGGGCCAGCGGCACGCTGCCCCGAGGTGTCTTGAAATCCAGCGGCGCATGGGTGCGGTACTCGTGAAAGCGCTCGAGCACGGTTTCATTGAGGTCGACCAGGGTGGCGCCGCCAGCCTCCATGCGCGAGACGGTGGCAGCCAGCGCCTGGTGCCAGTCCTGGCGCTGCACCTCGGAGGCGGCGCCGCTGTTGATGACCGAGCGGGCGATGGCAATGGCCAGGCGGCTGAGTACGCATTCGCCGTCCTGCACGCCGCCCGCCCACTGCACGGCGCGGGCCTCTTTGCCGCACAGGCCCAGCAGCAGCTGCGGGCCCAGCAGATAGCGGTTGGGGCGCGCCATGTCAGGCCTGCGACTGGACTTGCAGCTGGGCCTGCAACGCGGCCTGCGACTCGTCCTGGGCCGTGGGCAGGGTGAACGCGTCGTACTGCGCGCCGGGCAGCAGGGCAGCGCCAGTGTCGAGTGCGCTCGATGGCGCCTGCACCGATGCCAGCGTGTCTGCCAAGGTGCGGCGCTGGCTGCTCGATCGCTCCATGGCGATGACCTGCGCCTCGCTCAGCACCAAATAACGCTCGCCGCCACGCGAGATTTGCTGCAGCGCACCGGCGCGGGCGTCGCGCAGCAGCCCGCTGTAGTCGGACTTGAACTTGGAGATGGGCATGGGCGTGTCGCTGGCGGCCACGCCCAGCTTGCGCGCCAGGCTCTCCACCGCTTCGGTGAACACGTCGGCGCGAGCGCTCTCTGGAGATTTGAAGGTGGCGGACATGGGGAATAGCTCCAATTCTGGTCAACCTGGTCAGACAGATAATCAATGTTCAGGTCAAGCTGACCATATGTCAAGAGGTCTCGGGCGATGGTGCCCTGGCAGGAGCTAAGCCAAAGCAAAGGGCCGCTCGAAAGCGGCCCTTGGTTTGTCTGGCACCGCCGTGCCGGCGGCACGGCGGTGGTGCGGGTGCGGCAATCAGCCGTTGGCCAGGGCCTTGCCGCCGGTGAGCGCCGGCGCGCGCGAACCGAACACGCCGGTGACGACCTGCCAGGCCATGGCCAGGCAGCCGATGATGAAGACCACGTCGCCAAAGGTGCGCACCCAGCGCAGCGTGACCATGAAGGGCTGCTGCATGAAGGCTTCGCTGCGGGCGTACCACAGGCCTTCGGTGACGCTGGCGTGGAACTGGAACAGGCCGATGGGCAGCAGGCTGGTGGCGATCATCAGCACCAGGCCGGCGTTGGTCCACCAGAAGCCGGTCTTCATCAGGCGCTCGTTGAACTGCAGCTCCGGGCGGATGTAGCGCAGCACCAGCAGCGTGAAGCCCAGCGCCAGGAAGCCGTAGACGCCGAACAGCGCGGCGTGGGCGTGCACCGGCGTGGTGTTCAGGCCCTGGATGAAGAACAGCGCGATGGGGGTGTTGATCATGAAGCCGAAGACGCCCGCGCCCAGCATGTTCCAGAAGGCGACGGCGACGAAGCACATCAGCGGCCAGCGCAGCTTCTTCATCCACTCGGTCTTGTGCTGCAGGCTCCAGTGCTCCCAGGCCTCGTGGCCCAGCACCACCAGCGGCACCACTTCCAGCGCGCTGAACGAGGCGCCCACTGCCATCACCGGTGTGGTGGTGCCCGAGAAGTACAGGTGGTGGAAGGTGCCGGGAACGCCGGCCAGCATGAACAGCGAGGCCGACGCCAGGCTGGCGGCCGTGGCCATGCGGTAGGACACCAGGCCCATGGTCGAGAAGATGAAGGCCAGCGCCGTGGTGGCAAAGACTTCGAAGAAGCCCTCGACCCACAGGTGCACCACCCACCAGCGCCAGTACTCCATCACCGAGATGTGGGTGCGCTCGCCGTAGAACATGCCCGTGCCGTAGAACAGGCCGATGGCGACGACCGAGAAGGTGAGCAGCGCCAGCAGGTTCTTGTCCTGGCCGCTGGGCTTGAGCAGCACGGGGAAGATGGCGCGCGCCATCAGCACCAGCCAGAAGGCGATGCCGGCGAACTTGCCGAACTGCCACACGCGGCCCATGTCGATGAACTCATAGCCCTGGTGGCCCCACATGAAGTTGAGCTCGGGCGGCATGATTTGCGCAATCGCCAGGAAGGTGCCGACGAAGGTACCGCCGACCACGACGATCAGCGCCCAGAACAGGATGTCCACGCCCAGCTTCTGGAACTTGGGATCTTTGCCGCCGTTGATGATGGGCGCCAGGAACAGGCCCGCAGCCAGAAAGCCCGTGGCGATCCAGAACAGCGCCGCCTGCAGGTGCCAGGTGCGCACCAGCGAGTACGGGAACCACTTGGAGATGTTGATGCCGTAGAACTGCTGGCCCTCCACCGTGTAGTGGGCAGTCACGCCGCCCAGCAGCACCTGCACCATCAGCAGGGCGACGACGATGAACAGGTATTTGCCCAGGCTGCGCTGCGACGGCGTGAGCGCGATGCGCGAAAGCGGGTCGTGCGCCGGAGGCGTCGGGTGCTCCTCGTCGTGCTTGCGCAGAAACGCCCAGCCCCAGACCAGGAAGCCCACGCCCGCAATCATGATGACGATGCTCATCACCGACCAGACCATGTTCTCGCCCGTCGGCGTGTTGCCGATCAAAGGCTCGTGCGGCCAGTTGTTGGTGTAGGTGGCGCCGGTGCCCCCGCCCACGTCGGCGGGACGCTCGGTAGAGGCCATCCACGCGGTCCAGAAGAAGAAGCCCGCCATCTGCGCACGGCGCTCGCTGCTGGGCAGCGTGTCTTCCTTCATCGCGAAATGCTCGCGCGACTGCTGCAGCGACGGGTCGTCGCTGAACAGCTTGTCGTAGTACGACGCCACCTCGGCGATCGCCCGTGCGCGCAGCGGCGTCAGCACGACCTGGTCAGCGGCCTTGTCGTAGGTGTTGGTGCGGTATTCCTTCTTCAGGCGCGCCTGCAGCACGGCCTGCTGGTCGGCGTCCAGGTCGGCAAAGGGCTTGCCAAATTCCTGTTGCGCTGCCACGCCGAGCCAGGCGGTCAGTTCGCGGCGCAGCCAGTCGGCCGTCCAGTCCGGTGCCTGGTAGGCGCCGTGGCCCAGGATGGAGCCGACCTGCATGCCGCCGATCGACTGCCAGGCAGTCTGGCCGTCCAGAATGCTGTCCTTGGTGAACAGCGGCTCGTCCTGCCCCTGCACCAGCACCTGCGCCGGAATGGGCGGCGCGGTGCGATAAACCTCGACGCCGTAATAGCCCAACAGGCTGAACGTCGCGATCAACACGCCGATCAGCGTGTACCAATACTTGGCATATTTCCCCATGCAGGGCCTCCTTCGGATGAAACGTCTGAACCCGCCATGCAGCGCACCTCGCATGCGGACGGGGCCTGAAACGCCCTCCCCGCATGCGAACCGTCATCGACGGCGTTGGCTCCAAAGAGGCAAATTCCATGCCACTTTAAGCACGCCCATGAATCAAGGGTTTATCCCTGTATAGGTCATAATCACCCAATATAAACAGGGTATAAATTACCTTTTCGGGTTGTTATGACCATTCATTTCACTGATTTGCCCCCCGCAGTCACCGCGATGGTGCAAATGTTCGTCGACCTGGCCGGCGAGCTGCCCCACGCTGTGCGGCTGCAGCGCATGGTCGAGCTGCTGCGCACGCAGCTGGACTGCGACGCGGTGGCGCTGCTGCGCCTGGAAGAGGACACGCTGCGCCCGGTGGCTGTCTGCGGGCTGGTGCCCGAGGCGCTGCAGCGGCGCTTTTCGCTGGCGCACAACCCACGCCTGGCCACGGTGCTGGCGCGCCACGAGGTCACCAGCTTCGAGCACGACAGCCACCTGCCCGAACCCTTCGACGGCCTGCTCGACGCGCTGGCGGGCAAGCCGCTGCCGGTACACGACTGCATGGGCGTGAGCCTGCACCTGAACGGCCAGCCCTGGGGCGTGCTGACCTTCGAGTCGCTGGATCTGGGCCGGCTGGGGGGCGACGCGCGCCAGCGGGTGGCGCATTGCGTGCCGCTGGTCGAGGCGGTGATCCGCATCGCCCGGCTGGAGCAGGATCTGCGCGCGCTGCGTCTGGCGGCGACAAGCGCCGGCGGCCTGCACCGCGGCGACCTGGCCGCATCGCCGGCCGAGCCGGGCCTGGACGAGCTGGAGATCGTCGGCGAGAGCCCGGCGCTGCAGCGCCTGCTGCACGAGCTGGGCGTGGTCGCGCAGTCGCAGCTGCCGGTGCTGCTGCTGGGCGAGACGGGCGTGGGCAAGGAGCTGTTCGCGCGCCTGCTGCACCAGCGCTCGCCGCGCCACGCGCGAGCGCTGGTGCACGTCAACTGCGCGGCGCTGCCCGAATCGCTGGCCGAGACCGAGCTGTTCGGCCACGTGCGCGGCGCCTTCTCGGGTGCGGTGAGCGACCGCGCCGGCCGCTTCGAGGCGGCCGAGGGCGGCACCCTGTTCCTCGACGAGGTCGGCGAGCTGCCGCTGGCGGTGCAGGCCAAGCTGCTGCGCACGCTGCAGAACGGCGAAATCCAGCGCCTGGGCGCCGACCGCCCGCGCCGTGTGGACGTGCGCGTGATCGCCGCGACCAACCGCAACCTGCACGAGCAGGTGGCCAGCGGCGCCTTCCGCGCCGACCTCTACCACCGCCTGTCGGTCTACCCGGTGCCGATTCCGCCGCTGCGCGAGCGCGGCGCCGACGTGCTGCTGCTGGCCTGGCGCTTTCTGGAGTTGAACCGTGCGCGCCTGGGCCTGCGCGGCCTGCGCCTGTCGCCACAGGCCCAGGCGGCGCTGCGCGACTACCGCTGGCCGGGCAATGTGCGCGAGCTGGAGCACGTGATCAGCCGCGCCACGCTCAAAAGCCTCAGCCGCGGCGCCAACCCGCACGCCATCATCACGCTGGAGGCCGCCCTGCTCGACCTCGATCCGGTCGACACCGCGCCGGCAACGCCCGCCCTCGAACCCGCCTCCGCACGCGCCGAAGCGGCCGCGGCCAGCGCGCCACCACCGCTGGCAAGCACGCTGCGCGACGCAGTCGACAGCTGCCAGCGCCAGGCCATCACCGCGGCGCTGGACCTGCACCAGGGCAATTGGAGCCAGGCGGCGCAGCGGCTGGACGTCGACCCCAGCAACCTGCACAAGCTGGCGCGGCGCCTGGGGCTCAAGCCTGGGCGTTGATCAAGCGCCGGACTCGATGGCCGGATAGAAGTCACGGTCTTCCTGGCGCATGCGCTCATAGACGCGGCGCAGCACGTCGTTGGCCGCCGCGCGAAAGCCCGCCTCGTCGCCACGCACGCGCGCCGGCGTGTTCCAGGCATGGGCAAAGGCGTCGAAGGCGGCGGCAATCGGCCCCATCTCCTGCTGGAAGCGCAGCCCCAGTTGCGCCAGCGCGGCGTTGCCGCTGCGCTGCAGCGACGGGTACAGCGCCTGATCCTCGGCCGCCAGGTGCAGCTTGACGACCGCGCTGAGCGCGACCACCCCCTGCGCAATCGCCGCGGCGTTGTCCTCTACGCCGGTGCGCGTCAGCGCACGCAACCGGTCGATACGCTGGAGGATGTCCACATGGGTGTGCTTGTACTTGTCAATGTTCATACGCTGGGAACCACGTCTTCCGGTCGTCCGTGAGAATGAAAAGCGCTCATTCTGCAGGCATTGACATTTTTTTACATACTCGCGGCAATACCCCTGACGGCAACAGCGCCGTCGCCGGCCCCGGTCAAGGCCATCAACGCCGCGCGCATGGCACGGCCAGGCGCAAGTCGCTACACTGGCGCGCAAACGACAGCAACCCGAGGAGACAGACCATGGACAAGAGCGAGGCCATTGCGCGCCACCCCGCCGACATCGGCAACGACGACATCACCGACGGCATCATGGGCCAGATCCCTATCGTCATTCCGGTGGTCGGCGCACTGGTGATCTTCCTGCTGGCCCTGATCGCCATCGTCGTCGGCTGAGTCACCGTCCGCACCCACCACGGCAACACCGCCTGCCATCCAACGGCCCCGCTTGCGGGGCCGTTGTCATTGCGGCGCCAGCGTCCGCATCTTTATGCAAACATATATTCATGCATTGTTTGCATAGTTTTGGCACCCGGCACAAAGACAAATCCAGGGGCTCTCTCTAAAATCAAACGCTTGGCCTCGTGCAGAGCAAGTCTGCACCCCGCTTGCAGCCGCTTTCTCAAAGGCCTGCGCTCCCCCCTGCATGCTGTGCCCCGCCCGCACGCGCCGGTGCGACGCCCGCCTTTGACAAAACGGTTACCCAACTCCCGAAAGTCCTCCGATGAACGCTCCCTACACGCAAGGCCTGAACCTCCAGGCGCCCGGCTACGTCAAGAACGCCAAACTGATCGCCTGGGTGGCCGACATGGCCGCGCTGTGCAAGCCCGCCCGCATCCACTGGTGCGACGGCTCGCAAGAGGAATACGACCAGCTGTGCCAGCAGTTGGTCGACGCCGGCACCTTCAAGCGCCTGAACCCAGCCAAACGCCCGAACAGCTACCTGGCCTGGTCCGACCCGTCGGACGTGGCGCGCGTCGAAGACCGCACCTTCATCTGCTCCGACAAGAAGGAAGACGCCGGCCCCACCAACAACTGGATGGCGCCGGCCGAGATGCGCGCCACCTTGCAGCCGCTGTTCGACGGCTGCATGGCCGGGCGCACCATGTATGTGGTGCCGTTCTCGATGGGCCCGCTGGGCAGCCCCATCGCCCATGTGGGCGTGGAGCTGTCGGACAGCGCCTATGTCGCCGTCAACATGCGCCTGATGACGCGCATGGGCCGCGCCGTCTACGACGTGATCGGCGCCGAGGGCAAGTTCGTTCCCTGCATGCACACCGTGGGCGCGCCGCTGGCCGCCGGCGAAAAAGACACGACAAGCTGGCCTTGCAACGCCAAGACCAAGTACATCGTCCACTACCCTGAGACGCGCGAGATCTGGAGTTATGGCTCGGGCTACGGCGGCAACGCGCTCTTGGGCAAGAAATGCCTGGCGCTGCGCATTGCCTCCAAGATGGGCCGCGACGAGGGTTGGCTGGCCGAACACATGCTGATCCTTGGCGTGACCAGCCCCGAGGGCAAGAAGTCGCACATCGCCGCCGCCTTCCCCAGCGCCTGCGGCAAGACCAACTTCTCGATGCTGGTGCCGCCCAAGGCCTTCGACGGCTGGAAAGTGACGACGATTGGCGACGACATCGCCTGGATCAAGCCCCAGTCCGACGGCAGCTTGCGCGCCATCAACCCCGAAGCGGGCTACTTCGGCGTGGCTCCCGGCACCAACATGCAGACCAACCCGAACTGCATGCTCAGCCTGAACAAGGACGTCATCTTCACCAACGTCGCACTGACCGACGACGGCGACGTGTGGTGGGAAGGCATGGAAAAAGACACCGGCGTGATGCCCGAGCACCTGATCGACTGGCAGGGCCGGGACTGGACGCCCGAGGACGGCAAGGCCGGGCGCAAGGCAGCGCATGCCAACGCCCGCTTCACCGTCGCCGCGACCAACAACCCGGCGCTCGACGCCGCCTGGGACGACCCGGCCGGCGTGAAGATCGACGCCTTCATCTTCGGCGGACGCCGCTCGACCACGGTGCCGCTGGTGACCGAAGCGCGCAATTGGATCGAGGGCGTGTACATGGCCGCCACCATGGGCAGCGAGACCACGGCTGCCGCCTTTGGCGCGCAGGGCGTGGTGCGCCGCGACCCCTTCGCCATGCTGCCCTTCATCGGTTACAACATGAGCGATTACTTCCAGCACTGGCTGGATCTGGGCGGCAAGATTGCTGCACAGGGCGCGACGCTGCCGCGCATCTACTGCGTGAACTGGTTCCGCAAGGGCGCTGACGGCAAGTTCGTCTGGCCAGGCTACGGCGAAAACATGCGCGTGCTCAAGTGGATGCTCGACCGCATCGAGGGCCAGGCCACCGGCCAGGAAACCGCCTTCGGCATCGCACCCACCTACGGCGAGATCCACTGGCAGGGCCTGGACTTCAGCGCCGCGCAGTACGACAGCGTCACCAGCATCGAGCGCGCCGCCTGGCTCGACGAACTCAAGCTGCACGACGAGCACTTCACCAAGCTGGCCTACCACCTGCCACAGGAGCTGCTGCAGGTACGCGCCCAGCTGGAGCAGCGCCTGCCCGCGGCCTGAAGCGCCTGGGCGGCGTACACGCACGACGGCCGGCGATATCCCGCGCCGCCGTGCGTGAATGCTGCGCTTGGCTGCACCCACGGCGCTACGATGCGCGCGGCCGGTGGCGCAACGTCGCGCCGCCGCAAGACACCGCATCCCCACCACCCATGAAACTCCTTGTCCCGGTTCTGGCCGCATCGCTGTGCGCTGCGCTGTCCCTGGGCGCGCAGGCCGCGCCCGACGCCTCCGCCGCACCACTGTCCACGATGCAGGGCACGGCCCACTTCCTGGTGCTCGACGCCCAGTCCTACCCACTGCAGGGCACGCAGCTCGCCGGCACCTGCGAGGCATCGGCGGGATCGTTCTGGAAGGCGCAAAAACACAGCGCCCCGTGGCGCTGCACGGTGGATGCCGATGGCGTGTGCGAGGCCACCATCACCACGCTGGCCGACCCCGAGGGCAAGCCGCTGGAATGCCGCGGCACCGAGCGCAGCACCATCACCGAGCCGGGCAAAACGGCCGAAAAGAGCAGCTACCACGCCTTCTTTCCGCGCGGCGTGGCCAGCAGCTACACGCTGATGCAAAAAGGCGACTCGTGGAAGCATGGCGACTACCTGTTCAAGGCAGTCGACAGCCAGCAGGCGTTCGACGCCATGGCGCACCACTGGCGCAAGCGCTATTACGCCGAGCGCCTGGCACGCAGCGGCGATGGTGCAGACGCGCTGGTCAGCACCGAGGCCGCGCACTACATCGAAGACCGCGACTACCCCAACCTCACCTTTCTGTCGGTTCGCGCCGACGCGCCCGACACGGTGCGCGTGACCGCGGTGCTCAGCTACACCGACTACGCGCCGCACCACTACACGCAGGCGCACTTTGACGGTGGCTCGCAAGGCGAGCAGGCGGCCCCCCTGACGCAAGAGCGCGAGAGCACCGTGTGCACCATGCGCGATCTGATGGCGCGTAAATGCTCGTACTACGAAACGCACCACTTCGACATTCCGCTGGCGCTGGCGCGGCAACTGGCCAGCCAGTACCAGCGCGGCGCGCGCACCGACTGGCCACTGCACATCACCAGCGGCAGCGGCCACGACCGCAAGCTGCCCGTGCCCCACGCCGAGTTCGCGGCGCTGGTCGACGCGCTGGGGCGCTGAGAGAACCCGCCTGCGATGCGCATCCAGCTGCTGTCGGATCTGCACCTGGAGGCGCAGCCGCAGTTTGCCGCCAGCCCTGCCGTGGGCGCCGACCTGCTGGTGCTGGCCGGCGACATCGGCTCCTATCAGCGCGGCTCGCGCCTGCAGGATGAGGATTTCGGCCTGGCGCGCTTCTCGCCACTGCCGCAGTACGGCGGCTGGCCCACGCCGGTGGTCTTCGTGCCCGGCAACCACGAATACGACAACCAGGACTTCGACACAGCCCACGCGCGGCTGCGCGCCACCTGCGAGCGGCTGGGCCTGATCTGGTTGGAGCGTGAGAGCGTGGTCATCGACGGCGTACGCTTCATCGGCACCACGCTGTGGAGCGACTTCGAAGCGCTGATCGTGCACGCCGGAATCACCGACCCCGCCCAGCAGCAAGTCCAGCGCGACAAGGCCTGGCGCGCCGCCAACTTCTACCTGTCCAAGACCGGCGGCACGCGCGCCGGCCAGCCATTCCTGGCTCCGCAGGTGCGCGAGCAGTCGCTTCGCTGCCAGCAGTGGCTGCGCCAGGCGCTGGCCCAGCCCTTTGGCGGCCCCACCGTCGCCGTCACCCACTTTGCACCCAGCCTGAGGAGCGCCGACCCGCGCTATGGCCTGGTGCCGGGCACCGCGGGCTTTTGCAACGCACTGGACGACGCGCTCGCGCATGCCGACCTGTGGCTGCACGGCCATCTGCACACACCGTGCGACTACGTGGCCCAGGGCCGACGCGCAGACGCCAGCACCTGGCGCTGCCGCGTGGTGGCCAACCCGCTGGGCTATGGACGCAAGGCGGAGCAACACCTGTTCCGGCCGCACTGCACAATCGACGTATGATTTCCCCTTGGCCGCCATGGTCTTGTGTCCGGCGCGGCTTTCCTTTCTACCTCCTGGAGAATTGGCATGAACATCCTGCTCGCCGTCGACGGCAGTGCCTACACCAAGAAAATGCTGGCCTACCTGGCTGCCAACGAGGAAATGCTGGGCGCAAACCACAGCTATACGGCGATCACGGTCCAGCCCCAGCTGCCGCCGCGCGCCCGCGCCACGTTGAGCAAGGAGGTGCTTGACGAGTTCTACACCGAAGAGTCCGAGAAGGTCATGGCTCCGGTCACCGAGTACATGGCGCGCCACGGCGTCCAGCTCAAGACCATCACCGAAGTGGGCCCGGCCGGCGAGGTCATCGCCAAGGTGGCGCAGCAGGGCAAGTACGACCTGATCGTGATGGGCACGCATGGCCACGGCGCGCTGGGCCGCCTGGTCATGGGCTCGGTGAGCACCCAGGTGCTGGCCAAGTGCGACGTTCCGGTGCTGCTGGTGCGCTGAGCTCCGCGACTCCACCAGGACGCGGGCGCGCTACTGCGTGACCCGCGTGCAATTGGCCTGCGTGCAGTTGAGCAGCCCGTTGAGGCAGGCGTCCATGGCCCAGTCGACGACCTGCGCGTCGCTGTAGCCACCGCGCTCGCGCAGCATCTCCAGCATCGGCCCGCTGGCGCGCGCCAGCAGCGCGCACATCACGACGTCGGCGGGCAGCTCGCTGCGCAGCTGCCCCAGCGCCTGCGCCTGCGCGATCCACTGCAGCGTGCAGGCCTGCACCTGGCCCATCGCAATCAGATAGGACGGGCACGAGCGCACCGCCTGCGCCAACGGCGAATGGCGCGGCGGCAACAGCGGCGGTTCTTCGCACAGCTGCTGCTCCAGCAACCAGCGCAGCAAGGCCTGCAGGCGTTCGAGCGCCGGCATGTCTTCCGGCATGTCCTGCACCTGTTGCAGCAGGCGCTGCACGCCATGGACGATGGCTGCGGTACACAAATCGTCCTTGCCGGAAAAATGCTTGTACAGGCTGGCCTTGGCAATGCCAGCCGAGGCGGCCACCTCGTCGACCGTCATGGTCTCGAAGCCTTTTTCACCCAGCAGGCGGCAGGCGGCCTGCACGATGGCGTCTTCGCGCGCCTGGTGCATCTGCGCCTTGAACGATGGGCGCTCGGACAGCGAGGAGGTGCTCATGGCGTCGATGGTAGAGGCCTTTTCCACCGCAGCGCCGCATGGCGGCAAGAGCCCCCACCGGGCCCAACGTCAATGACCGCCCGCGCTGGCCCGGCCGCTGGCGATAATATGCCCATGCTTTTTCAGACCGTACTGCGCCGCGCCGCAGCCTTGCAGTGACCTCCAGCCTGATCGACGCCCCCTCCCACTCCAGCACTTTCACGACGCGCGCACTGCGCGATGCGCTGGGCATGTTTGCCACCGGCGTGACCATCGTGACCACGCTCACGCCCCAGGGCCAGCCCATCGGCATGACGGCCAGCTCCTTCAACTCGGTGGCGCTGAACCCGCCGCTGGTGCTATGGAGCCTGTCGCAACTGACCGCGTCGATGCCGGTGTTTGCCCAGGCGGGGCATTACGCCATTCATGTGCTGGCCGTCGAGCAGCGCGCGCTGGCCGAGCGCTTCGCCACGCGCGGCATCGACCGCTTTGCCGGCACCGCCTGGCACGAAGGCATGCACGGCCTGCCGATCATCGACGACACTGCGGCGGTCTTCGTCTGCGCCAACCGCAGCCAGTACCCCGAGGGCGACCACACCATCTTCGTCGGCCAGGTCGAGCACTGCAGCCACCGCGCGGGTGCGGCCCCGCTGCTCTACCATGGCGGCATGTTCTACACCGAGCACCCGCTGGGCAGCCTGTCGCCGCGCGCGTCGCGGCCGATGAACAAATAGAGAGGTGCGGCGTCAGCGCGCCGTATCGGGCAGCTCGATCTTGACCTCCAGCACCTCCAGGTCATCCTGGCGCTCGAAGTGCACCTTCAGGTCGTCGGGGTCGATCTTGATGTATTTGGATATCACCGCCACCAGCTCGCGCTGCAGCGCCGGCAGGTAATCGGGCTGGCCGGCACCGCGGCCGCTGCGCTCGTGCGCCAGGATGATTTGCAGCCGCTCCTTGGCGACTGCCGCGGACTTCTTCTTCTCGCCCAGCAAAAAGGACAGCAGGGACATGGCCGCTTACCTCCCGCCGAAGATGCGCTTGAAGAAGCCGGGCCTGGCCGCATCAGTGAAGCGCATCGGCCGCTCCTCGCCCAGAAAGCGCGCAACCACGTCGCCATAGGCCTCGGCCACGTCGCTGCCCTTGAGGTGGATCGCCGGCAAGCCCTGGTTGGACGCCTGCAGCACGCTCTCTGACTCCGGGATCACACCAATCAACTTGATGCGCAGAATGTCCTGTATGTCCTCCAGGCTGAGCATCTGCCCGTCCTCGACGCGGCTGGGGTTGTAGCGCGTGATCAGGAGATGCTCCTTGATCGGCTCGCCGCCCTCGCTCGCGCGGCGCGTCTTGCTCGCCAGCATGCCGAGGATGCGGTCGGAGTCGCGCACGCTGGACACCTCGGGATTGGTCACCAGCAGCGCCTCGTCGGCAAAGTGCATGGCCAGCAGCGCGCCGCTCTCGATGCCGGCGGGCGAGTCGCAGACGATGTAGTCGAAACCCATCTCCGCCAGGTCCTTGAGCACCTTCTCCACGCCTTCGAGGGTCAGCGCGTCCTTGTCACGCGTCTGGCTGGCGGCCAGCACGAACAGGTTGTCGCACTGCTTGTCCTTGATCAGCGCCTGATTGAGGTTGGCCTCGCCCTGGATGACGTTGATGAAGTCGTAGACCACGCGGCGCTCGCAGCCCATGATCAGGTCGAGGTTGCGCAGGCCGACGTCGAAATCGATGACGGCGGTCTTGTGGCCGGCAAGCGCCAGGCCCGAGGCGAACGCGGCGCTGGTGGTGGTCTTGCCCACCCCCCCCTTGCCGGAGGTGACGACGACGATTTTGGCCATGGGTGCGGTTTCCTTAAGCAGTCTGTCTCAGTGTGAAGTCAAAGCGGCTCGATGACGAGTTTCTCGCCCTCCAGGCGCACCTGGGCGGGCTTGCCGCGCACGTTGTCGGGCAGCGCATTTTCGCTGGTGCGGTACATGCCGGCGATGGACACCAGCTGCGCCTCCAGGCAGGTGGCGAAGATGCGCGCATCGGCATTGCCGCGCGCACCGGCCATCGCCCGGCCGCGCAGCGGCGCGTAGACGTGAATGTTGCCGTCGGCGATCACCTCGGCGCCAAAGCTGACCATGGCCAGCACGATCAGGTCGCCGCCGCGCGCATAGACCTGCTGGCCCGAGCGCAGCGGCTTGTCGACGACCAGCGTCGGCGTGCCGACCGCCACTTCGCGCACCACCTCGACCTCGTGGATCACTTCGCGTACCACTGGCTGGGCGGGCGCCGTGCGCCCTTGCGGCGCGTCGGGAGCGGCGATCAGCCCGGCTTCGTGCGCCGCCTGCATTTGCGCGCCGTTGCCGCCGCGCACCGCCACCGGACGCGTGCGGTAGCTGCGCAGCGCGGCGATGAGTGCGGGAAAGTCGATCGGCCCGGGCGCGTCGTGAACCAGGCCGAGGTCGATCAGCACCGGGTCGTTGTCGAAGAAGTCAGCCTCGCCTCCCAGGCGCTGCGCAAGCTCCTGGGCGATCTCCTGCACGTCGGTGGACTTGAGCGCAACGGCCACCACGGGCAGCTGGGCGCTTTTCAGGTCAAAACTGGCGCGGGCTTGCCCCGCGGATTCAACGGGCATGGAGACGATGGGAAGGTAGAGGGCGCAAAACGCGCAAGTTTACCTTGCACCGTCCCTCTGGCCTCGCCCCCTGGGTGTAACCAAATGACCGCCAGGCCAGCCCACGACCGCCTGCCACGGCGGTGCAGTAGCGGGGGCGACCGGCGCCACCCGGCAAGCGCATCACAATGGCGCCCCATGCCCTCCGCCCGCAAAAACCACCTTGACACCCGCGCCGCCGCCCTGCTGCTCGCCTGCTGCCTGTTCTGGGGCTTTCAGCAGGTGCTGGTCAAGGCCACGGTGACCGAGGTGGCGCCCGTCTACCAGGCCTTCTGGCGTTTTGCGCTGGGCACGCTGGCACTGTGGCTGTGGTGCCGCAGCCGCGGCGTGTCTCTGGCCGGCAACGACGAGCCGCCCGGTGTGTGGCGCTGGGGGCTTCTGGCCGGCGCGCTGTTTGCCAGCGAGTTTGCGCTGCTGTTCATCGGCATGCAGTACACGGGCGCGTCGCGCCTGACCGTGTTTCTGTACTGCTCGCCGTTCTGGGTGGCGCTGGTGCTGCCGCACTTCGTTGCCGCCGAGCGGCTGCGCCGCGTCCAGTGGCTGGGCCTGGTATGCGCCTTCGTCGGTGTGCTGCTGGCGCTGGGCGATGGCCTGTTCGGCTCCGCGCAGCCGGACAGCACCTGGCTGGGCGATGCCCTGGGCCTGGCCGCCGGCCTGCTGTGGGGGTTGACCACCGTGGTGCTGCGCGCCTCACCGCTGGCGCAGGCGCGGCCGGCGCGCCAGCTGCTGATGCAGATGGGTGTGAGCGCAGCGGTGCTGCCGCTGCTGTCGCTGCTGCTGGGCGAGCCCTGGCAGATCGATTTCAGCGCGTTTGCCTGGACGTCGCTGCTGATCCAGGGCCTGGGCGGCTTCGTCAGCTACCTGTTGTGGATGTGGATGCTGACGCACTACCCAGCCACGCGGCTGTCGGCCTTTGTGTTTCTCACGCCGGTATTCACGCTGCTGATCGGCGCGTCGTGGCTGGGCGAGCCCATCACGCTAGCGCTGGTCGCCGCGCTGGCGCTGGTCGCCGTCGGCATCGTGCTGGTCAACCGGCGCGGCTGAGCGCCCTCAACAAAAGCGCAGCGGGCGCTTTCACTGGAAACGCGGTGCGCGTTTCTCGATGAAGGCGGTGACGGCCTCGCGGTGGTCGGCCGTCTTGTGCGCCACCGCCTGGCAGGCGGCCGACAGTTCCAGCACGCTGGCCAGCGTGGCGCCCTGGCCCTCGCGCAGCAGGCGCTTGGTCATGCGCATCACGGCGCCGGGGTTTGCGGCGATCTTTGCGGCCAGCGCGCGGGCCGTGGGCAGCAGCTCGGCGGGCGGCACGACGCGGCTGACCAGGCCGCAGGCCAGCGCCTCCTGGGCGTTGATGGCCTCGCCGGTGAACGCCATCTCGCTGGCCTTGGCCATGCCGACGGCACGCGGCAGCAGCCAGGCGCCGCCGTCGCCGGGGACGATGCCCACGCGCACAAAGCTCTCGGCAAACGTTGCCGTCTCGCTGGCGATGCGGATGTCGCACATGCAGGTCAGGTCCAGCCCCGCGCCGATGGCCGGGCCATTGACCGCGCAGATCACCGGCACGTCCAGCTGCTGCATGGCCAGCGGTATCTGCTGAATGCCCTGGCGGTATTCCTCGCGGATCAGGTCGGGCGTGAGCGCGTCGTCAAAAAACCGCTTCATGTCCTTGACGTTGCCGCCCGAGCTGAAGATGGGGCCGGCACCGGTGAGGATGACGACTTTGACGCTGGCGTCGCGGCGCAGGTCGTCGCACAGCTGGACGAACTCGGCCACCGCCGTGTTGCCGGTCAGCGCGTTGCGCGTCTCGGGCTGGTTCATGGTGACGGTGAGGATGGCGCCGTCGCGCTCCAGGGTGAGAAAGGCCATAGGTGGTTCTCCGTTAGCAAAAAAGAGGCTGCCGGCGCCTGCTGTTCAGGGTCACAGCACGGGCAGCCACGGTTTCAAGGCAAGGCTTCCACGTCGGTAATGCGCCGCACCATGTCCAGCGTCAGCCCCTCGTGCTCCAGCAGCGCCCGGCCGGCCACGTCGTGCCACCAGGACTCGCTGCCCGCGCTCTGGCGCCAGGCGTGCAGGCGGCGCGTGAACAGCTGCAGGTCGTATTCGGCGGTAAAGCCGATGGCGCCGTGGATTGAATGCGCCAGTTCGCTGACGGCCAGCGCCGCCTCGCTGCAGCGCGCCTTGGCGGTGGCCACGCGCAGCAAGTCGGGCAAATGGTTGGGCACCGCGCCCGCGCCGCTGCAGCCCAGCTGCGCCGCCATGCGCGCGGCGAACACATGCTCGCTCATCACGGCCAGCTGGTGCTGTATGGCCTGGAACTTGCCGATCGGGCGGCCGAACTGCTGGCGCTCGTTGGCGTATTGCAGCGTGCGCTGGAACACGCTGGCCAGCGCGCCGGCCATCTGCGGCGCAAGCACCGCGGCCTGCAGCGTGCGCGCGTCGGCATCCACGGCGATGCGGATCGCGGCCTGCACCTGCGCGGCCGTCCATGTGAACGCCGCATCGAGCGCCAGCGCCTGGGGCGATTCCTGCGCTCCGGCCACGGGCAGCAAGCGCCATTCACCACCCGCCTGCGCCTGCACCAGCACCGACGCCGCCACGCGCCCGCCGCGCACCAGGGCGCAGCGCAGGCCGCCATCTGCCAGCCGCTCGCCACGCGCCAGCGCAATCGCGCCTTCGGGCCGGACTGCGCCAGCGGCGGCGAGCAGCGCGCACGCCACCAGGGTGTCGGCCAGCGGCAGCGGCAGCGCGTGGGCGCCGCACTGCTCCAGCACGCCAAAGACCTGGGACAGGCCCAGGCCCGCGCCGCCGTCGGCCTCGCTCAGCAGCGCATCGGCCAGGCCCGTTGCTTCCAGTTGCGCCCACAGCGCGGCCGCCTCGGGCGCGGCGCGACCACCGGCTTCGATGGCGCGCACGACGGCGGGCGTGCATTCGGCCGCCAGCAGCTGGCGGGCCGCGTCGGCAAAGAGATCGTTGTCTTGGCTCATGTTGCGTGCCTCCGTTTCAGCGCAAGCCCAGGCCACGCGCAATCATGCCGCGCAGGATGTCGCGCGTACCGCCGCGCAGCGAGAACGAGGGCGAGGCCTCGGTGATGTACTTGAGCGTCATGAGCAGCTCCACGGGAACGTCCTGCGCGTCGCGCGCGAACAGGTCGTCGGCAATCGCCGCGGGAATCATCTGCTCCAGCGTGGTGCCCAGCTCCTTGACCAGCGCGGCTTCGACGATGGGGCTTTGCCCGCGCACCAGCTTTTCCTGGATCGCCACCGACATGGCGCGCAGGGGGCTGAGCTGCGTGAGCACCTTGCCAGCCAGGCGCACCGCCGCATCCGTGCGCCCCTGCGGTGTGCGCACATACTGAAGCCACTGGTCGAACAGCACGATGGAAGAGAACAGCCGCTCGGGTCCACTGCGCTCGAAGGCGAGCTCGGCCGTCACCTGGCTCCAGCCCTGGCCCTCGGCGCCGATCAGCGCATCGGCGTCCAACTGCACGTTGTCGAAGAACACCTCGCAGAAATGGCTGTCGCCCGACAAATCCTCGATGGGGCGCACCGTGACGCCCGGCAGCTGCAGATCGACGATGACCTGCGAGAGCCCCTTGTGCCGATCCTCGCTGCTGCCGGAAGTGCGCACCAGCGCGATCATGTACCGGCAGTGGTGGGCGTTGGTGGTCCAGATCTTCTGGCCATTGAGCACAAAGCCCTTGTCGTTGGGCGTGGCGCGCGTCTTCACGCTGGCCAGGTCCGAGCCGGAATTGGGCTCGCTCATGCCGATGCAGAAAAACGCCTCGCCGCGGCAGACCTGGGGGATGTAGAAGCGCTTCTGCGCCTCGGTGCCGTATTTCAGGATCAGCGGCGCGCTCTGGCGGTCGGCAATCCAGTGCGAACCCACGGGCGCGCCGCAGGCCAGGTATTCCTCGACCAGCACATAGCGCGTAAAGGCGCTGCGCCCGCCGCCGCCGTATTCCCTGGGCAGGGTCACGCCTATCCAGCCCTTTTGCCCCAGCTTGCGGCTCAACTCGGCGCTGTAGCCGCCCCAGGAGCGAGCGCGGATATGAGCGGGCAAGCTCTTGGTCGCCTCGGCGAGAAAAGCGCGCACCTCGGCGCGCAGCGCCTCGTCCTCGGGCGGGATGGTGGTGAGCGAGAGAGATTGCAAGGTCGACATGAAAGAAACGCAGCAACAGCGCCAGAGCGACGCCCAAACCACTGTAGTCAGCCGCTTGCGTGATGTCTAATATTAAAAAACCTGTTTTCAATATCGTTTGAATATCGACATGAACCTGCGCCAACTCCAGCAGTTCGTCACCCTGGCCGAGACGGGCAACTTTCACCGCGCGGCCGAAAAGCTGTTCATGGCGCAGCCGCCGCTGTCGGTGTCGATACGCAAACTCGAAGGTGAACTGGCGTGCGAGCTGTTCGAGCGCACCACCACTGGCGTGCTGCTGACCGCCGCGGGCCATGCCATGCTGGCCGACGCGCGCCTGGCGCTGGCGCACGCGCAGCGCTGCCGCCAGGCAGTGCAGGACGCGCGCGAGGGCGAGGGCGGCGTGGTGCGCCTGGGCTTTGTCGGCACGGCCACGTTTGCGCTGCTGCCGGCGCTGATTCCGTCGCTGCGCCAGCACCTGCCCAAGATCCGGCTGGAGCTGACCGAGGCGACGACCAGCGAGATTTTGCAAGGATTGCTCGAGCGGCGCTTCGACGCCGGCCTGCTGCGCTACCCGCTGCCCGACCCGGCGGGCTTTGACGTGCTGGCGCTCGAACGCGACGCATTCGTGCTGGCCGTGAGCACGCACAGCGCGCTGGCCGCGCACGACGCCATTGCGCTGAGCGCTGCGGCGCACGAACCCTTCATCATGTACCCGCACGGCCCGGTGCCGGGGCTGGCCGCGCTGGCGCAGATGCGCTGCCAGTTCTCGGGCTTTGTGCCGCGCGTGACGCAGGAAGCCATGCAGGTGCAGACCATTTTGAGCCTGGTGGCCGCCGGCCTGGGCGTAGCGCTGGTCGCCGGCGTGGCCCAGCGCGTTTTGCCCGCCGGCGTGAAATGCCTGCGCCTCACAGACAACCCCGCCGGCTTTCACCTGGGCATTGCGCTGGCGCGCCTGGCAGGCGAACCCAACCGCGTGGTGCAGCGCTTTGCCGAGCACGCACTGCACTGCGCCAGCGCGGCCCACGCGCAAGGCGGAAGCTGAGGGGCGACGATCCGTCCCAGACGGTTATCCCGGCCGCTGCTCGTCCAGGCTGGTGATGGCGTAGCCCTTGTCGCGCAGCTGCTGCCCGGGCTGCTCTATGCCCAGCTCGGGCCAGCGCTTGGCCTCTTCGTTGAGGTCTTTGCCCTGGGCATGGCGCTCCCAGTCCAGGTTGGTGACCTCCTGGGGTAGCACTTTGTTCTCGGGCACGACCAGGTAGGAGAAGCGCCCCTGGGCCTCGGCTCGGCGATAGATGTCCACACGCATGTCAGATCCTCGATCAAGAGAGAGCCATCACTCTACCCCTCACCCTCCAATCGCGGCACACAAACCATGCCAGTGCCGCGTCCCCTTCACGCCAATGGCGCGGAAACCCCAGGCCCAACCCCAACAATGGCGCGAGTACGGCGCGCGCGCCGTACCATCGCGCCATGCAACAAAGCGACGTTCTGATCATTGGCGCCGGCCCGGCCGGCCTGTCCCTGTCGATTGCGCTGGCCCAGGCCGGGCTGCGCAGCACGGTGCTGGAGATGCAGACCGAGGCCCAGCTGGCCGATCCTGCGCCCGACGGGCGCGAGATTGCGCTGACCCACCCCAGCGTGGCGCTGCTGCAGCGCCTGGGCCACTGGCAGCAGCTGCAGGCGCACGAGATCGGCCTGCTGCGCAGCGCCCAGGTGCACGACGGCCCGGTCGGCCAGCACGGATCGATGCTGCTGCACGCCGGCGGCACCGGGCTGGATCACCTGGGCTCTATCGTGCCCAACCAGGCGCTCAAGCGCACGGCGTATGCGGTGGCTTCCAAGCTCGACGAGGTGCGGATTCTGAGCGGCGTGCGCGTGACCTCGGTCAGCGTCTCGCCCGACCACGCCGAGCTGCACTACGTGCCCGCCGACCAGCCCGACGCCGCGCCCGTGCGCCTGCAGGCGCCGCTGCTGGTGGCCGCCGACAGCCGCTTTTCCGCCGTGCGCCGCCAGCTGGGCATTGGCGCGGCGATGACCGACTTTGGCCGCACCGTCATCGTCAGCCGCTTTCGCCACGAACTCCCGCACCACGAGACGGCGCACGAATGCTTTGGCTATGAGCGCACGCTGGCCATCCTGCCGCTGCCCGATGATGTGGAGGACGCCAGCCCGCTGTGTTCGGCCGTCGTCACCGCCGGCACGCACGAAGCGCAGGAGCTGCTGGCCCTCTCACCCGAAGACTACGCCGCTGTCGTGCAACAACAGTTCCAGGGGCGGCTGGGCGCGATGGAGCCCGTCGGCGAGCGCCACGCCTACCCGCTGGTCGCCGTCTACGCCCACCGCTTTGCCGGCACACGCTGCGCGCTGCTGGGCGACGCGGCCATTGGCATGCACCCGGTCACTGCGCACGGCTTCAACCTGGGGCTGGCGGGCGTCGAGCGCCTGTCGCAGGCCGTGGCCACGGCGCGCTCACGCGGCCACGACATCGGCGCGGCCAGCGTGCTGCAGCACTACGCCAGCGCCCAGCAGCGCCACGGCTGGCCGCTGTACCAGGGCACCAACGCCATCGTGCGCCTGTACACCGACACGCGCACCCCCGCGCGGCTGCTGCGGCGCGCGGTGCTGGCCGGTTCCAACCGCCTGCCGCCGCTGCAGGCGCTCATCGTCAGCCAGCTGACGGGCCGGCGTCCGGCCTGGCCGCGGGCCATGCACTGAGGAGTTTCGCGAACAGGCCTATACCGCGATACGGCACGACGGCGCAACGCGACACTGCCGTCCTGTACTGGATCAACACCCTGTTCGACTGCTACCATTGGTGCAAGCGCTCGCCTTCCGCCTCACTCTTGCCGAATAAAAGCATATTCAAACGCAGAGAAGATGCACAAAAGCGTGTTTGTTCACGAGTTCCACAAATGCAAAGCATGGAGTTCGAATCATGGACAAGAATCCCATCGCCAAGGGGTGGTGGCAAACCCTTCCAGGAGTTTTGACGGCCGTCGCTGCCGTCATCACGGCCATCGCGGGGTTGGTCGCGGCGCTGCACCAAACCGGTTTGTTTGACTCTTCGCAAGCCAAGCCGGTGATTGCGCGCAGCGACCCCAAGCCGCCCGAAACCAGCAAACAAGCCCCTGTCGCGGCAGGCGCACCCGGCGCTGCGGCAGGCCAGGAGGCCGCCCCTCACAATGCCGCGCTCCCCTCTGGGCAACAAGTCCGGATCGGGCAGGTGGTTTACAACATATGATCAATTGGCGTCGATCGTTATGCCCCTGGAAAGCGCTTGCTGGTCTTTCAAGTGCAAATGACGAACAACGACAGGTATGACGCCAATTTCTGGGATCGTTCGTTTCGCCTGCTGGTCGGCAACCAGCCCCAGGCACCCACCAACGAACTCAACCAGCTCGTCGCCAGCCATGCCGCGATGGACGGCACCGTCGAGTTCGTGGTTGCGGATGACGTGAGCGAGGTCGTCCTGCAAATTGGCGATCCTGACAACGACGCAGCCACCATTCCCATCCGCCTGAAATAGCGATAACGGCGATGCAGCCGCTCTACAGCGGGAAAAACTCTGTGTAGACCAGCCGCTCCTCGACCACGCGGCGCTGCAGCTTGCGCCCGCCGGCGGTCTCGGCCACGAAGCGGTCGGTGTAGTAGCGCTCGAACTCGCGAATCACCAGGCGCCGCGGCGCCTTGCCCTGGTCTGCGGGCAGTTGGAACGACGCACGCCAAACGGCCAGGTCGAACAAATCCTTGAACCGGTCGAGATCCGTAATGGCCCCCGGCTGGCGCTGCAGCTCGATGCTGGTATCAAAGCGCAAGGCCTCGCCCAGCCGGCTTTGGCGCGTGACCTGCGTGGGCGCCACCACTTGCGGCGCTTGCGCCGGCTGCGCGAAAAGGTCCGGCAGGCGCGGCAGCGGCAGCCTGGGCGGCACGATCACCACTCCCGGCACGCGCTCGGGCTGCTGGCCCGGGGGCAGGGCCTGGCCGTCGGCAAGCACGGCCACGTCGCTCCAGGCCAGGTCGGAGTCGAGCTTGGCGTCGCGCTCTTGCAGCACCAGCTCGACGCGGTTGCGCCCGCCTTCGATCTCGCTGCCGGGCTGGGGCTGCAGCGAGATGTTCAGGTGCGGCGAATCGTTGTACAGGCGCATCGGGCCCTGGGCCGGCACCGGGCCGTACAGCGCCATGTCCCAGGCGCCGGCAGCGCCCTGGCGCAGCACGGCGCGCCGGTGCGCCAGCAGCTGGGCAAACTCGGTGAGCACGGTGCGCGAGACGCTCAAACGATCGAGCGACTGCGGCTGCCAGCGCACCAGCGACAGGCGCACAAACGGCATATAGCTGTTGCCCACGTCGAGCTCGATGTCGGCAAACCACAGGCGGCGCTGCGCGTCCCACTGCACGCGGTGGCCAACGACGAGCACCTGGCGGCCCGGCAGTTCGAGCAGCTCGACGCTGGCGCTGGCCACCTGGGCGGTGAAATGGCGCGCCTGGCTGGCCTCCTTGGGCAGGGCCGAGTCAAACATCGGGTCCAGCCCCCACTGCGTGACGTAGGGCTGCAGCTCGGGCGCCAGCGCGCCAAAGCGCTGGCCTTCGGGCTGCAGCACCACGCCCAGCAGCTCGCCGTCGCCCGAGCTGAACCAGGGCCGGTCAAGGTAGACGCGCAGGCCGCCGCCCAGCCGCTCGCTGGTGCGCTGCGCCTGGCCGGGCGCCAGGTCGCGCTGCCAGCCCAGCGTGGGCACGGTGTAGATCACCACGGGTACGTCGGGCGCGGCGCTGCTGAGCAGGGCAACGCCCTGGGGCTGAGCGCCCTCCACGTCGAACAGCACGGGCGCTCCGGGGTCGGTGTCGGCGCCCAGCAGTGCTCGCCGCTGCAGTGCAAACGGCCCGGCGCGCGTGACCAGCTCCGTCTGCGCGTAGAGCGCGGGCGGCAGGTATTCGCGAAAGCGCGTGGTGGCGCGCAAGCGGTAGCGCACCAGGCGAAAGCGGGTGTCGCCCAGCTCGTGGCGATTGCCCAGCGCGCGATCGCCCTTGCCCCCTCCGGCGTTGCCCGCGGGCGGGCGCTGCGCCTGGGCCTGGGCTGCCAGATAAAAAGTGTTGTCGTGGTTTTCGGGCAGCGCAATTTCGGCCAGGACTGCGCGCACCTGGGTGCGCCGCTGCGGGCCGGGCTGGCTCGGGTCGTCTATCCACTCGTCCCATTCGGCCTCGACCTCTACCTTGCCGCTGCTCGGCCCGTGCAACTGCACAAAGGCGTCGAGGTCGGCAAAGCTGTCGCCCGCTTCGCGGTGCACTTGGATCTTGTCGATGCGCGGCGTGCAGATGGGCTGCTGCGTGGCGTGCACCAGCACCAACGGGCGATTGGGGGTGACCATCCAGTGCAGCCCCAGCAGCGCATGCAGGGCAATGACTTGCTGCAGGCCGCTGGACGCGGCCCAGTGCGGCAGGGCCAGCTGCTGCATGCGCTGGGGGTGGACAAAGCTGGCGTAGCGCAGCCGCGCGACATGGCCTTTGCGCACAAAGAGCGTGAGCACGCGCTGCGCGGCGTCCCACTGCGGCAAGTCCTGCGCGCCCAGGGGCTCTTCGAAGCAGGATTCCTCGGCAAGAGAGGCCGGATCGTCGCGCTCGGCCAGCACGATGCGCAGGCCGGTGCTGTCGGGCCAGGCCTTGGCGTAGCGCACCAGCAGCACCAACTGCTGGTTGGGCCCGAGCACGACGAGCGCATCGGGCCCCAGCTCCATGGGCTGGGTGATGCCGATGCGCTGCATGTCGGCATTGGTCGCGCCGTGGATGGCCACGCCGGCGGCCAGCGGGTCGGGCAGGTAGGGCGTGATGACCTGATCCTGGCGATGCACGACGTACTGCCCGCCCACCAGCCGCTCGCCCGTGGGGTGCTGGGCGTCGGGCAGCCTGGGCGGTACGTCCTTGGTCTGTGCTGCGGCGTCAACCGAAGCGGGCGTCACCAGCTCGACCTGGCTGCCCGGCAGCTTGTCGTACAGCGTGCCCGCCTCGCGCGCGGCGATGGCGTAGGCGGTCTTGACGCGGTCGGCGTCGCCGCTGCCTATGGCTTCGTCGAACAGGCCGTGCTGCTCGCACTGCAGCTGCGAGGCCTTGGGCGGCACCAGGTGGCGCTCGCAAGTGGCCAGGTATTCGAAATCCGCCGATACATCGAGCTGCACCGCCTCGGCAAAGTCGGGGGTTTGCAGGTAGTCGCGCGGCGAGACGCCGGCATTGCTGCGCAGCACCAGGCGTTCGAGCGACTCGCCCTCGCTCACGCGGCGGGCGTGCACCAGCGCCGGCGGGTCGACGGGTTCGAGGCGCAGATAGCTCACGGCCTCGGTCGCCTGTTCGTTCTTGCTCTTGCGCAGGCTGGCGTCGTCCGGCTGCAGGCTGTTGCCCGCCAGGTCGACGACGCGCGCGCGCAGGCGGTAGCTCCAGCCAAAGCGCAGCCGCGGCAGGCTGCCCGGCGCGGCGCGAAAACGCGCCACCAGGCCGTTGCCCTGGCTGGCGACGGCGTCCACGCTCTGCACCGCCTCGCCCTGCAGGCCGCTGCCCTCCTCCTGCACGGCGGCAATCGTGCGCCCGGGGCGCTCGGCCACCAGGCTCCAGCCCGTCCAGCGAAACAGCGCCTCATGCAGATAGTGGTCGTCGCCGCCGTCGCCGCTGGTGCTGGCGCCCTTCACATAGCCCTCGTCGGGCCCAAACGCCAGTGCCTGGCCGGTGCGCGCCAGCCGGTAGTCGCCCACGCGCGCGCACAGGCTGTGCCAGGCGCCGTCCTGGGGCTGCACGTCGACGCGGTAGCCGCGCAGCACGTCCTCGGCGTACAGCACGATGCGCTCGGACTCGGCGGCCGATGTCTCGATGGCTTTGTTTTTCAGCGCCGTGGCCGCCGCCGTCGTGGCCACCTGGGCCGCGCGCCCGTGGCGCGAAATGCCCAGGCCGCCCGAGCGCAGCGCGGCCAGGCCCTGGCGGTCGCCGGTGGTGTAGGTCACCTCGCCGTGGCTGCCCGGGGCAAAGCTGCGCGCCAGCAGGTTTTGCGCCGTCAGGCCGAAGTTGACGCTCTTGAGCCCCGCGCCGTCCACGTCGAGCTGGAACACGTCGAAGTCGCTGCGCAGCTTGCGGTTGGATTCCAGCGTGCGGTCGTGCGCCTCGGCCAGCGCCAGCAGGCCGTCGGCGTGGTCGCTGGTACGGCTGCGCGTGACGAAGCGCTCGGCCGTGGCCTGCCAGGCGGTCTGCGGATAGCGGTCGCTTTTGCTGTCGTGGCCAGGCCAGGAAATCAGCTGCACGCCCAGCTCGCCCGTGGCCTCTTTCTCCTGGCGCAGCGCGGCGGCAATCGGGTTGTCCGCCGGCAGGACGACGTCGATGACCAGCCCCAGCGCGCGCAGCAGGGCCGGTGTGTCGGCGTAGGACGCGATGATGCGGTGAAAGTCGTATTCGGGCTCCTCGGGCGCGGGAGCCACGCCTTCAAAACTGGGCCGGCGCAGAGCCTGCTCGGCCGGCGTGGCCGGGCGGCGGCGGTAAAAGCGGTTGGCCTGGTACAGGTCGTATTCGGCGGCGCTGCGAAACTGCGCCATCAGCGGTGCATCCGGCCTGTTCAGCACCGGGTCTTGCCAGTCGGTGGGCAGCACGCGGATGGTGAACTCGCCCCCGCTGGCATCCACCTTGCCATCAATGCCTACGCGGGGCGCGCGGTAGCGGCCCTCGGGGCCAAAGACCTGGCGGTTGATCTGCTGCTCGACGTTTTTCTCGCCCGCGGGGCCAAAGAAGCGGTCGAGGCCGGGCGCCATGGTGTAGAGCGGCTGGCGGCCCAGGTTGGTGCGTTCGACGCGCGTGCCCAGGTCGGTCAGCATGTCCTGCAGGCCCGGGTGGGCCTGGCTCCAGGGCAGCAGCGTGGGCAGCTCGGTGGGCGACTGCGTGGCCAGCCGGCCATAGTGCTGGCGCACAAAACCCTGCACATTGCGCACGGAGAACGAGCGCAGGTTGACGCGGCTCATGTCGGTGAAGACAAAGCCGGCCACCGGCGTGTCGGGGCCCAGCAGCGCGTCCCACAGCGCGGCGTCGGTCTGGCCCTGGCGCTCCACCGGAAAGACCTTGCCGCCGATGCACAGGCCCAGCGCCAGGCCGTCGAGCGTCTTGGGCCAGTTGTGAAAGTCGCTGTAGGCGGGCGCGCCCAGGTGGTGCTCGCTCTCTTTTTGCGGCCTCAAACGCGGCGCGACGACGATGGACAGGCGCGGCCGGCCCTGCGCGTCCCAGCCGTGGGGCAGCGCGGTCCAGACGATGGTTTGGATGGCCATGGCGGATCTCCCTCGAACGGGTTGGACTGGTTTTCAGGCAAAGGCGTCGCAGTAGTCGCGCCAGGCGTATTGCGTCTGCTGGCCGGCCTGGGTGTCGATCAGGGCCAGCTCGTCGGCCAGTGGCAGGCTGGGGTCAAGGCCCAGCAGGTCGCGCAGGCTGGGGTCGCCGTTGGAGCCGGCGAACTTGCGCTCGCAGCGCACGGTGACGCTGGTGGAGAACAAAAACACCTCGACCTCGATGGTCAGCTGCGCCATGCCGACGGCCTTGCCGCTTTCGAACTCGTAGCGCAGCTCCAGGTACAGCTCTAGCGAGGCGGTGATCAAGCCGAGCACGCTCACATAGCCGCCCAGGCGGAAGTAGCCGGTCAGCGAGGCGGCGTCCTGCTCCATGCGAAAGTAAATGCCGGCCATGACGTGCACGCCGCCCGATGCCACGCCGAAGTTCATCGACACCGAGGCGCCGAACTCGAACGCCGCCTCCAGAATCTGCACGCCCTTGGGGTCGACGGTGACGCCAAAAAACCCGCCGCCGCCAAACATGCACACGGTCAGGTTGAACGGCTGCTCGCGCGTGCAGAAATTGAAGCGCGCGGCCAGCGGCTGGCCGATGAAGGGCACGGTGACGGCCGCTGCCAGCGACAGGTTGGTGAGCGACAAAACGCCCACCGCCACATTGGGCAGGGCCAGCGAGAAACCCGCCTCGATGCCCTGGGCGCTGATGTCCAGGTAGGGCGGGTCGGAAAAGCCGTCGAGCGGGATGAGGTCGCGCAGCGTCTCGACGAAGGACAGCGGGCCAAGAAACTTGATGTCGGTCAGGCGCACGTCGACATTCATCTTGGCGCCGCTGTCGACGTTGAACTCGATCTTCTCGAAGTTCAGCTCCAGAAAGGCCGCGGCGCCGATCAGCACCAGGTCGAAGTGCTTGAGCCCGCACACCACCTCGATCTTGGGCGTGCCGCCGCTCTTTTTGACACGCGCCACCACCACCACCTTGAAGCCGTGCGGGTCGTTGGCGCGAAAGATTGGCGCGCCGGTGCTGGGCCAGTTGGTGATTTCGGGCGCCCAGTCAAAGCGCACGACCAGCTCCTCGCCGAGCAGATTTTGCAAAAACGTGAGCAGGTCGCCCGCGCCGCTCAGCACCTCGCTCACGTCGTCCAGCGCGCCCAGAATCATCTTGCGTGGCGCGCCTTCGAGCAGGTACAGCTTGGCCAGCGTGCTGCGCACGGTCTGGAGGGAGTCCTTCACCGCTTGGAGCTTCTCGGCCAGTTTTTCAGGTTTGGAGAGCGCCTCTTCGAGCGCAGCGCCGTCGCCGACGATGTCGGCCAGCGCCTGGTACAAGGCGGTTGCTTGTGGGATCAGTTGCTCCAGCGTCTTGAGGTCTTGCAGCAAGGCCTTGGCCTGGCCCGCCATGGCCAGCACCGACTGCGCCAGGCCCGAGGGCAGCGGCGCAGCGCGCACCACGTCGACTACATGGTCAATCCTGTCCACAACGGTATCCGCGTTGTCGGGCAGGCTGGCCAGTGCATTCCCTATGGCGTCGACGCTGGTACCGGCGGACACGCTGTCGAGCTGGTTCCACACCACACCGAGTGCATCCTGGAAGTCCGTCAGCGCCGATTGCAGCTGCGCCACGCTGCTGACCGGCAGCCCCTTGGCCTGCGCCAGCTGGTCATCGACCAGGCCTTGCACAACGCCCAGGGCGGCCTTGCCCAGGGCGCTGGAGTCGGCCCCCAGATCGCGCAGAAACTCGTAGGCGCGCACCAGCGCACCGACGAAGGCCTCGACCTTGGTCGACGCCTCGGAGACGAATTGCGGGATTTTCTGCGGCGCGCCGCCAACGCTGGCAATGCTCTTGAGCACCTCGCCCAGCGGAATGCAGCCAAACAGCAGTGGCAGCGGCAGGTTGCCGATGCCGCCCGGAAACAGGTCGGCGCCGGTGATGTTGCTGCCCGCGACGAATTTGCCGGGCGCCACCGACACCGGCCCGGCCATGCGCGAGAGCGCGCGCGGCGCCATATTGGGCATGACGAAGCCGCCCGAGCGGTCGCCCTGGGACGAGAAATCGAGCTGCGCGCCGCCTGCGTCCTGGTCGGCAACATCGACGTCGACAAACACCTCGCCGACGTTGTCCTCAAACCCTTTTTCCAGGTAATGCGCGTTCCACGTCAGCGCGTTGCTGGCGCTCGCACCGGTGAGCTGCGCCAGTGCCGGAATGCGCGCCTCGACCCGCGTGACCGAGGGGTAGAACAGCGGGCGCTGCAAGCCCTGCGAGTAGTCGCGCAGGCCGTTGCCCTTGGCCCGCACCTGCGCGCCAAAGCTGACGTATTGCGCCTCCACCGCCGTATCTCCCGCGCGGGTGCTGAGCGCCAGCGCCATGCGCTGGCCCTTGAAGGCGGCAGTGCGCCACTCGCTGCGCGCATTCCAGTCGGCCTGGGCCGTATCGGCATGACCCTGGGCGGCCGTGTAGTCGGGAGTCAGCTTCCCCGCCACAAGCTTGCGCGGGCTGGCGCGGCTGCTGTCCATGAAGATGAGCGGCAGCTCAAAACCCACGCGGCGTCCGTCGATGTCGGTGCCGACGCAGCGAAATGCAAACGGCTTACCGCCCACACAGGGCCAGAACATGCTCTGGCCCTGCGCGCCAATCCTGGCCGCGCCGTCGGTGGGCTTGTCCAGGTCGGGCGTGACCGTGGTCAGGATGCGCACCTGGTTGAACGGCATCTGGCGCGCAAAGCTGCGTCCTTGCGGGTCGACGAGCTGCGGGTCGACGTAGTCGCGCTGGCGCTCGCGGATGACGATGAACATGCGCTGGCGCACAAACGCCGGGTTGCCGGCCAGCCCGTTGTGGAACTTGCGCTCGCTCACCTTGATCAGCGCCACGCGGTGGCCGAAGGGAAACAGAAAACCCTTGTAGACCACGCGCACCCAATGGTCGCGCCCCATGGCGGCGCGGTGGCTCCACTCCTCGAGCGGCAGGCCGGGCGGATCCCATTCGCCCCGGCTGTCGAGCCAGCCGCCCAGCGCCGAGAGCATGAGCAAATGGGTGTCGATGGTCTGCGGCGCGTAGTTGGCCTCCGAGAAATTGGACGACGAATGGGCAATCTGCACCCGGTCGAAGTCGCTCAGCGTGGTGAGAAACGGCCCGCCCGAGGTGGTGCTGGGCGGCAGGTCGTCCGTCGTGGGGAACGTGCCCCGCATGGGCTTGGCCGGATCCGACCCTTCGCCCATCAGCGCCCAGACGGCGCGCAGCGTGCGCGCGGCATCGGGGCGGGGCGGCTCGATGGTCTGGCCATCCACTGCGGGGCCGACCAGGCGCGTATGCCACAGCTCGGTGCGCCGGGTGAGCGCCGACACCACGGGCGCGCCGGCGTGCTGCAGCCGCTCATCCCGATGGGGCGAGACGATGAGCCGCCACGGCAGCTCGATCGCCGTTTGCGTGGCCGCTGGCGCGGCCGGCCGCGGCTTGAGAACGGGCCGGGGAATCGGTAGATGCGGCAGCTGCTGGACGGGCGTGCCCAACTGCGCCGCGCTGGCGGCAAGCAGACCGCCACGCGCGGCCAGCACGCTGGCGGCGTTGGTGCCCGTTGCCAGCAGCCGGGTGCGCAGCGCACCCAGCGCCAGGCGCGCGGCGGTATTCGCCGTTTTCACGCCAAGCAGCTGATCGAGCGGCAGTTGCACGATGGGCGGCGCAAGCGCTGCAGGCTGGGGCGCCAGCGCATTGGCCGCCACCGACAGTGGCAGCTGCATGCAGGCTTCGAGCACCCCCTGCAAGGTATAAGGCGCACTGAAGCCGTCGGGCACCTCGAAGACCACGCGCGACTCGCCGGCAATGCGTGCGCGCAGCGGTATGGGCATTTGCGCGCCCGGATCTGTGCCGGTGGTGGGGGTGGGTTTGCCCAGGCTGTCGAGATACTTCTGTTCCTGGTCGTGGCTCTTGCTCTGTTTCTGGTCGTTTTGCTCATCCTCCGAAGGCTGTTTTTCGTAAAACACTTCCTCGGCAATGTTTTGCGGCGGAAAGTGCAGCACGATCTGGCTGCTGCCCTTGGCCTGCTTGACCACCGTCGGCGGCGACCCCGGCGAGATCTTGAGGTTGACCAGCTCCACGCGCAGGGCTAGCAGATCGTCAGCACGCGCGACGGGTGCACCCGCGCGCCCTGCACTGAACAGATTGCCCTGCGCCGAGGGCCGCACCAGAATGGGCGGAATGGGAATCGGCTTGATCGGCCCCACCGGCGGCACAGGCACGATCGGCGGGATCGGCCCAATGGGCGGGATCGGCGGGATCGACACGGCGGGAATATTGAGCTTGGGGACGGTAGGCGGCGTGGGCGGCACCGGGGTGGGCGGCTCGGGGTGAATGGGCGCCACGGGCTCTTCGGGGCGCGGGATCACCGGTGGAAGCGACGAGCCAAGGATTGGCGCCTTGACGGTGGGCGCCTTGACGACGGGAGCCTTCACCGCAGCCGCTGGCTTGGGTTGCGCTGGAGCCGCTGCGGGCGGCGCCGCTGGTGGCGCTGCGGCTGCGGGCGCCCGCAGCACCGGCGCTCTGGCCGGCGTGGCCGGAGCCGGCTTGGACACCACCTTGTCCTTGGCCGCTGCCGCCTTGGGCGCGGCAGGCAGCTTGCGTTTGCTCGATTTGTCTTCGGCCATGGCGCACTCCCGGATGGTTGGGCTGTTCGCGCCACTCTAGCCAGCAAGCCCCTGTACGTCCGGGTATTCAAAGTAACAGCGCGTTCATGCGGCCCACCGTTCAGGCCACATTTGTCACCGCAACACCGTCGTTCATGGGTTGCTGGCGCAGTCCGGACGGGTTGTTTGCCGTACGCAAAGTTGCAACTGTTGCAAGAGTGCGTGCCCAAGCCTCTACCATCGCGCCACCCAAACCAAGGAGAAAAAACATGGGCTTGTTGCAATGGAAGGAGCGCCCGGCACAGGCGCTGCAGGCGGGTGGCGTGATCGGTCCCGACGAGCGCCTGCCCTGGGGGCAGACCACGCTGATGGGCGTGCAGCACGTCATCGCGATGTTCGGCTCGACGGTGCTGGCGCCCATTCTGATGGGGTTCGACCCCAACCTGGCGGTGTTCATGAGCGGTATCGGCACGCTGATCTTCTTCCTGATCACCGGCGGCAAGGTACCCAGCTACCTGGGCTCGTCGTTCGCCTTCATCGGCGTGGTGGTGACGGCCACGGGCTATGCCGGCCAGGGGCTCAACGCCAACATCGGCCTTGCGCTGGGCGGCATCATTGCCTGCGGCGCGGTGTATGCGCTGGTGGGCGTGGTGGTGCACCTGATCGGCACCGGCTGGATCGAGCGCTTCATGCCGCCGGTGGTGACCGGCGCGGTGGTGGCGGTGATCGGGCTGAACCTGGCCGGCATTCCCGTCAAGAACATGGCGGCCAACAATTTCGAGGCCTGGATGCAGGCGCTCACCTTTGTCTGCGTGGCGCTGGTGGCGGTATTCACGCGCGGCATGGTGCAGCGCCTGCTGATTCTGGTCGGGTTGATCGCCGCCAGCGTGCTGTACGCGGTGTTCACCAATGGGCTGGGAATGGGCAAGCCGCTCGATCTGTCGGGCGTGGCCGCCGCGCCGTGGCTGGGCATGCCGCAGTTCCACGCGCCGGTGTTCAGCGCGCCGGCCATGTTGCTGATCGTGCCGGTGGTCATCATTCTGGTAGCCGAGAACCTGGGCCACATCAAGGCGGTGACCGCGATGACGGGCAAGAACCTCGACGTCTACATGGGCCGTGCCTTTCTGGGCGATGGCCTGGCCACCATGGTCAGCGGTGCGGCCGGCGGCACCGGCGTGACCACCTATGCCGAAAACATCGGCGTGATGGCGGCCACGCGCATCTACTCGACCGCGGTGTTCCTGGTGGCGGCGCTGATCGCCGTGCTGCTGGGCTTCTCGCCGAAGTTCGGCGCGCTGATCCAGGCCATCCCGCTGCCGGTGATGGGCGGTGTGTCCATCGTCGTCTTCGGACTGATCGCGATTGCCGGCGCGCGCATCTGGGTGGACAACCGCGTGGATTTCTCGCAGACGCACAACCTGATCGTCGCGGCCATCACGCTCATCCTGGGCACGGGCGAGTTCACGCTGAAGTTCGGCGACTTTGCGCTCGGCGGCATCGGCACCGCGACGTTCGGCGCCATCGTGTTGCACGCGCTACTGGCGCCACGCAGGGCCGGCCACCAGCGCTGAAACGAATACGGCGCATGCCTCGCAGGCTTCAAATCAGACGAGCGGGGACTTCACCGAATCAAGGGTAAACCCTTATAAGGTTTACCCTTGATTTTGCACGCACAGCGCTACGATCGTCCTCCGACCGAATTCACCGCGGCCGCCCTGGGCGGCCTTTTTACGTCGTGACTGGAGTGTGATTCCGATGGCCCTGGCTGACCGCGTTCGCTACGCAGACTTTCTTTCCCGCACCATGAGCGCCGAGCAGGCCGCCCGGTTCATCTCGCACGGCGACACCGTCGGCATGAGCGGCTTTACCGGCGTGGGCCACCCCAAGGCGCTGCCCCAGGCGATCGCCGCGCGCGCCAGCGCCGCCCATGGCGCGGGCGATCCGTTCAAGATCAACCTGTGGACCGGCGCGTCCACCGCGCCGGAGGTCGACGGCGCACTGGCCGCTGCCGGCGCGATCGCCCAGCGCCTGCCCTACAACTCCGACCCGTCGGCACGCCGCCAGATCAACGCCGGCGAGATCGACTACATCGACATGCACCTGTCGCACGTGGCCCAGCACGCCTGGTTCGGCTTTCTGGGCAAGATGGACGTGGCAGTGATCGAGGTGGCCGGCGTGACCGCCGACGGCCTCTTGATTCCGTCCAACGCCGTGGGCAACAACAAGACCTGGCTGCAGATCGCCGACCGCGTGATCCTGGAAGTCAACACCCGCCTGCCCCTGCGCATCGAGGGCATGCACGACATCTACAACGGCACGGCGCTGCCCCCGCGGCGCATGCCGATCTCGCTCACCCACGCCGACAACCGCATCGGCGAGCCCTATCTGCACGTCGACCCGGCCAAGGTGGTGGCCATCGTCGAGACCAGCGCGCTGGACCGCGACAACGTGTTCGCCCAGCCCGACGCGAACTCCAACCGCATTGCACAGTTCATCATCGACTTTCTCGCCCACGAGGTGAAGATGGGCCGCCTGCCCCAGCAGATGCTGCCCATCCAGTCGGGCGTGGGCAACGTGGCCAACGCAGTGCTCGCCGGCCTGCTGCACAGCCCGTTCGAGAAGCTGCTGGGCTTTACCGAGGTGCTGCAGGACGGCATGCTCGACCTGCTGCGCGCGGGCAAGATGGCACGCGCCTCGGCCACCGCCATCTCGCTGTCGCGCGCCGCCTACGAGGACTTCGAGAACAACATCGACTTCTACCGCGACCGCGTCATCCTGCGTCCGCAGGAGATCAGCAACCACCCCGAGCTGGTGCGCCGCCTGGGCGTGATCGCGATGAACTCGATGATCGAAGCCGACATCTACGGCAACGTCAACTCCACCCACCTGATGGGTTCGAGCATGATGAACGGCATCGGTGGCTCGGGTGACTTTGCGCGCAACGGCTACCTGTCGTTCTTCGTCACCCCCTCGGTCGCCAAGGATGGCGCGATCAGCTGCATCGTGCCCATGGTCTCGCACGTCGACCACACAGAGCACGACACGCAGATCATCGTCACCGAACAGGGCCTGGCCGACCTGCGCGGCCTGGCGCCGCGCAAGCGCGCGCGGGCCATCATCGAGCACTGCGCCCACCCGGACTTCCGCCCGATGCTGCTGGACTACTTCGAGCGCGCCAGCCGCCAGGGCGCGCAGCACACGCCGCACCTGCTGGGCGAGGCACTGAGCTGGCACCAGCGCTACCTGGACACAGGCAGCATGCACGCCTGACGCACCCCGCGCATCGCACCGGGTGCGCGCAGGCCGCAGGGTCTTGTAACGGCTGGGACAGCCACGGCGTGGACGCCGCCAATAATGAACGGGTTTGGAACCGCGCCCGTGCGTGCAGTGCGCGGGCTCTTTCATGAGAGATCCCATGCCCATCTGGACCCAACCCATCACCCTAGCCCAGCTCAACGCGATGAGCGCCAACACGGCCGTATCGCACCTGGGCATCGAATTCACCGAAATCGGTGACGACTTCCTGCGCGCGCGCGTACCGGTCGACCAGCGCACGCGCCAGCCCTACGGCCTGCTGCACGGCGGCGTCAGCGTGGTGCTGGCCGAAACCATGGGCTCGGTCGGCGCCGCCTGCAGCAGCCCCGAGGGCCACCGCGCCGTGGGCCTGGACATCAACGCCAACCACCTGCGCTCGGCCACCAGCGGCTGGGTGACCGGCACGGCGCGCCCGGTGCACATCGGCCGCACCACCCAGGTCTGGCAGATCGACATGGTCAACGAGGCCGGCGAGCTGACCTGCGTCTCGCGCATCACCATGGCCATCCTGGCGCCGCGCTGAGCGGCGCGCGACGAGCCCTATTGATTCGACCCTTTGAAGTAGCAATTTTTCGTCATTGCGGCGAAGG
>PGEI01000130.1 GCA_002894305.1 Comamonadaceae bacterium CD01
TGCGAAGACGCGCTTTCATGTTTCGATATTTCCGGGTTGCTGTACTAGGCTTCAATAACCCCAGCGGGAATGGCGCGGCGGCTGGTAGGGGCGGCCGTGGGCGTCGCGGTACTCGATCACCGCGCCCACGGCCGGCTGGACGTAGACGGGCGGCGCATAGCCCTGCGGCGCATAGCCCTGCGGTTCGTAGCCAGCCTGGGGCGCGGTTCCGTAGTAGCCACTGTCGTAGCCGGTGGGCGGCGACTGCGGCGCCGTGTTGGCCAGCGGCTGCACCGACAGGGCAACCCACTGGCCGGGGTCTTGCGCCATGCGCGTGGTGTAGCGCCGGCCGGCGTATTCGTAGGTCACGTCGTAGCCCAGCGGCTGGGTCTCCAAGGTGGTTTGCGTGGTGCAGCGCTGCACGTTTTGATAACCCGGCTGGCCGCCTTCGACGTTGTTGCCCAGCATGGCGCCGCCAATGACGCCCACGGCTGTCGCCAGTGCTCGCCCACCGCCGCCGCCAATGGCGTTGCCCGCGGCCCCGCCGGCAATCGCGCCCAGCACCGCGCCGGCGCCGGTGGTCGGGCGTGCGCTGCTGTACAGCGTCTCGTCGTTGCAGACCTGGCGCGGCACCGCCACCTGCTGCGACACCGGCGTTACCGACAGCACGCGGCCCATCTCTGGGCCTTGGGTTTGCGCCTGGGCGGCCAGCGCGGCAGTGGCCAGCGCGGTCGCGGTGATGAAGCTTGTGCGCATGGTGAATACTCCTTGACACGGGTTGGAATCAGCCCGGCGCCAAAAGTTTAGGCAGTGCGCGTTTTACGGGCGTTGCACCGGGCGTAAAGCTGTGCAAAGAGCGGGCGGCGCGCTTCGGGTGGTGTTGACCCGGTCAGCTGTCCTGGCCGATGCGCTGCGCCCAGTCCTGCGCGTCGAAGCCGACGGTCACCGCGTCTCCCCAGTCCACCACCGGGCGCTTGATGACCGAGGGCTGGGCGCGCATCACTGCGGCGGCGCTGGCGCCGTCGTGCACGCCGGCCTGCGTGGCTGCGTCCAGGCGCCGCCAGGTGGTACCGCGGCGGTTGAGCAGCGGCTCCCAGCCGACGCTGTCCAGCCAGTGCGCCAGCGCCTCTTCGGGCAGGCCGAGCTTCTTGAAATCGTGGAAGGTGTAGGACACGCCGTGCTGCGCCAGCCAGGCGCGGGTCTTTTTGACGGTGTCGCAGTTGGTGATTCCGTAAACGGTGGGGGTGGGGGCATTCATGGGCGCGATCATCGCCCATGCGCTGCTGCGCGACAATCGCGCCCGTCATGCAAACCCCTGCCCCCCATCTTCCCCATACTCTGCAGCAGTGGCTGGACTACTGCGAGCAGCTTCATCCCAAGACCATAGCGATGGGTCTGGAGCGCGTGGCCGAGGTCGCGCGCCGCCTCGACCTGCGCTTCGACTGCCCGGTCATCACGGTAGCCGGCACCAACGGCAAGGGTTCGACCTGCGCGATGATCGAGGCGGTGGCACAGGAGTCGGGCTACCGCACCGGCGTGTATTCGTCGCCGCACATCGTGCATTTCGAGGAGCGCTGCCGCATTCGCGGCGAGCCGGTGGCGGCCGATGCGCTGCTGGAGCATTTCGCCGCGGTCGAGCAGGCGCGCACCGCGGGCGGCGGCGCGGTTGAGCTCACTTATTTCGAGTTCACCACGCTGGCCATCCTGCGCCTGATGAGCCGCGCCGGCCTGGATCTGGCGGTGCTGGAGGTGGGCCTGGGCGGGAGGCTGGACGCGACCAACGTGATCGATGCCGACTGCGCGGTGATCACCAGCGTGGACGTGGACCACGTGGAGTTTCTCGGCAGCGACCGCGAGGCGATTGGCCGCGAGAAGGCCGGCATCATGCGCCCTGGCCGGCCGGTCGTGGTCAGCGACCCGGTGCCGCCCGACAGCGTGATGGCGCATGCGCATGAAATCGGCGCCGAGCTGTGGCGCTTTGGCAGCGACTTCAATTATTCCGGCGACCAGCAGCAATGGGCCTGGGCCGGGCGCGGGCGGCGCTACGCAGGCCTGGCCTACCCGTCGCTGCGCGGCGCCAACCAACTGATCAACGCCTCGGGCGCGCTGGCGGCGTTGAATGCGCTGCGCGACCGCGTGCCTATCACCGCGCAAGCGGTGCGCGTGGGGCTGTCGCATGTGGAGCTGCCCGGGCGCTTCCAGGTGATTGCGGGCCAGCCCACGCTGATCCTGGACGTGGCGCACAACCCGCACGCGGTCTCGGCGCTGGCGGCCAACCTGGATGCGATGGGCAGCTACTTCCAGGCCACGCACGCGGTCGTCGGCGCGATGGCAGACAAGGACTTGCCGCAGATGCTGGCGCGCATCGCGCCGCAGATCGACTGCTGGTATTTCGCCGACCTGCCGACGCCGCGCGCCGCGTCGGCGCAGGATCTCAAGCAGGTGCTGCATGCGCTGCAGACCGGGCAGCACGGCAAGGATCTGCTGGACGCGGCCCTGCCGCGCCGGCGGGTACAGAAAACCACCGCCCAGCCGGGGCAGGGCAGCGCCCACCTGGTGGTGAGCCGCACGCGCGGCGGCGTGGCGGCCAGCCATGGGGCGGCGCCCGAGGACGTCGAGGAGGAAGTGCCCGTCAGCCTGCACGCCAGCCCCGAGGAGGCGCTGACCGCCGCGCTCGAAGCGGCCAGGCCGGCTGATAGAATCGTGGTTTTTGGTTCGTTCTATACGGTTGGCGGCGTGTTGGAAAATGGTCTGCCGCGCCTGAAGGCCAAGCATCTTGCCGTGTAGAACATCGTCGGATCCGGGCGTTGCTGGCAACCATACCTCCTGAGGCGCAGGCCTTGACCGCCCCCCGCCAGGGCGGTGCGGCGTCCGGCGCCATGGCAGCCACGCCCCCCACCCCTCCCAGACGCTGAGCCCCGGATCCCCATGGCATTCTTTCCCTTGCGTTGGAACAAAAAGGACGCGCCCGAGGGCGGCGGCAAGCCCGCGCGCCGCGGCCGCGGCGCCGCGGCCCAGGCAGAGACCATCGAGGAGATGCGCCGCCGCGCCCGCCACCGCCTGGTGGGCGCCGTGGTGCTGGTGCTCGCTGGCGTCATCGGCTTTCCGCTGCTGTTCGACTCCCAGCCCCGGCCGGTGGAGGTTGACGTTCAGCTGGACATTCCAGACCGAAACAAGGTTGAGCCCTTGCCACAGGCGGCGGCACCCGCCCAGGTTCACGAGGCGCCGGCCACGGGCCTGGATGCGGGCGAGGAACTGGTGGACGCAGCCCATCCCGCGCCTGCGGTGACGGCGGCGCCGCCCGAGGCGCCGGATCACGCCGAGCAGGCCGCGGCGACCACCAAGACCCGGGTGCCGGCCGAGGCGCCTCTCCAGGCGCCGGTGGCCAAGGCGCATGAGGCGGCAGCAGACGCCGCGCCGCAGCCCAAGGCCGCCGCCAAGCCGGCGCCAACCGACGCCGAGCGCGCCCGCGCGCTGCTCGAAGGCCGCGCGCCGACGGCCGTGGCCAAGGCGGCGCCTGCGGCCAGCGCCGGCCAGCGCTTCATCGTGCAGGTGGGGGCTTTTGCCGATGCCGACAAGGCGCGCGAGGTGCGCCTGCGCCTGGAGCGCGCCGGAGTCAAGACCTATGCCCAGGTGGTGGACACCAGCGCCGGCAAGCGCACCCGCGTGCGCCTGGGGCCGTTCGACAGTCGCGCCGAGGCGGAAAAAGCGGCCGAGCGCGTCAAGGGCATGGGACTGGCGGGGTCGGTGCTGACCCTGTGAACAAACGACGGTGTGGAATATGGCGGCGCTGGACTGGATCTTGATCGTCGTGCTGGCCGCCTCCATGCTGCTGGGCGCCTGGCGCGGGCTGGTCTATGAGCTGCTGTCGCTGGCCGGCTGGGTGCTGGCCTTCGTGGCCGCGCAGTGGTGGGGCGCCGGCGTGGGCGACTGGCTGGCGCTGGGCCAGGGGCCGTGGCGGCTGGCCGCAGGCTATGTGCTGGTGTTCGTCGCGGTGGTGTTTGCCTGCGGCCTGCTCGCCTGGCTGGTCAAGAAGCTGATCGATGCGGTAGGCATGCGCCCGGCCGACCGCGCATTGGGCGCATTGTTTGGCACGGCGCGCGGCGTGCTGGTGCTGCTGGTGCTGGCGCTGGTGGTGGGCTGGAGCCCGCTGCGCGACGCGCCATGGTGGCGCGAGTCGGCCGGGGCGGCCTTGCTGCAGGCGTCGCTGGCGCAGCTGGCGCCGCTGCTGCCCGGCGGTGTGCAGGAGCTGCCTGTCGCATTGCCGCGGGGCACGCAGGGGTAATGGATGGTGGGCGGCGCAGCGGCGCATCCCTGGCAAATCGGCATCAAAGCCTGTTGAGAGAGAAAGCAATTTATGTGTGGAGTCGTCGGCACGGTCGGTCAGACACCGGTCAACCAACTGATTTACGACGCGCTGCTGCTGTTGCAGCACCGCGGCCAGGATGCGGCGGGCATCGTCACCCAGGATGGGCGCAAGTTCTTCATGCACAAGGCCAAGGGCATGGTGCGCGACGTGTTTCGCACGCGCAACATGCGCGCGCTGCCGGGCAGCATTGGCCTGGGGCAGGTGCGCTACCCGACGGCGGGAAGCGTCTCCAGCGAGGAGGAGGCCCAGCCCTTCTACGTCAACGCGCCGTTCGGCATCGTCATGGTGCACAACGGCAACCTGACCAATGTGCGCCAGCTGCGCCGCGAGCTGTTTGATACCGACCACCGCCACACCAACACCGAGAGCGACTCCGAGGTGCTGCTCAACGTGCTGGCGCACGAGATTGCGCGCGCCAGCAGCGGCGCGCCGCTGCAGGACGAGGACGTGTTCCAGGCGGTGCGCGAGGTGCACCGGCGCGTCAAGGGCTCGTATGCGGTGGTGGCGTTGATCTCCGGTTTTGGCCTGCTGGCGTTTCGCGATCCGTTCGGCATTCGTCCGCTGTGCATGGGGCGCGCCGACGACGGTGCCTTCATGGTGGCCAGCGAGTCGGTGGCGCTGGAGGGCACGATGTTCCACCTGGAGCGCGACGTCGCGCCGGGCGAGGCGGTCATCGTGCGTACCGACGGCAGCCTGCGCGCTGCGCAGTGCGCCGAGCACGGCACGCTGCATCCGTGCATGTTCGAGTACGTCTACCTGGCGCGCCCGGACTCGGTGATGGACGGCATCTCCGTCTACCAGGCGCGGCTGAACATGGGCGAGACGCTGGCCAAGCGCGTGGTCTCCACGGTGCCGCCCAACCAGATCGACGCCATCATTCCCGTGCCCGAGTCGAGCCGCCCCAGCGCCATGCAGCTGGCCCAGCGCCTGGGCATTCCCTACCGCGAGGGCTTCGTCAAGAACCGCTACGTGGGCCGCACCTTCATCATGCCGGGCCAGGCCACGCGCAAGAAGTCGGTGCGCCAGAAGCTCAACGCGATTGCCAGCGAATTCAAGGGCCGGCGCGTGCTGCTGGTCGACGACTCCATCGTGCGCGGCACCACCTCCAAGGAGATCGTGCAGATGGCGCGCGATGCCGGCGCCGCCAAGGTCTACCTGGCGTCGGCCGCGCCGCCGGTGCGCCACCCCAACGTCTACGGCATCGACATGCCCACGCGCGAGGAGCTGGTGGCGCATGGGCGCACGGTCGAGGAGATCCGCCAGTGGATCGGTGTCGATGCGCTGATTTACCAGGACCTGGAGGCGATGAAGCAGACCGTGGGAGCCATCAACGCGCAGATCGACGGCTTCGAGGCATCGTGCTTCGACGGCAAGTACGTCACCGGCGACATCTCCGACGAGTCGGTCGCGGCGCTCAACACCGGGCGCGACCGCGGCGATGGCGAGGAGGGCGATGAGGACACCTCGCGCCTGTCGCTGCCCAATGCGCAAGAGGGCTGAACCTGCGTCGCATGCCAAGTCGTCAGGCCGTTTGATTTGACTGTTTGAAACCAAGGAACCATCGTGAGTGAATCCACCTTGCCCGCCGGGCTGCACCCCGACACGCTGGCCGTGCGCCAGGCGGTCGAGCGCAGCCAATGGGGTGAGCACAGCGAGGCGCTGTACCTGACCAGCAGCTTTGTGCAGGACGACTGCGCCAGCGCCGCGCGCCGTTTTGCAATGGAAGAGCCCGGCTACACCTATACGCGCACCGCCAACCCGACGGTCAACAGCTTCGAGCAGCGGCTGGCGGCGATGGAGGGCACCGAATGCGCGGTGGCCACGTCCACCGGCATGGCGGCCATTCTGCTGGTGGCGCTCACGGCGCTCAAGGCTGGCGACCACGTGATCGCGTCGCAGTCGATGTTCGGCTCGACCATGAAGCTGCTGGGCACCGAGATGGCGCGCTTTGGCGTCGAGACCACTTTTGTGTCGCAGACCGACGCGGCCGCCTGGCAGGCTGCGGTGCGCCCGAACACGCGCATGCTGTTTGCCGAGACGCCGACCAACCCGCTGACCGACCTGTGCGACATCCAGGCGCTGGCTGACATTGCGCACAACCAGGGCGCGCTGCTGGCGGTGGACAACAGCTTTGCCTCGCCCGTGCTGCAGCGCCCCGCCGAGTTTGGCGCCGACCTGATCGTGCACTCGGGCACCAAGCTGCTGGACGGCCAGGGCCGCGTGATGGCCGGCGCGGTCTGCGGCACGGTGGCGCTGGTCGACAAGGTCATGGGCACTTTCCTGCGCAGCGGCGGGCTCAACCTCTCGCCGTTCAATGCCTGGGTGGTGCTCAAGGGGCTGGAGACGCTGGCGCTGCGCGTCAAGGCCGAAAGCGCGGCGGCGCTGGCGCTGGCCGGCTGGCTGGAGGGGCACCCCAAGGTGGCACGCGTCCATTACCCGGGGCTGGCGAGCCACCCGCAGCACGAACTGGCCATGCGCCAGCAAAGCGGCATGGGCGGCACGGTGCTGGCATTCGACGTCGCGGGCGCCACGCCCGAGCAGCTGCGCGCCAACGCCTTTCATGTGGTCGACAGCACGCGGCTGTGCTCCATCACCGCCAACCTGGGCGACGTCAAGACCACCATCACCCACCCGGCCAGCACCTCGCACGGGCGGCTGTCCGAGGAGCAGCGCCAGGCGGCCGGCATCGGCCAGGGACTGATCCGCGTCAGCGTCGGCCTGGAGCACCTGCAGGACGTCAAGAACGACCTGCTGCGCGGCCTGGACAGCCTTTGAGCCCCATCGACATGAACCAGAAAATACGCACCCGTTTCGCTCCGTCGCCCACCGGCTTCATCCACCTGGGCAACATCCGCTCGGCGCTCTATCCCTGGGCCTTTGCCCGCGCCCAGGGCGGCGACTTCATCCTGCGCATCGAGGACACGGATCTCGAACGCTCCACGCAGGCGTCGGTCGACGTGATCCTGGAGGGCATGGACTGGCTGCAGCTGGACATCGACGAAGGCCCGTTCTACCAAATGCAGCGCATGGATCGCTACCGCGCTGTGCTGGAGCAGCTCAAGGATGGCGGCCATGTCTACCCCTGCTACATGAGCGTGGCAGAGCTCGACGCGCTGCGCGAGCGCCAGATGGCCAACAAGGAAAAACCGCGCTACGACGGCACCTGGCGCCCCGAGCCGGGCAAGGTGCTGCCGCCTGTGCCCGAAGGCGTGCAGCCCGTGCTGCGCTTCAAGACGCCCAAGGACGGCGTCGTCGCATGGGACGACAAATGCAAGGGCCGCATCGAGTTCCAGAACAGCGAGCTGGACGACTTGGTGATCGCCCGCCCCGACGGCACGCCCACCTACAACTTCTGCGTCTGCGTGGACGACATGGACATGCGCATCACCCACGTGATCCGCGGCGACGATCATGTCAACAACACGCCGCGCCAGATCCACATCTTCGAGGCGCTGGGCGCGCAGGTGCCGGTGTTTGCCCACCTGCCCACGGTGCTCAACGAGCAGGGCGAGAAGATGAGCAAGCGAAACGGCGCCAAGGCCGTGACCCAGTACCGCGACGAAGGCTATCTGCCCGACGCCATGGTCAACTACCTGGCGCGCCTGGGCTGGAGCCATGGTGACGACGAGATCTTCTCGCGCGCGCAGTTCCTCGAATGGTTCAACCTCGATCACCTGGGCAGGAGCGCCGGCCAGTTCGACGAGGCCAAGCTGCGCTGGGTCAACGCCCAGCACCTCAAGGCGCTGGACGACGCCGAGCTGGCGCGCCAGGTTGCTCCGTTCGCCCTGAAGGCGGGCGTTGCCGCCGCTCAGCTCGACGATCGCCTGCCGCGCATCTGCGCGCTGTTCAAGGATCGCTGCGACACGCTGGCCGACCTGGCCGCCTGGGTGCGTGTTTTCTACGTCGACGCGATCGAGCGCAATGCCGAGGATTACTCAAAGCATGTGACCGATGCGGCCCAGCCTTTGGTTGACGCCTTTGCCGCGGCGCTGCAAAACGTGGACTGGAACAGGGAGGCGATTGCTGCAGCGATCAAGGACGTTCTGAAGGCGCAAGGCGCCAAGATGCCGCAGCTGGCCATGCCGGTGCGCGTGCTGACCGTGGGCACGGCGCATACGCCGTCGGTCGATGCGGTACTGGAATTGCTGGGCCGCGAAAAAATTCTTGCACGTTTGAAAAACCGCTGAAAAGCTGTCTATAATTCAAGGCTCAGCAGATGATGGCCGAAAGGCTTGAATCATAGTGGGGGTATAGCTCAGCTGGGAGAGCGCTTGCATGGCATGCAAGAGGTC
>PGEI01000131.1 GCA_002894305.1 Comamonadaceae bacterium CD01
CGCTTTGCGCCTTGCAGCCACCACCTTTGCGAGACAACGGGCGCTATGAAGAGATCGTAAATACGCTCTAAGAAAACGGAAATCCCAAGGGAGTGAACGACAGTGGATGTGGTAGAGATTTACACCGACGGCGCCTGCAAGGGCAACCCAGGCCCCGGCGGCTGGGGCGTGCTGCTGCGCGCGGGCACGCTGGAGAAACAGCTGTGCGGCGGCGAGCGCAGCACGACCAACAACCGCATGGAGCTGATGGCGGTGATCCAGGCACTGGAGGCGCTCAAGCGCCCGTGCAGCGTCGACCTGTACCTGGACAGCCAGTATGTGCGCCAGGGCATCACCAGCTGGATCCACGGCTGGAAGAAGAAAAACTGGCGCACCGCCAGCGGCCAGCCGGTCAAGAACATCGAGCTGTGGCAGCGCCTGGATGCGCTGGCGCACGGCGTGGGCCACCAGATCCGCTGGCATTGGGTCAAGGGCCACGCCGGCCACCCGGGCAATGAGCGCGCCGACGCGCTGGCCAACCAGGGCGTGGATCAGGCGCTCAGCGCGTGAGCTGCGCCAGCGCCTCGTCGATCTCGCCCGCCGTTTGCGGGCGCACCACGCGTGCCACTTCCTGGCCGTCGCGCAGAAAGATCAGCGTGGGCCACAGCTTGACGCGGTAGCTGCGCCCCAGCGGGCGCCCCGGGCCGTCTTCCACCTTCAGGTGCTGCACGTCGGCGCGCTCTTGCAGTGCAGCGCGAATCAGCGGTTGCGCGCCCTGGCAGTGGCCGCACCAGGCGGTGCCGAACTCCAGCACCGCGCTGCCGCGAAACTGCTCAACAGCGGCGCGCGTGGGGGCGTGTGCAAGATGGGTGTCAGCGTAGGGCATGGCTCAATCTCCGGACGGGATGGGGTGGTGCGCCAGTGGTGCGGTGCGTTGCAGCCGCTCCAGCGCCTGCAGGGTGTTGATGTTGGCAAAGGCCTGCGGGTCGTCGCCTGGCCGGTCGAAGGCCTCGGTGGCCGCGCGCTGCTGCGCCAGCCACTGGCCGACCTTGCGGCCGCCCTGGTGCAGATAGGTATTCAGCGCGGACAGCAGTGTCTTGTTGAGCAGGCAGAACACCGGCTGGGCGCGCAGGCGCGGCTGGCCGTCCGCGCCCGCTTCTGGCGCGCTTGCCAGCGCAATGTCGGCCTGCCCGCGCCAGGCCGCATCGGCCAGGCGGCGCGCCAGGTCGGCTGGGAAGAACGGTGCGTCGCAGGGCACGCACAGCAGCCAGCCGGTGGTGCAGGTGGCCAGGCCCGCGGCCATGCCGGCCAGCGGGCCGGGGTAGCCGGCCTGCGCGTCAGGCAGCACGGGCACGCCCCAGTGTGCATAAACATCCTGGTGGCGGTTGGCGCTGAGCAGCAGCGCACCCACCTGCGGCTGCAGGCGCTGCAGCGCCAGGCGCGCCAGCGGCTGGCCATCCAGCAGTTGCAGCCCCTTGTCCACGCCGCCCATGCGCGAGCCCTGGCCGCCGGCCAGCACCAGGCCGGTGATGTCGTCGCGCGAAATGCCGCAGGCGCCCACGTTGCGCTCGGCCTTTCAGCCGCCGATGTAGCTCATCTCGATGCGCCGCCCGCCGCTGCCGGTGTCGGGCGGCATTTGCGCGCGCAATTCGGAGTAGCGGTCGTTGCGCCCTCGCCAGATGTCGGCGATCGCGGTGGCGATCTCCAGGTCGCCCGCGCCCGAGCGCAGCAGCCGGCGCAGATCCCAGCCCTGGGTGGCAAACAGGCACAGGTACATGCGTCCTTCGGTGGACAGGCGCGCGCGGTTGCAGTCGGCGCAGAACGCGCGCGTGACGCTGCTGATCACGCCCACCTCGCCCAGTTGCGGGTCGTGGCGGCCGTCGGCGCCGGCATAGCCCCAGCGTTGCGCGGTCTCGCCAATCGCGGTGGGCTCCAGCGGCACCAGCGCAAGCTCGGCGCGCAGGCGGGCAATGACCTCGTCCGACGGCACGACGGCGTCCATGCGCCAGCCGTTGGTCGCGCCCACGTCCATGAATTCGATGAAGCGCAGCGTCACGCCGCTGCCGCGAAAATGCCGCGCCATTGCCAGGATGTCGTGGTCGTTGGTGCCGCGCTTGACGACCATGTTGACCTTGATGTGCTCCAGCCCCACGGCCTGCGCCGTCGCAATGCCGTCGAGCACCTTGGCAACCGGAAAATCGACGTCGTTCATCGCGCGGAACGTCGCGTCGTCCAGGCTGTCCAGGCTGACGGTGACGCGCGACAGGCCGGCGTCCTTGAGCTGGCGCGCCTTGCGCGCCAGCAGCGAGCCATTGGTGGTCAGCGTCAGGTCGGGCGCCTTGCCCTCGATGGTGCGCAGCGCCGCCAACTGCTCGATCAACAGGTGCAGATCCTTGCGCAGCAGCGGCTCGCCGCCGGTCAGGCGAATCTTGTGCACGCCGTGCGCCATGAACAAGCGCGCCAGGCGGGTGATTTCCTCGAAGCTGAGCAGGTCGCCATGCGGCAGGTACTGGTAGTCCTTGCCGAACACCTCTTTGGGCATGCAATAGGTGCAGCGGAAGTTGCAGCGGTCGGTCACGCTGATGCGCAAGTCGCGCAGCGGCCGCCCGCGCAGATCGCTGACCAGGCCGGTCGGTTCGGCCAGCGATCCCTTGTGCTGCGGCGGCTGCATGACGCCCGCGCGCGCGGGCTCGGAGATGTTGATCGTGCGTTCACCCATGAAATTCATTGTGCCCCAGACCACCGGGCCGTATCTGGAGCCGGCATCAGTTAGGGACATTGCCGTCAGGGGCTTGCAACTGCGCCCGCGCGGCCTGCAGAAAACCTTCGAGCGCGGCGCTGGCCACCGGCGGGCGCCAGGCCAGCAGCGCGCTGGACTGGGCCGGTCTGCGCGCCAGCGGCACAAAGGCCACGCCATGCATGCCCGTGCGCGCCAGCGACGTCGGCACCAGCGCGATGCCCAGGCCGTGCGCCACCATGGCAATCACCGTCAGCCACTGGCGGGCGGCGTGCACCAGCCGCGGGTGGATGCCGGCCTGGCTGAAGACGGCCAGCACGTTGTCGTGGTTGGCCGGCGCCACCTCGCGCGCAAACATCACGAAGGGCTCCTCCGCCAGCTGCTCCAGCCGCAGCGCGCGGCTGGCGGCCAGCGCATGGCAGGCGGGCAGGCAGCAGACGAAGTGATCGGGCGCCAGCGCCATGCTGGCCAGCTGCGGCGGTACCGTGGCGGCGTTGATGAAACCGGCGTCCAGCTGGCCGTGCAGCAGTTCGTCGACCTGCTGCGCGCTGGACAGCTCGCGCAGCAGCACCTCGACACCGGGTGTCGCGGCCTGGAAGCGCCGCACGATGGCCGGGAGTTCGCGGTAAATCATCGTGCCGGTGGTGCCGATCTCCAGCCGCCCGTGCAGGCCGTCGGCCACCGCGCGCACCGCAGCGGCCGCGCGGTCGATGCGATCGAGCACCTGGCGCGCCTCGGCGCGCAGCGCCACGCCTGCCGGCGTCAGTGCCACATGCTTGCTGTCGCGCGTGAACAGCGGCGTGCCCAGTTCGTCCTCCAGCGCCTTGATCGCGCCGCTCAGCGGCGGCTGCGTGATCGCCAGGCGCTGCGCCGCGCGGCCGAAGTGCAGCTCCTCGGCCAGCACGGAGAAATAGCGCAGCTGGTGCAGCTTCATGACGATGTCCTGCTTGGTTTTGTGATTCGCATATTGAATCATGGGAGTCGAAACAAGGATTGGACACGAATCGTCAAAGAACGCACCATTCTCGCCTGAGCCAGCCCGACGGGCGCTCGCGGCGAGGACAGATATACATACAGGAGACAGACGATGAACAAACGCCTTTTTAATATTGGCCTGCTGGTCGGCGGACTTGGCCTTGCGGGGCTGGCGGCAGCGCAAGGCAGCGCCTACCCCAATGCGCCAATCACCGTGGTCGTGCCGTTTGCCGCCGGCAGCGGCACCGACGCCGTGGCCCGCGTGGTGATGCAAAAGCTCTCGGAAGAGGTTGGCCAGCCCGTGCTGGTCGACAACCGCCCGGGCGCGAGTGCGCAGATTGCGGCGCAGTTCGTCGTCAAGGCCAAGCCCGACGGCTACACGCTGTTCATGACCACCAACACCTCGCATTCGGCCAACCCCAGCCTGTTCAAGGCGCTCAAGTACGACCCGATCAAGGATTTCACGCCGATTGCGCGCACCGGCGAGCTGCCCTTCGTGCTGGCCGTCAACAACGACCTGCCGGTGCACAACGTCCAGGAGCTGATCGACTACGCCAAGGCGCACCCTGGCAAGCTGTCCTACGCCACGCCCAACAGCACGTCGCAGGTGGCCAGCGAGACCATCAAGCGCATTGCCGGCATCGACGTCCTGGGCATTCCCTACAAGTCCAGCCCGCAATCGATGACCGACCTGATCGGCGGCCAGGTGCAGATGTACGTGGTCGATCTGGGCTCCGGCATGGGCATGATCAAGACGGGCAAGGTGCGCCCCATCGGCGTGACCACGGCGCAGCCGCTGAAAGACTTTCCAGGCGTCGCCCCCATTGCCGGCACGGTCAAGGGCTTTGACCTGACCTCGTGGAATGGCGTGTTTGGCCCTGCCGGCCTGCCTCCGGAGATCGTGAAACGGATCAATGACGGTCTGCAAATTGCCCTGGCCGACCCCGAGGTGCAGGCCCGGCTCGACCAGCTGGGCTTCCAGGTCTGGCCGTCCAGGTCGCCGCAGGAGTTTGCCGACTATGTCGCGCAGCAGCTGGCGCACTGGACGGCGTTGATCAAGGCCGCCGGCATCGAGCCGCAATGAGGGCTGGCGCCATGGCGAACGACAGCAGCCAAGACACGGGCGGCGCCGGCCCGCTGGCTGGGGTGCGCGTACTGGATCTGACCTCGGTCGTCCTCGGGCCTTTCGCCACGCAAATCCTGGCGCAGCTGGGCGCCGAGGTCATCAAGGTCGAGACGCCCGCGGGCGACAACATGCGTCACATCGGCCCGATGCGCCACCCGGGCATGGGCCCCATCTTTTTGAACGCCAACGCGGGCAAGAAGAGCGTGGTGCTCGACCTGAAGAACCCGCAGGGGCTGGAGGCGGCGCTGCGGCTGGCCGAGACCAGCGACGTGCTGATCAGCAACGTGCGCCCGCAGGCGCTGGCGCGCCTGGGGCTGGACTACGAGGCGGTGCGCCAGCGCAACCCGGCCATCATCCATGTGAGCTGCTGCGGCTTCGACCAGCGCGGACCGGACGCCGCGCGGCCGGCCTACGACGACCTGATCCAGGGCGCCACGGGCATTCCGTGGCTGACCCAGCGCTACGGCGCGGCCGAGCCCGGCTATGCGCCGGTGACGCTGGCCGACCGCGTGACCGGCCTGCACGCGGTCTACGCCGTCACGGCGGCGCTGTTTGCACGCGAGCGCACTGGCCAGGGTCAGGCAATCGTGGTGCCGATGTTCGAGGCCATGGCGCAATTCGTGCTGGGCGACCACATGGCCGGCCTGACCTTCGAGCCGCCGCTGGGCGACGCCGGCTACACGCGGCTGCTCACGCCGCACCGGCGCCCCTACGCCACGCAGGATGGCATGCTGTGCGTGCTGATCTACAACGACAAGCACTGGCGCAGCTTCTTCGAGGCCATCGGTGAGGCCGACGGCCTGGGGCGCGACCCGCGCTTTGCCACCCATGGCGCGCGCGCCGAGCACATCGATGCCGTTTATGCCGAGGTGGCGCGCCTGATGCGCACGCGCACCACCGCCCAGTGGCGTGTGCTGCTGGATGCGGCCGACGTGCCCAACATGCCGATGAACGGCCCCGAAGACCTGCTGCACGACCCGCAGCTGCGCGCCAGCGGCTTTGTGCGCGAGTGCGAGCACCCGACCGAGGGGTTCATCCACACGCTGGCCACGCCTACCCACTGGTCGCACACCGTGCCGCCGGCGCAGCTGTGCGCAGCGCCGCGCCTGGGCCAGGACACGCGCGCCGTGCTGGCCCAGGCCGGCTACGGTGAGGCGGACATCGACGCGCTGCTGGCCTGTGGCGCCTGCCGATCCGCCCACGATTGACACCCCGCGCTGCCTGCAACGATCACATCAAGGAGACCCACAAGATGCCAACGACCCCATCCCGCTACCTGGTGCGCAGCGCCGACGTACCCAGCTACCAGCCTGCCAACCACCATCACACCTTCAACCAGCGCCTGATCGGCCCCGAGACCGTGGGTGCCAGGCAGATGGAGGTGCTGCTGGGCACGCTGCACAAGGGCGGCGGCGCACTGCCACACGCCCACCCGGGAATAGAGCAGGCCTGCTACCTGCTGGAGGGCACGGCCCGCGCCGAGGTCGAGGGCGAGGCCTTCGACATGGTGCCGGGCGACATGTGCTTCTTCCCGGCCGACAAAATGCATGTTTTCACCGTCACCAGCGAGCAGCCCGTCAAGCTGCTGGTGGTCTACAGCCCTCCCTATGGCGAGTCGCCCGACAAGGTGATCCGCCCCGAAGCGAGTACACAGCCATGAATTTCGACCTGACCCCCGAGCAGCAGCAGATCAAGGACGCGATCGAGCGCGTCTGCGCACCCTTCGATGCCGACTACTGGCTCAAGAAGGACAACGAGGGCGGCTTTCCGCACGACTTTCACCAGGCGCTGGCCGAATCGGGCTGGCTGGGCATTGCCATGCCCGAGGAATACGGCGGCGCGGGCTTGGGGATAAGCGAGGCCGCGCTGATGATGCACACCATCTCGGCCACGGGCGCGGGCCTGTCGGGCGCGTCGGCTGTGCACATGAACATCTTCGGCCTGCACCCGGTCGTGGTGTTTGGCACCGACGAGCAGAAAAAGCGCTGGCTGCCGCCGCTGATCGAGGGCCGCGACAAGGCCTGCTTTGGCGTGACCGAGCCCAACGCCGGCCTGAACACGCTGAAGCTGCAGACGCGCGCGGTGCGCCAGGGTGATCACTACGTCGTCAGCGGGCAGAAGGTCTTCATCTCCACCGCGCAGGTGGCCAACAAGATCTTGCTGCTGGCGCGCACCCGGCCGGTGGAGGAATGCAAGGGCACCGAGGGCCTGACGCTGTTCTATACCGACCTGGACCGCAGCAAGGTGGAGGTGCGCGAGATCGCCAAGCTGGGCCGCAAGTGCGTGGACACCAACCAGCTCTTTATCGACGGCCTGCGCATTCCCGTGGAGGACCGCGTGGGCGAGGAGGGCAAGGGCTTCTCGTACATCCTGCACGGCATGAACCCCGAGCGCATCCTGATCGCCGCCGAGGCCGTGGGCCTGGGGCGCGCGGCACTGGCGCGTGCGGCCGGTTACGCGGCCGAGCGCGAAGTGTTTGGCCGGCCGATTGGCAAGAACCAGGGCATACAGCACCCTCTGGCCGAGGCCTGGATGGATCTGGAGGCCGCGCACCTGATGGTGCAGAAGGCCGCCTGGCTGTACGACCAGGGCAGGAGCTGCGCGGCCGAGGCCAACGCCGCCAAGTTTCTGGGCGCCGAGGCCGGCTATCGCGCCTGCGAGCGCGCCATCTTCACGCACGGCGGCATGGGCTACGCCAAGGAGTACCACGTCGAGCGCTACATGCGCGAGTCGTGGATTCCGCGCCTGGCGCCGGTGAGCCCGCAGCTCATCCTGTGCTTCATCGCCGAGAAGGTGCTGGGGCTGCCCAAGTCGTATTGAGTATTGATATTGGGGCGTGGCAGCGCAATCACACGCAGCGCGCGCCGTCGACCTCGATGCAGGTGCCGCTGATGAAGGCGGCCTCGTCGCTGGCCAGGTACAGCGCGGCATTGGCCACGTCCAGCGCGGTGGAGAAGCGTCCCAGCGGGATGGTGGCCAGGAACTTGGCGCGGCGCGCTTCGTCCACCGGGCCACCGGCAAACTCGGCGGCCAGGCCGGTGTCGGGGTTGAAGACCGGGTTGATGCAGTTGACGCGGATGTTGTCCGGCCCCAGCTCGGCCGCCATCGACTTGCTCGTCGTGATGACCGCGCCCTTGCTGCCGTTGTACCAGGTCAGCCCCGGGCGCGGACGGATGCCGGCGGTCGACGCGATGTTGATGAAGCTGCCGCCACCGCCTGCGCGCATCACCGGCACCGCGTGCACCGCCGACAGGTAGATGCTCTTGACGTTGACCGCGTAGACGCGGTCGAACTCCTCCTCGCTCACCTCCAGCATCGGGCGGTTGCGGTGCGTCCAGCCGGCGTTGTTGACTACCACGTCCAGCCGGCCATGCAACTGCACCGCGCGCGCGACGAGCGCGGCCACGTCGGCGCTGCGGGTGACGTCGGCGCGCTGAAAATCCGCCTGCCCGCCGCCGTCGCGGATCGCCTCGGCGACGCGCCCGCCCGCCGCCTCGTCGATGTCGTTGGCCAGCACGCGCGCGCCTTCGGCGGCCAGGCGCCGGGCAATGCCCTCGCCAATGCCGCTGCCGGCGCCGGTGACGATGATGACCTTGTCGCGCACGCGCATGGGTGTCTCCTTTTTGGGCTGGGTTGGGTTGTGGTCAGGTCTGGCGTTCTAGTACAGCAACCCGGAAATATCGAAACATGAAAGCGCGTCTTCGCAC
>PGEI01000132.1 GCA_002894305.1 Comamonadaceae bacterium CD01
GGTGGTGCCAGCTTCACGCGTCTGGCTGCCATCACAGAATCCGTGTCGCCGCTGGATCTGGCGTATCCGCGTCCGGGCGTGGATACGCCGGAATTCGTGCAGTTGGGCGGGGTTGCCGGGGCGGCGGACGCTGCCGTGCCCGCCGGGCCGACGATTGATATTCCTGATGGAAATGACAATCCGGGCGGCGCTGGGCAAGATCCCTCGATTGTCCCGGGCACGTTCTCCATTTTGGAGAACAATACTCACCAGTCCCAATCGCCAGCCCTTTTCGCGCTGCTCTCGACGCCCGCTGACAACACGCCGACCCATGACGGGTATTCGGGGACGTTCGCCATCTCTGCGGCAGCTGGCTTGGGTTCCCTGCAGTTCACCTACGTGCCTGAATCGGCTCCGTCCGCACCCGAGGGCACCAACCCGGGGGGCGGCAGCTCGACGGCTGACCCGGTTGTTCGTGTCATCTCGGCCACCGAACTGGCCGGTGCCTCGGTAGATGACCCCATCGTGATCGACACCGATCGCGGGCTGCTGCACATCACAGGGTACAACCCCGCCACTGGCGTCGTGGATTACACCTACTGGTCCGATGGCGCCCAGACGCACGATCAGGCCGCAGGCAATGGCGAGTCCGTGTTCGACACCATCGGTATCACCGTGGTCGATGGGCTTGGCCGGGCCACATCCTCAGATCTGGTGGCGAACATCCTGGATACCCAGCCGTTTGCCAACAACGATGCCAATCAGGTCACAGAAGACACTGATCTGATCGCCAAGGGCAACGTCATTACTGGTTGGCATGAAACATCTCCCGCCGATGGCAGGGACTCCCTAGGCGCGGATGACAACACCACCGTCACCGGCGTTCAGGCTGGTGGCATCGCTTCGGGTGACACCGCAGTCGGGGGTGTAGGCACCGTCATCCAGGGCACGTATGGCGACCTGTTTCTCACCGACCATGGCTTCTATGTTTATAAATTAGTCAGTGATCCTGCAGACGATCGTTATTCTGCCGTCCAGGCCCTGGGTCAGGGTGAAGGCAACGGCGATGTGGACGTCTTCACCTATACCGTGACCGACGCCGATGGCGACACCTCTACCGCGACGCTGACGCTCGCCGTCAACGGCACCAATGACGTGCCCACGATCACCTTCGGTGGTCAAGATGGCGCCAATGCCAATGCATTCGTGACCGAAGAAGGCCTGAGCGCCGGGCTTCTTCCGCCGCATGGGGCCGGGCTCCCGGAATCCGGCGATCCGGTAAATACGAATGCCAGCGGCACCTTTACGGTGCATGACGGGGACAAGGGCGATGCGGTCGCCTCCGTGACGCTGGGCGAACCAACCTCGTCGCTGACGTCTAGCGGCTTGCCAGTGCACTGGGTACTGTCTGACGACGGCCAAATGCTGACTGGACAGATCGGCATCACGGCGTTGGGCAAGTTCTACGCTCTGGGCGATGTGATCAAAGTCACGCTCGATGGCAACCCGACGGATGGCTATTCCTACCAGGTCGAGCTGCTGGCTCCGGTTCAGCATGCTGCCGGTGGCGGAGAAAACGACCTGACGCTGCAGGTGCCCATTGTGGTCAAGGACACCTACGACGCAGAGGCTACCGGCAATCTCCTGACGATCACCATCCACGACGATGCCCCGCAGGCCTCCGTGGATTCCACCCACGTGCTGGAAGATGGCAGTTACTCGGAAACGCATGTCAGGGGCAATGTCCTGAGCAACGACGATTTCGGCGCTGACGGCCCCAATCTGCGGCATATGGTGGCGTGGGGAAGCACTTTTGTCGAAGTAGATAGTTCAGGCAACGCCGTTGACGATGGCGCCAATATCTCGGATTACGGCACTTTCAAGCCCGGCCTTCTGCCTGGCGACTGGACATTCGTGCTGAACAATGGCAGCGATGCTACCCAGGCCCTGGCCCAAGGCGAAACCAAGAGCTTCCAGATCGAATACACGATCACCGATAGCGACGGCGACCCCTCCACCTCGACGCTGACCATCAACATCGAGGGGACCAATGACGCCCCCAAGATTGTTTTTCACAATGACGGCCAGGACGCAGCCGAGGGACAAACAGCCGTTTCCGAAGAAGGACTGCCTGCCCATCCGTTCGGCCACATCATCGGCGCGGGCAATCCGCACGGCGCGGGCCTGCCGGACAGTGGCCATGCGGACGGTTTCACGGACAAGACCGATGATGCGAGCTCGTTCGGCCACTTCACCGTATCCGATGTGGACGGTGATGCGCTGACGGTCACTCTGGGCGCACTGAATCCCGATCCGGGGCTGAAATCGGACGGCCAAACGATTCAATGGACGCTGTCGTCCGATGGCCAGACCCTGACGGGGCACATCGGCCATGGCCTCACCGAGCGCGACGTGATTAAGATCACGCTCAGCCAGGAATCCGACGGCCAGTACAAGTACGATGTCAAACTGCTGGAACCGATCGATCATCCCCAGCAGGGCGAAGACGCCTTGAATCTGGTTGTGCCGATCAACGTGTTTGATGGTCATGTCACGACTACGGGCAACCTGAACGTCAGCATCGAAGACGATGCACCGCAGGCCAATCCAGACCAGGCGACCGTCCATGAAGACGGCGGCCTGTTTTTCTCCAACGCATTTGGCAATGTGCTGGCCAATGACGCCTTTGGCGCGGATGGCGGCAACAGCCATGGGCCAGTGATTACGTGGGGTGCCGTCACGGGGGCCGACGGCGCCAATCTCTCGGATTACGGCACTTTCACGCCCGGCCTCATCCCCGGCGACTGGACTTTCAATCTGAACAATTCCAGCCTGGCGACTCAGGCCCTGGGTGCGGGCGAGACCAAAAGCTTCCAGATCGAATACACGATCACCGACAACGACGGCGATACGTCTACCTCGACCCTGACCATCAATATCCAGGGCAAGGACGACGGTGTCACGGTCAATGTGCCCAAGGATCATGGCGCACCCGTGCAGGGTGTCACGACCGACCGCGTGGTCTATGAAAGCGGCCTGACCGATGGCAGCCATCCGAATGCGGCCGATACCTTGGTGCAGTCCCACTTCACCATCAAGGCGCTGGACGGCCTGAGCGATTCGGCTGCGGTCAAGATTGGCTACACGGATGCCGGTGGTAACCAGACCTTCCAGATCAGCCGGTCTGATCTGGAGGCCTTGGACGCTGCTCATCCTCAGACGATCACCACCCAGTACGGCACGATGATCCTGAATGGCTATTCCCAGGCGGCGGACGGCACCATCACGGTCAGCTACACCTACACGTTGACCTCGGCGCCGAACGTGTCTGGCGACCAGACGCAGGATCAGTTCCAGATCACGGCCACGGATCGCGATGGCGATTTCAACCAGCAGAACCTGAACATCACCATCAAGGACGATGCGCCGGACGCCAAGAACGACTACACCTCTATTTCCGAGGAAGGCCTTTCTGTGGGCGGCAATGTCGTGGATGGCGGTAGCGGCCATGGCCATCCTGGGCGCGACACGACGGGTGCCGATGGCGCTGAGGTTTCCCATATCGCCACCGCAGGTGGTGGGTCGGATGTGCAGGACAATAGTGGCGCCGGCACGACCATCGAGGGCAAATACGGCGATCTGACCATCCACCCGAATGGCAGCTACACCTATACACTGGTCACGGATACGACTGAAAATCACGATCGCTATGAAGCCCTGCAGGCCCTGGGCGGCGATAACGGCAATGGCAAGGAAGTCTTCACTTACACCCTGCGCGACGGCGATGGCGACACTGACACCGCCACGCTGACGATCAAGGTGACGGGCGTCAACGATGCGCCCACGCTGGATTTTGGCTCGCATGGCGGGTTTGCCGTCGTCTCCGAGGAAGGTCTGACGACCCTCACCAATTACGACAATGGCATCCCCGGTCACGGTAACAACCAGCCCAGCGGGGATTGGACGCATGGCAGCAATCAGGCGATTGCTGGTGGCTCCTTCACCATCAAGGATGTCGATAGCGATCTGCACGACGCGACTGTGTTGCTGGCGGGTACTGCCAAGGGCCTCAGCCTGTCTACCGGCACGGAATATGATCTGACATCGCATGGCGAAGCCGTCGAGTGGCATTTCGATGCTGATAGTGGTGTCTTGCAGGGCTATACCGGAACAGTGGGCCAGGCGGACTACCAGGAAATCATTCAAATTCAGCTTCATCCTGGTGCGATCAGCGGCAACGAGCAGCAATACACCTACACGGTCACTCTGCAGGGCGCCATCGATCACCCGGACAGCACGCATGCCCACGAGGACGTGCTGAACCTGAAGATTCCGGTCAGTGTGAGCGACGGCGACGGCGGTACATCCGACACGCAGTACATCACAGTTCGTGTTGAGGACGACAGTCCGTATGCCACGAATTACGAGACGACAGCCGCGTTGACTGGGGATCAGCCTGCAGCCAGCGATTTCTCGGCTACCTTCGACTTTGCCCATCTGCAGGGCACCAACGGCAATACAGCGTTCACGTCCGACGGCCTGGGTATTACGCTGAGCGCCACGGGCTTCGATTATGTGTCGAAGAAGCATGGTCAAGGCCACTGGGAAGACGGCCATTCGGCCGCCATCACGCAGGGTGCTGGCGGCCTGGGCGTTGATACTGGGGATCACGAGCCCTACTATGCCCTGGGTTCGGAAATCAGCTACCGGGATTTTGGCAAGTGGGGGAATGATGGCGGCACCGAATCCCTGAACATTCATCTGGATGACGGGAAGACGGCCAGCAGCATCGACGTGGAACTGTCTTCTTTCTTCCAAGGAGAGGGCGAACAGGGACGGGTCAGCTTCTACTTGAACGGTGAGGAAGTCGGTACATCCGTCCTGCTGGTCGCAGATCAGGGCGGTGATTTCACCAGGACAGGCCTGAGCGCGGGTGTCGGTATCGTTTTTGACGAAGTCCGATTCACGGCTGTGGATGACACGCCCAACTCCAATGACACCAAGAACAATAAGACAGACAACAGCGACTACGCCCTGAAGAGCATCACTTTCCATGGTTCGGAGTCGGCAGCTGATACCGTGCTGGCGACGGCGGGCGGCGACGTGGATGTGCAATATGGCGCGGACGGTGCAGGTGGCCTGGGCGTGGCCGTCTCCTTGGCAGGCGTCCAATCCGGCGACAGCAGCCTCACCATAGAGCAGGATGGCCTGACCCTGACCGCCTACACACAGGATGGGCATCAGAAGGTGTTTTCCTTCACGATGGGCGAGGATGGTAACTGGACGTTTGACCAGTACCGTGCCATCGATGCCAACGGCAGCGCGGCGGGCAATGGTCATCTCGTCTTCGACTACACCGTCACCGATGCCGATGGCGATCCGGCGACAGGGCACCTGACGATCAATCTGCCCGACCTGGGGCCGAGCATCGTTGTTCCCGCTGTTGAAGGCGTCAGCGCCGTCGTCACGGATGAAAACCTGGCCCCGCACGGTAACCCCGATGGCGGCAATGGGCAGTATGGCCAGGATGCGCCGTTTGGAGACAACGCCAGTGCCACGATCGCCACTGGCGCCATCAACCTGTCCGATCCCGATACCGCGCTGAAAGACCTGACGGTCACGCTGGGAACCGGAGTGGGGGTGTCCTACGGCTATCGGGATGGCGACGATCTGGTGACTAAAGATTCCAGCGATGCTGACGCTCATCCGCTTTCCTCTCAGGGGCAGCCGGTTTCGTGGACGCTGGATGGCAGCGGCAATTTGATTGGTCACACTGGCACGAACTCTGGCGATGCTGACTATCACGTCGTGCTTAGGGTCGACTTGCAGCACGGTCCTGATGGCGCCGTGACGGGCTATCAAGTCACGCAATCCGGCCCGTTGGATCACCTGGGCATCAATCAGGAAGACGTCATCGACCTGACGATTCCGGTCTCGGTGTCGGACGGACATTCGGGGGCGGACAGCACCATCACCATCCGCATTGAAGACGACAGTCCGGAAGTCATCTCGGGCGTGGATCATGATGTCAACCTGGAAGGTGTGGACGTCGGCGCGACCGTGACCGGCAGCCTGGGCGTTTCCGTGGGCGCCGATTACGCAGGCGCGCATGTGGCGATCACCCGTACGGACGGTTCCAGCCTGGATGGTCAACCCGTAATGGGGCAGGTCGGTGATACCTCTGTACAGTTGACTTCCGGCGGCGTCAACCTGGTCTATGTGACCCGCGCCGACGGTAGTGTCATCGCCGTCAAGGATGGCGATGCCAGCCAGACTCCGATTCTGACCATCGTCCCCAGCCTGACGGGCGGGGCCGGCGACCATGGCAGTTATACCGTGACCGTGAATGGGGCGATTGATGCCGTGGGTGGCGGTGGTGTGACGACGGGTACGGGCTCGGCCTCGTTCACGAACACGCACGGTGGCGTTTCGGTAGATATGGGTGATGCGCCGTTCTCCGTGACCGTGTCCGGGGTTTCTGGAACGCCGCATTCTAATGGTATCTCTGGAGACGGAGGTCGTCTGGGCATCCAGAACGACGGAAATGACAATACAGCAATCAACAACAACTGGGGTAAAGCAGGCGAGCGGTTGGTGTTTTCCATTGAACCTGATGCAGGTTCTGATGCTAAGGCCACCGAAGCCCACATCAAGATTTTCGATCTGAAGACCGGCGAAACGGCGCTGGTCTACGTCAATGGCAGCGATACGCCCATCACGGTATCGGGATCTTCCGCTGATTTCATCACGATCGACCTGACCGGCTATCCTGACGGCATCCATGAAATCAAGCTGGGAGCCGGGGGTCAACCTGGCATGACTGGCGACAGCAATTACTCGGTTGTCGGGATCGACCTGGGGTATCAATCTGGCTCCGACTCCCATGGCTCCAACGGTCAGCCCGTCCTCGATCTGGGTGCTGTCGTCACCGATGGTGATGGCGATGCTGTAAATGTGCCGATTCACATTACGCTGCCTGACACGACACCTCAGTTGCCCACGCTTGAAAGCAGCGAAGTCAGCGCTAATGAAGACACGATCATCAGCCTGAATTGGGCCAGCTTCGGCGTGACCGGCGGCGATGGCGCGGCGATCAGCATCACGTCGCTGCCCGAACATGGCGTGCTGCAGTATTCCGAAGACGGGAATGTCTGGTTCAACGTCAAGGTCGGCGATCAATTCGACGCCAGCAGCGCCAGTCATCTGCGCTTCGTGCCCGAGCCCAATCAGTCCGGCGGCGCGGCAGGCGACGCGAGCGACAACTACGCCCAACTGACTTACCAGGCCGTCGGCGCGGATGGTCATCCGGCCGGCGATACGGCCACGCTGTCGATTGACATCACGCCGGTGGCGGACGCGCCCGTGCTGCATTTCTCGCTGAGCGAGCCGGTGATTACCGAGGGTAGCAAGACCACCTTGGTTGAGTTCAGCGGCGGGTCATTCAGCTTTGGATCCGATGGCAAGATCATCGGCAATGTGCCGGTCATCGATTATCCGAACAGCGATAAAAATCAAGGTTCGAATACGATACAAGGAACTAAATACAGCAATATCTTTGTCGTCGAGGGAGACATCAAAGAGGCTAGCAATGGCGCTGATGGGAAAATCGATGGCAAGGCTGGATATGATGTCGTCTACTTCACTAAGAGTGCCGACGAGTACACCATTGTTTCTCCTTACAAAAACGGTCAATGGGATCTCAAAGTCATTGATAATGAAACGAAGGCATATATCGAGCTGAAAAGCATCGAAGCCCTCGTATTCGGTGATGGTGGCACTTGGGGAGACGGGATCAATACCACTGTTCAAACCACCGAAGGTCACGCCACCTACGACGTCGATCTGTCGGCCCAACTGTCCGACACTGATGGCAGCGAAACCCTGACGGCGATCACCGTCGGCGGCTTGCCGAAAGACGCCACGTTCACCGATGGTGACGGGCATCTTGTAGGCGAGGCGGGCGCCAACCACACATGGACATTCCCGGCCGGGACTGACCTGAGCAATCTGCACCTGACGGCGCCTCTTGGGGCGGGCGATAGCGCACCTGATCTGTCCGCTCTCAAGGCCAGCGTCACCTCGGTAGAATCTGCCAACCACGATGCCGCGACGACGGAAGTTCCCGCCACCATCGACCACTACACCGAGACGGTGGGCACGTCGGGCAACGACACCCTGCCGGCTTCCGGCAACGGGGCGGATTCGCACGACGTCTTGGTGGGGGATCCGGGCGGCATGGTGCCGGGCGAGCCGGTTCCTGCAGGCAACTACAACATTGCCCTGCTGGTCGACCTGTCCTACAGCATGCAGGAGAACAACGCAGGCAAGAACGGGAAGGACATCGATCGCCTGGCGATTGCCAAGCAGGCGCTGGCGGGGTTTGCCGACAAACTGGCCGCCCACGATGGCGAGCTGGTCGTCACGCTGATCGGATTCGGCAGCAAGGCGGCGGCGCCTGTGACGGTCGTGCTGAATAGCGCCGACGAAGC
>PGEI01000133.1 GCA_002894305.1 Comamonadaceae bacterium CD01
AGATGGGCCGCCGGGGCTGCGTGGGCGGGCAGGAAGACATGATCGAGGATACGGCGCTGACGCTGGCGCGTGCGCGTGGGCTGAAGGTGGCTTGAGGAGGAACGACACATGGCACTGAACCCGCAAACCATCGCCCAACTGGCCGAGCACCTGGAGACCTGCCAGCTTGAGGCGCGTGACACGCCAAAGATCACCAACGACCACCCCGACATGGACTGGGATGACGCCTACGCCATCCAGGATGCCATCCTGCAGCGCAAGCTCGCGCGCGGCGCGCGCGTGGTGGGCCTGAAGGCAGGCCTCACCTCGCACGCCAAGATGCAGCAGATGGGCGTGACCGACCCGGTGTTCGGCTTTCTCGTGGACGAGTTCGTCGTCGCCGAAGGCGCGACGGTCAAGACCGGCGAGCTGATCCACCCCAAGGTCGAGCCCGAGATCGCCTTCGTGCTCAAGACCGCGCTCAAGGGCCCGGGCTGCCACATCGGCAGCGTGCTGGCCGCCACCGACTTCGTGATGCCCGGCATCGAGGTCATCGACAGCCGCTACCGCGACTTCAAATTCGACCTGAAGAGCGTGGTGGCCGACAACACCTCGGCCTCGCGCTTCGTCGTCGGCGGACAGCCGCTGCGCGTGCAGGACGTGGACCTGCGCACCGTCGGCCTGGTGCTGGAGAAGAACGGCCAGCCCGTCGCTCTTGGAGCGGGCGCCGCCGTGCTGGGCCATCCGGCCGCGGCCATTGCCGCGCTGGCCAACCACCTGGGCCGCCGTGGCCAGGAGATTCCGGCCGGCAGCCTGATTCTGTCGGGTGGCGCGACCGAGGCCGTGTCCGTGCAGGCCGGCGACAACGTGACGCTGCGCGTGCAGGACATGGGCAGCGTGTCGCTGATCTTCGCCTGAACGCCGGCGCCGCTTTGCTCCATCGTGGGGCAGAGCGGCGCGGTAATCTGCCGTTTATTTCACTTTCACCCCATGGCCACCGGCCATGGGGGCGGGGCGGCTGTGCTTTGCGGGCGCGGCCCGCGTCCATCACCATCGAACACAGGAGACAAGCATGCAACGACGCCAATTCATCGCCGCCGGCACAAGCGCAGCGCTGGGCGCCGCATTGCCCGGCCAGGCCTGGGCGCAGTCCGCCTACCCCAGCCGGCCGGTGCGGCTGATCGTGCCGTTCCCGCCGGGCGGCCCCACCGACCAGATGGGCCGCACCGCGGCCAAGGTCATGGGTGAGCAGTTGGGGCAGAGCTTCGTCGTCGAGAACAAGGCCGGCGCGGGGGGCAACATCGGCACCGATGCGGTGGCCAAGGCCCGCCCCGACGGCTACACCATCGGGCTGACTGCCATCAGCAGCCTGGCGCTGTCGCCCTATCTGCGCAGCAGCACGCCGTTCGACGTGGACAAAGACCTGGCGCCCATCTCGCTGGTGGGCACCACGCCCTGCGCGCTGGTCGTGCACCCGGGCGTGCCGTTCGCCGACCTGCAGGGCATGGTTGCCTACGCCAAGGCGCACCCGGGCGAGCTCAGCTACGCCACCTCGGGCGTGGGCACCAGCAATCATCTGGCGGCGGAATACCTGCAATCGGTGGCTGGCATCAAGCTGACCCACGTGCCCTACAAGGGGTCGAGCCAGATCGTCCCCGACCTGCTGTCTGGCACCATTCCGATGAGCATGGAAAGCTCGCTGGTCACTACGCTGCAGCACATCCAGGAAGGCAAGCTGCGCGCGATCGCCGTCACCTCGCCGCAGCGCTCGCGTGCGCTGCCCGACGTGCCGACGGTGGCCGAGTCCGGCTACCCCGGCTTTGCCGTCGAGACCTGGTTTGGCCTGGTCGCGCCCAAGGCAACGCCGGCCGACGTCGTCGACCGCCTGCAGCGCGCCTGGGCCGCAGGCAGCGCCACGGCCGGGGCGCGGGCGGCGTTCGACAGTTTCAGCGGTGACATCCGTGTGCAGACGCCGCAGCAGTTTGCCGACTTCATCCACAGCGAAAACCAGCGTTGGGGTGCGCTGATCCAGCGCCTGGGCATTCGGGCCGATTGACCCCTGCACCTCTTACGACGATTGGAGAACCACCATGCCTTTTGCCCAGATCTACATGCTCGAAGGCCGCACTGAGGAGCAGAAGAAAGCCGTGATCGAAAAAGTCACCCAGGCCCTGGTCGAAGCCGTCGGCGCGCCCGTGGCCAACGTGCGCGTCTGGATTCACGACGTGCCCAAGGAGAACTGGGGCATTGCCGGGGTCAGCGCCAAAGAGCTGGGGCGCTGACCGGGCATTTGCCGAGTCGAGGTGAGTGGCTGGCGATAAGCGCCACCGGCAAGGCGTGCCGGGAGTGGGAAACCGGAATTGACTCATTTGATGCAAAATAAAGCATCAAAGGAGTAACGCCATGAAGCCGTCGCCCGCCATTGCCAAGCAGTCCGCTTCCGCCGCCGAGCGCGGCGCCCACGCCGGTGCGCACCGCCCTGGCCGCCAGCATGCGGCGTGGCCCAAGCTGGCGTTTTCTGCGCGAGAGCGCCCGCAGGCCAGGGCGGAGGGGTTTTTCCTCGACGCTTTCGAGGCCGAGCAGATCGTGCTGATCAAGACCGTCAAGGACGGCCTGCCGTCGTCTCTGGTGTACCAGCTGGCCGAGCGCATGCGTGTGCCCAAGGAGCGCCTGATGAGCACGCTGGGCCTGCCGCGCGCGACCATTCAGCGCAAGGTGGCGCAGAGCACGCTGCTGGGGCCTGATGAGTCGTCGCGCGTGCTCGGCATGACGCGGCTGATCGGCCAGGCGCAGGCCATGGTGCGTGAATCTGGGGCCGCCGAAGGGTTTGATGCCGCCGCCTGGGTGGCCGGCTGGCTGGAGCAGAGCGTTCCCGCGCTGGGCGGGCACCGGCCCGCCGAGTTCATGGATACGGCCGAGGGCCAGGCCCTGGTGTCGCAGCTGCTCGCGCGCGCGCAAAGCGGCGCCTACGCATGACGGTGGTGCTGTGGCGCATCGGCGTCGACACGGCCAGCGACACCGCCGACGATCTCGGCGGCAAGGGCGCGGCCATTACCGGCGGGCGCTGGAACCGCCCCGACCATCCCGTCGTGTACTGCGCGTCCAGCATTGCCCTGGCGGTGCTGGAGACCGTGGTGCACCTGGGGCTGCAGGACTTGCCGCTCAACCGCTACCTGGTGCGCATCGACGTGCCGCAGGCGTTGTGGGACGCCCGCAAGCGGGACACGCATGCCACGCTGGCCGTGGGCTGGGATGCACTGCCGGCCGGCAAGGTGTCGCTGGATGCGGGCGACGCCTGGCTCAAGTCCAACGACAGCCTGCTGTACCAGGTGCCCTCGGTGATCGTTCCCGAAGAGGGCAATCTGCTCATCAACCCCAGGCACCCGGACGCCGCCAGGCTGGTGGCCGTCAAGCTGCGCCGCTGGCAGTACGACGCACGCTTGCACGCGGCCGGGCCATAGCGCGGCTCGGCGCATTGCCACTGATGGTGTCGGGTGCGGGCCATCTTCAGAGCAAAAAGGGAGTGGTCATGCGGGCGCCTGGTGCAGCGCCCATGCCAGCGCCCGCTGCGTGGCGGGCGCCATGCTGCTGCCGTGGTCGGCGCCGGCCAGCGTGGCAAAGCGCAGATCCAGGCCCGGCGCGCCGGCGGTCGAGAAAGCGCGCCTGCTCGCGCAGGATGAGCCCGCCGCGCCACCACAGCGACGGGCTGGCGGCTACGTAGTTCTGGAAGGCACCCGGCCGGGTGAACAGCGCGTGCAGCACGCACAGCCCGCCGTAGGAGTGGCCGAACAGCACCGCCGCTGGCGTACCCGGGTTCGGGCCGCGGGCATGGCAGGGCCGTGGCGCGCAAGGTGCGAGAGAGGTCATGGAATGCTGGTTTGTCGCAAATCAAATTTGAACTGAGAGTGATTTGCATTAATTATTTACGGTGGCTAGCATCGCACGGATTTTCTGTGGCGCCATTTGCCGCAGCAACAAGATGTTTGCGCCCGCGCGCCGCGTTTGCATGTCCCCGTCGTCCGTATCCTCCGCACCGGCCCACCCCAGGCCTGCGCCCGCCGAGCAGGCGCTGCACCAGCACCTGGCGTGCCTGCATGCGCTGCGCCCGGGCCTGCATCTGCGCTGTGAGGACGGGCGCGAGCGCCGCGACATGACGGTGCAGGCCGAGGTCGGCGCGGGGCTGCGCATCGTCGTGCTGCTCGAAGGCGTGGTGGATCTGTCCTATGGCACGGTGCGCGTGGCGTTGTCGCAGCGCAGTGCCGGCGCCAGCGCCGCGCTGGTGGCGCTGGCCGAGCCCGAATGCTTCACGCGCCGCGCGCGCCGGGGTGTGTATTCGCGCCGCGTCACCCTGGGTCTGGGCGGCGACTGGCTGGCCCAGGCAGAGGGCGAGGGGGGCGCCACGCCCGAGCTGGCGCATTTCATGCGCCACCACCTGGCCACGCGGCGCTGGCAGCCGTCGCCGCGCGCGGCGGCCCTGGCCGAACAGGTCGTGCGCCCGCCGCCGCTGGTGCCGCTGCTGCAGCGCATGTACCTGGAGAGCCGCGCGCTGGAGCTGGTGGGCGAGGCGCTGGGCAGCCTGTGCCTGTGCGCGCCCGTCCACCCCGCGTCGCCCCAGCTGCGCCCGCGCGAGCACCAGCGCCTGCGCGCGCTGCACGACTTCCTGGCATCGGGCCAGGCCGATGCGCTGTCGCTGGACGCCATTGCGCGCCACGCGGGCGTGAACCCCAACACCTTGCAGCGCCAGTTCCGCGCGGTCTATGGCACGACGGTGTTCGCGCACCTGCGCGAATGCCGCCTGCAGCGCGCGCGCCAGGCGCTGGAGCGCGATGGCGTCACCGTCGGCCAGGCCGCGCTGGTGGCCGGCTACACCAGCGCGGCCAACTTTGCCACCGCATACCGGCGCCGCTTCGGCCTGGCGCCCAAGTGGGCGCGGGCACGGGTGTAACGCGGGCCTGGCGCAAACATCTTTGTTGCCCGCGCAAACCCCGGGCGGGGGGCGGGATGGAACAATCTTTACATTCGTTAATGAAAATCATTCGCTTTAAAGAGAGTCCTATGGCAATCAAGGCAGAGCGCCCGTCGTGGCGATTGCAGACCGTGGCGGTCGCCGCCGCGCTGCTGTGCATGCAGGGTGGGGTGCAGGCGCAGGTAGCGGCACCGGCGCCGGACGGCCAGGCCGCCACGCTGCCCGTGGTGGAGGTGCTGGGCACGGCCGAGAACGCGTGGAAGCAGGCGCCGGGCGTGTCCACCGTGACGCGCGAGGATCTGGACGCGCAGCCGACCAACGACCTGGCGCAGGTGCTGCGCGAGCAGCCTGGGGTCAACTTCACCAGCAACTCCTCCAGCGGCCAGCGCGGCAACAACCGCCAGATCGACCTGCGCGGCATGGGGCCGGAGAACACGCTGATCCTGGTCGATGGCAAGCCCGTCAACAGCCGCAGCGCGGTGCGCTATGGCTGGCGCGGCGAGCGCGACACGCGCGGCGACATGAACTGGGTGCCGCCCGACGCGATCGACCAGATCGAGGTGCTGCGCGGCCCGGCCGCCGCGCGCTACGGCAATGGCGCCGCCGGCGGCGTGGTCAACATCATCACCAAGGGCATACCGGACAAGCTCGGCGGCAGCGCCACGCTGTACTACAGCCTGCCCGAGGATTCGCGCGACGGCGCGGCGCAGCGCACCAGCTTCTCGCTGGCGGGGCCGCTGTCCGGGCAGCTGGGTTTTCGCCTGAGCGGCAACATTGCCAAGACCGACGCCGACGCCTGGGACATCAACGCCGGCCACGCCTCGACCCGCACCGGCATCTATGCCGGCACCTTCCCGGCCGGGCGCGAGGGCGTGCGCAACCGCGACCTGTCGGCGCGGCTGACGCTCAAGCCCGCGGCGGGGCACACCATCGACTTCGACGCCGCGTACGCGCGCCAGGGCAACATCTACGCCGGCGATACGCAGAACACCAACAACTTCACGGCCAACGCCGCTGGCGACCTGGTTGCCACGTCGCAGCGCGTGTGGGATGCGCTGGGCTCGGAGACCAACCGCATGACGCGCTCCACCTATGCCCTCACGCACAAGGGGCAGTACGATTTCGGCAGCTCCAACGCCTACCTGCAGTACGAGCGCACGCGCAACCGCCGCATGGACGAGGGCCTGGCAGGCGGCACCGAGGGGCTGTTCTCCAGCGACCACTACAGCACCGCACGGCTGTCCATCCTCACGGCGCACGCCGAGGCCAGCGCACGCGGCAAGTGGGGCAGCCTCGCCCACGTCATGACCGTGGGCGGCGAATGGGTGGATCAAAGGCTCGACGACGCCAACTCGGTCACCCAGACCACGACCGAGGCGGGCAGCGTGCCGGGCATCACCGGCGCGGGCCGCTCCAGCAAAATCTCCGCGCGCATCGCTTCGTTGTTCGTCGAGGACAACATCGAGGTCACGCCCTCCACGCTGCTGACCCCCGGCCTGCGCGTGGATCGGCACAGCACAGTGGGCACCAACTGGAGCCCGTCGCTGAACCTGTCGCACTACCTGGACGACCGCATCACGCTCAAGGCCGGCGTGGCCCGGGCCTACAAGGCGCCCAACCTCTACCAGCTCAACCCCAACTACCTGCTGTACAGCCGCGGCATCGGCTGCTGGGGCGCCGGCGGCTCCTGCTACCTGCAGGGCAACGCCGGCCTGAAGGCCGAGACCAGCATCAACAAGGAGCTGGGCGTGGAATACGCCGACGACCGGCTGCTGGCGGGCCTGACCCTGTTCCACAACGACTACCGCAACAAGATCGAGGCCGGCACCGCGCCGGTGGGCAACGCCGTCGGCGGCAGCAACGGCAGCTACGCCAACGCCGACATCTTCACCTGGACCAACGTGCCCAAGGCGGTGGTCTCGGGCGTAGAGGGCTCGTTCAACATCAAGCTGTCGCCGGCGCTGAAGTGGAGCAACAACCTCACCTACATGGTGCAGAGCAAGAACAAGGCCACGGGCGAGCAGTTGTCCATCATTCCCAGGTACACGGTCAATTCGCGTGTCGAGTGGCGCGCCACCGCAGCGCTGCAACTGCTGGGCTCGGTCACCTGGTATGGCAGGCAAAAGCCCAACAAGCTCGACTACCAGGGCCTGGCGCTTACGGGCGAGGAGACGCAAAGCCTCTCGCCCTACGCGCTGGTCGGCGTGGGCGCGCGCTACAGCTTCACCAAGGACGTCACGCTCACCGCCGGCATCGACAACCTGTTCGACAAGCGCCTGTACCGCAAGGGCAATGCCGTGGGGGTGAACAACCCGCGCACCATCTACGGCGCCGGCGCGGCCACGTACAACGAACCGGGGCGCTCGTTCTACGCGGCGCTGGGCGCGCGGTTCTGAACGCGGGCCGGCCGGCGCCCGGCCCGGGCCTCAGGTGCCGCCGACGAAGGGATTGGTCTCGCGCTCGCGCCCGAAGGTGCTCTCCGGCCCGTGGCCGGGGATGAACACCGTGTCGTCGCCCATGGGCCACAGGCGCTGGGTGATGCTGTCGATCAACTGCTGGTGGTTGCCCTGGGGAAAGTCGGTGCGGCCGATGCTGCCGGCGAACAGCACGTCGCCGACGAAGCAGCGCTTGATCTGCGGCGCGTGGAACACCACGTGGCCCGGCGTGTGGCCCGGGCAGTGGCGCACGTCCAGCGTCTCGCGGCCGATGCTGACCTGGTCGCCGTCGTGCAGCCAGCGCGTGGGCGTGAACGCCAGCGCCGGGGGAAAGCCGAACATGGCGCTTTGCTGCGGCAGGCCGTCGATCCAGAACTGGTCGCCCTCCTGCGGGCCGATGATGGGCAGATGCAGCCGCTGGGCCAGCTCGCCGGTGCCGCCGGCATGGTCGATGTGCGCGTGGGTCAGCCAGATGGCCTTGAGCGAGACGCCCAGGCGCCGCGCCGCGCTCTCGATGCGCTCCAGGTCGCCGCCGGGGTCGATGACGGCCGCCTCCATCGTCTGGTCGCACCAGACGAGCGAGCAGTTCTGCTGGAAGGCGGTGACGGGAATGGTCAGGTAATGCAGCATGGCCGGCGATGATAAGGGCCAGGGCAAAGCGGCGCCGGCGCCGTAGCCCGCGTTTTCGCACGACAATCGCGCTCGGCAGGGCAAAACGCCCGCCGGGACGCGGACACCGAGGCTCCGCGGCCAGATAGAAAACGGAGACACGGTGAGGGCAGCAATGCATGGCGGTGCAACCAGGCGCAGGTGGGTAGCCACCGTCTGCGCCTGCGCGTGGCTGCTCTACGTTCTGGTCACTGCCTTTGCACCGCCGCCGGCGCTTGCGGCAGCGCACCAGGACGCCCCGCCGTGGGCGGCGGACCTGTGCTCGCAAGCCCATGGCGCGGCGCAGGAGCCCGCCGCGCCGGATCAGCCCGCCTGCGCGCACGACCTGTGCTGCCTGCTGGGCTGTGCCCTGCACCATGGCGCGGCCGCGGCGCCGTGCCCGCCGG
>PGEI01000134.1 GCA_002894305.1 Comamonadaceae bacterium CD01
AAAGAACGTCACCCCGGACTCTGATCCGGGGCCGGTATCCAGCCCTCGCAGTGAAGGAGGCGTCGTCGCTGGATTGCGGCTTTCGCCGCAATGACGGAATAAGGGAATTCCTGTCTTTGGGTGGGTAGCGAGCTGCGGAAAGATCGTGAGCACGCTCCAAAGCAGCAGGCATCGCGGCAAGGACGCCGCTCCCACAGGATTTTTCAGGCGCCGCAGGAGGCCAGCGCCTGGCCGCGATGAAATGAAGGTGCCGATGGCTTGCAGGCGGGCTCCATGAAAGACGATGAACGGGTTTCAAGCGCTTTCACGCCAGGATCAAAAAAACATGCAACCCGGGCGCCCGCGCTTGTCCTACAGTGGCTCCCATGACAAGCCAAGACCCCACCACCACGCCCTCTCCGACGCCCGCCGAACGCACGGCGCGCCAGCGCGAAGTCGTCGACGCGCTGTCCGCTTGCGTGCCGCCGGATGCGCTGCTGTGGCACGCCGAGGACACCACGCCCTACGAATGCGACGGCCTGACCGCCTACCGCCAGCGCCCGCTGGTCGTGTGCCTGCCCGAGACCGAGGCACAGGTGCAGGCCGTGCTGCGCGCCTGCCACCGCCTGGGTGTTCCGGTGGTGGCGCGCGGCGCGGGCACCGGGCTGTCGGGCGGCGCGCTGCCGCACGCCATGGGCGTGACGCTGTCGCTGGCGCGCTTCAACCGCATCCTGGAGGTCAACCCCCACAGCCGCACCGCGCGCGTGCAGTGCGGCGTGCGCAACCTGGCGATCAGCGAGGCGGCGGCGCAGTACGGCCTGTACTACGCGCCCGACCCGAGCAGCCAGATCGCCTGCACCATTGGCGGCAACGTGGCCGAGAACTCGGGCGGCGTGCACTGCCTGAAGTACGGGCTGACGGTGCACAACGTGCTGGCGGTGCGCGGCTACACGATGGAGGGCGAGCCGGCCACCTTTGGCAGCGCGGCGCTGGACGCGCCGGGCCTGGACCTGCTGGCCGCGGTGATCGGCAGCGAAGGCATGCTGGCCGTGGCGCTGGAGGTGACGGTGCGCCTGACGCCCAAGCCGCAGCTGGCGCGCTGCATCATGGCCAGCTTTGACGACGTGCGCCGCGCCGGCGACGCGGTGGCCGCGGTGATTGCGGCCGGCATCATCCCGGCGGGGCTGGAGATGATGGACAAGCCGATGACCGCCGCCGTCGAGGACTTCGTCAAGGCCGGCTACGACCTGGACGCCGAGGCGATTTTGCTGTGCGAGAGCGACGGCACGCCCGAGGAGGTCGAGGAAGAGATTGCCCGCATGAGCGAGGTGCTGCGCGGCGCCGGCGCCACGCAGATCGCGGTGAGCGAAAGCGAGGAGGAGCGCCTGCGCTTCTGGAGCGGGCGCAAGAACGCATTTCCGGCCAGCGGGCGCATCAGCCCCGACTACATGTGCATGGACTCGACCATCCCGCGCAAGCGCCTGGCCGACATCCTGCTGGCCATCCAGGAGATGGAGAAGAAATACCGGCTGCGCTGCTGCAACGTGTTCCACGCGGGCGACGGCAACCTGCACCCGCTGATCCTGTTCGACGCCAACGATCCCGACGAGCTGCGCCGCTGCGAAGCGTTTGGCGCCGACATCCTGGAGACCAGCGTGGCCATGGGCGGCACGGTGACCGGCGAGCACGGCGTGGGCGTGGAGAAGCTCAGCAGCATGTGCGCGCAGTTCACCGCCGACGAGAACGCGCAGATGCTGGCGCTGAAAGACGCGTTCGACCCGGCCGGCCTGCTCAACCCGGGCAAGGCCATCCCGACGCTGCAGCGCTGCATTGCCGACGGCAAGATGCTGGTGCGCGGCGGACGGCTGCCGTTCGCCGGGCTGGAGCGCTTCTGATGGCAACGCCCGACCCCAGCCTGGACGGCCTCAAGGGCATGGCCTGGCTGCTGGCGCTGCAGTCGCTCGGCGAGGTGCTGGCGCATGCGCTGAAACTGCCGTTCCCCGGCCCGGTGATCGGCATGGTGTTGCTGCTGGGCCTGCTGGCCCAGCCCACGGTGCGCCGCCACGTAGGCACCTGCGCCGAGTTTCTGCTGCGCCACCTGTCGCTGCTGTTCGTGCCGGTGGGCGTGGGCGTAATGGCCCACCTGGGCCTGCTGGCCACCTACGGCGTGCGCATCCTGGTGGTCATCACGCTGTCGACCTGGGCCGGCATGGCGGCCACCGTGTGGGTCTTGCGCGCCACCGGCCGGCGCGCCGCGCCCGGTGAGGGAGCGCCGCGCTGATGCCCAATTTCGTTGCGCTGTGGATTTACCTGGCGTCCAAGCCGCTGTTCGGGCTGACCGCCACGCTGGTGGTCTACGTGCTGGCCATGGGCTTTTACCGCCGCAGCCACCAGGCCGCCTGGGCCAACCCGGTGCTGTGGAGCATGGTGGTGCTGACCGGCGCGCTGCTGCTGACCGGCGTGGACTACGAGACCTATTTCGCCGGCGCCCAGTTCATCCACTTTTTGCTGGGCCCGGCCGTCGTCGCGCTGGGCTGGCCGCTGTTCGAGCGCCTGGGCGAGCTGCGCGCGCACTGGCACCGCATTCTGCTGGGCGCGCTGGTGGGCGGCAGCGTGGCCGCGGCGTCGGCCGTGATCCTGGGCAAGCTGATGGGACTGCCGCACGACGTGCTGCTGTCGCTGGCGCCCAAGTCGGTCACCGCGCCGGTGGCCATGGGCATTGCCGAGAAGATTGGCGGCATTCCGGCGCTGGCAGCCTTTTTTGCCGTGCCCACCGGCGTGATAGGCGCGGTGAGCGCGCGCTTCCTGTACCGGCGCATGGGTTTTGGCAACAGCGAGGAGGACTGGCGCATCCGCGGCTTCGGCCTGGGCACGGCCTCGCACGGCATTGGCGCGGCGCACGCGCTGCAGGTGCACCCCAGCGCCGGCGCCTACGCCGGCCTGGCGCTGGGCCTGCAGGTGCTGCTGGCCGCGCTCTTGATGCCGCTGGTGTTTCGCTGGCTGCCGGCTTCGTTGTTCTGAAATCCGCTCAAGCGGCCTGCGCCTGCGACTGGCGCAGATACGCACGCAGCTCGTCGTAGCCGCCGACGTGGTGGGCATCTTCGCCGCTGCGCACAAAAATCTGCGGCAGGCCGCGCACCGGCCGGCCGACCCTGGCCTGCAGCGCCTCGGCGCTGTAGTCGGCGTCCAGCTTGAGCAATTGGTGCGCCAGCGACTGGATCTGGCACAGCATGCGCGCACGCTCGCAGTTCACGCAGCCGTCCTTGCCGTAGATGATGATTTCCATGAAGTTCTCCTGGTGAGGGTGGGAATGGGAATGGGTCAGAAATCCACGTCGAAGACGAGGTTCTCGTCGGTGCGGCGCATTACGCCGACCTTGTAGGCGGCAATGTCCTGCTCCTGCGGCGAGGCCTGGGTCTTGGAGATGTTGAGCCACTTCTCCATGAACTTCAGCGGGTTGTGCGCGGGCAGTGGGTAGCGCTCGGTCGTCAGGCCAAACAGCTGGTAGACGTCCTTGGCGCAGTACAGCGTCCAGGCCGACAGGCGCTCGGCGTTCATGCCGACGAGCTCGCGCCCTTCGGAGAACAGGTAGGCTATCCAGCGCAGCTCGCTGTCGATCACTTCCTCGATCATTTTTTCGATCTGCGGACGGCACTGGGCAAACGCCGCCTGGCCGCGCTCGGTGGCCAGTTCGTTCTTGAGCACGGCGCGGTCGAGCTCGACGTGGATTTCCAGCTCGTCCTGCGCGATCTTCTGGATGGCCTTGCCGATCGGCTGGAACAGGCCGGTATCGCAGATGGCGAAGGTGACGGCAAAGCTGGCCATGAACTGGATGCGCTCCATGCACAGCAGCGCGACGATGGTCATGAACACCGCGTTGTAGGTGGCCTGGTCGTTGGCGATCTGGCCCAGGGCGTATTTGTGCGAGGCCTCGTAGCCGGCGGCAAAGGCGCGCGCCACCTCGCCCAGGCGCTCGTGCGCCTCCTGCACGCGCAGGATTTCGTCCAGGATGACGCTGGGATCGTCGAACGAGTTGCGCACGATCTCTGAATAGGTGGCGGCGTGCACCACCTCGTTGTCCGAGATGCGCTGCCAGGCGGCCCACAGCTCGCTGGAGGTGATGAAGGGCGCGAGCACCGGCGCGATGGCGCGGGACGCCACCGAGTCGGCCTCCCACTGCCAGGCCAGCGTCTTGATCATCATGTCGTAGGTGGCGCGCGAGCAGCTCTTGAAGTCGGCGTTGCACGACGAGTAGTCGAACTCGTTCTCGTCCCAGTCCAGCGACTTCTGCGCCTTGTAGAGCTTCCAGATCTCGGGGTAGTGGCGGTTGACGGTGTCGAACAGGCCAGGGCGCTGGCCCAAGAGCAGCAGCGGCTTTTCGTAGTCGGTCTTGTCGTAGTTGAAGACGGTCTCAAGCATGGTGTGTCCTCGCAATCAAGGGGTTGTCTTTCTCCTTCCCCCTCTGAGGGAGGGAGCGGGAGCGGTTACAGCGTGCAGGCTTCGCAGTCGCTGTCCTGCGTATCGGCGGCGGCGGGTGCCGATTCGGCGGCCGACACCGTATCGGCCACGGCGCGCATGCCGTTGGAAGTCTTCTGATTCATGTAGTACTTGGACTTCAGGCCCAGCTTGACGCGGTAGAGGTAGTCCTCGATCAGCTCGGACGAGGAGATCGACGCGTCGCCGATCACGCGGCGGTAGAAGTCGGCCGAGATGCCCTGGTCGGTCCACTTCTGCACGATGGCGTACATCTCGGTCATGTCGCGCGTCGGCACGTCCCAGGCCGATTCGTAGCGCCCGGCCAGCGTGTCGCCCTCGGGCGCGGCCCAGTAGTTGACGCGCTGGTTGTCGGTCTTGATCAGCGTCAGCTCGCGCACCGGGTACAGGCCGTTGGTCGTGCCCGAGGCGTTGGCGCTGGTCTCGGTCGGCATGTGGGCGACGAGCACCGAGTTGCGGATACCGCCGTTGGCGACGATCTCGCGGCGCAGCGCCTCCCAGTCGTAGCGCGGCGCGAACGGCGCGATCTTCTCGACGTGCGGGTTGCTGGTGTCGGTGGGCAGCCAGCCCTGGGGCCAGCGCGTCTTGTGCATCCAGGGCGCGTTGCCCAGCTCCTGGCCCAGCTTGAGGCTGGCGCGCAGCAGGTGGTAGTAGTGGCGCTCGGCCACTTCGTGGATGAACTGCTTGCCCTCGGTGGTGGTGTAGCGCTGGCCGTTTTTGGCCATCAGGTGCGCCAGGCCCAGGATGCCGACGCCCGCGTTCAGGCGCTGGCGGCTGGTCACGCCCACCTGGGGCAGCTCGTAGTGCGCGAGATGAATGCACTTGTCGATCATCAAGAGCGCGTAGTAGGCCACCTCGGCGTACTGCTCCTCGGACTCGACGTTGGAGACGACGATGCCTGCCAGGTTGCAGGTGGCGACCTCGGGAGCGCTCCTGCGCACGACGGACTCGATCGGCACGCCGTCGATCTCGTCGCCCGCCTGCAGGTCGTCGGGCCACTGCGGGCCGCGCTGCGTGGCCACCTGCGCCTTGCCCGGCAGCTCGCGGCGCGTGCCGTCGATCAGTTGCACTTCGACGAAGGAGATGTCGTCCTCGGCGTACAGCTCGGTGATGTGGTTGTAGGCGGCCGTCGGCAGGGCGATCTCGGCGCACAGGTTGGAGCTGTGGATGGTGTCCTTGAAGGGGGTGTGGCGGTTCATCTCCGAGATGTTGTGCTCGTAGACGCGGCCGGTCTCGTTCCACTCGTTGCTGGCGGTAATGAGCAGCTCGCGCGCGCTGACCCACTTCTTCTCGAAGCCCTCGTCGGCCTCGTAGCGGGCATAGATGCGTTCGAACCCGGCCTCGTCGCCGCTGTACAGCGCGCCGTAGAGGTCGGGCGCGGTGTGGCAGTTGAAGAGAAAGATATCCTCGTTACGCGCCACCTTGCGCGCGAAGAAACGGTTGCCGCCCCAGGAGTAGTCCATGCCGCGGATCTTCTTGTCCTCGGTGGACATGGGGTTCTTCAGTCGCAAGAGCGTATCCACCTCGGGATCGAAGATGGGGAAGTAGGTGGTGCAGGCGCCGCCGCGGCCGTTCTGCAGGTTGGATTTCACTTCCGCCACCAGCGCGCGGTAGTAGGGCAGCTTGCCCTGGTGGCGGATCACGCCGCCGCGCACCGGGTCGTTGACCGAGCGCGTCGCCATGTGCGCGCCAATGCCCGCGCTCATATAGGTCATGGTGTTGGCGATGTGGTTGCCCACGGCGATCGAGCGCGCGTTGTCGGCCACCGTGTACAGGCAGCAGCTGGCGTAGCCGCGCAGCGGCGTGCCCAGGTTGACGTGGTTGGGCGTCGGCGCGTTGATGCGATTCTTCGACAAATGCTCGTAGAAGCGCTGCACGTCGCGCATGCGCCGCTCGCGCGGCTGGTCCACCGCCAGCGCCATGGCCATGCGCATATAGATGAACTGCGGCGACTCGTAGTACACGCCGGCCACGCGGTCGGCAATCGCGTACTTGGTCAGGTGGGTGTGCAACTGGTAGTGCGCGTACTCGAAGTCGCGCTCATGGTCGATCCACTCCTGGATCACCGCGTACTCGGACGCGGAGTAGTCGAGCATCTCCATGAAGCCCAGCTGCTGCAGCTTGCGGTGCAGCTCCAGCACCGTGGGGCGGCTGTTGCGGTACAGGTCTTTGCGGATCAGCGTCGCATACAGGCGCCCGGCCATGCGGTTGTACGACCAGGTGTCAAAGTTCAGGCAGGTGCGGATCAGCTGCTGCTGCAGCTCGCGCGAGGTGGCGGTGGTCGAGAGCGTGGAAACCGCTTCGAGCACGGCCGAGGGCCAATCGACAGCGTCGCCCAGCGTCTGTGCGGCCCACTGGCCCCACTGGTTGAGTTTGTAGGGGGTGAACGGCTCGACATGGCCGTCGCGTTTGATGATGAGTTCGAGCACGCAGGCATCCCTCGGAGGCGCACCGCAGACAGGCTGGCGGCGCGCAGACCAATCACCTGCTCCCTCGCGCAGGACCGGTGGGGACGTGGGGGAAAGCGCGCGCACGGCCGAACCCCGTCGGCCCGGCCTGCGACGCACCTCCCCGCGGAAGACGCCACCCGCACCGCCGCGGCGGCGGCAGTGTGTCGGCAGGTCTTCGGACTCGTGGCACGGAGGCTGCGCGCTTGCGCCTTTCTCCACCTACTGGACCTCGCTTCCCGGATGCTGGCATCCAGTGCTGAGAATGTCCCGCATCACTCCCTGCGGTCTGTGACAGCGCAGCCTCGGGCGGTCTGCTGCGTTGCTTTTCTTGCCGATAGCTGCGGCTATCGGCAAGAAAAGCGCCTTGCATCCCATCCCGATCTGCACTGCCACCGACGCGCGAGGGTGACGCAGAACATTCTTGAGGCCGGTCGCATTCCACTTACCGCTGCGGGGCAGCTCCGGGTTCGCACCGGATTCCCTTTTCAATCCCTCCGCTGCACGCAGCGGCCGGATACCGACGGACGCAATATATAGCGTTTTTCCACCGAGAAAAACCATAGATATGGTTTTCCCCAAAAAACCACGGTGCGCACGCGGCACGGTTGGCCGGGTCTGCCCGGGCGCACGCAGGCAAGGGGCAGGCTTGCCGGTATACATTCGCGCTGCGGCCCTGGATGCCGCGTCCTTCCCCCTCGCTGCCCATGGAAAACATCGCCCTCCCCCTGCTGGCCGCCTTTGGCAAAAGCCTGCTGTTCGTGCTGGCCGGCATTCTGCCGATCATCAACCCGCTGGCATCGGCGCCGATCTTCGTGGACATGACGCGCGGCCTGAGCGACGAAAGCCGCGCCCATCTGTCGATGAACATCGGCAAGCATGTGTTCGTGCTGATCGTCGCCGCGATGTTGCTGGGATCGCATGTGCTGCATTTCTTCGGCGTATCACTGCCCGTGGTGCGCGTGGCCGGCGGGCTGATCGTGGCGTCGATTGCCTGGCGCATGCTCAACGCACAGCAGACCGTGAGCGACGACGCAACGCAAATGGCGCAGTCGCTGACCGAGGAAAAGGCGCGCATCAAGGCGTTTTACCCGCTCACCTTTCCGCTGACCTGCGGGCCAGGGACGATTGCAGTGGCGATTGCGCTGGGCGCCAGCCTGCGCACGCGCAGCAGCTGGACGCTGTCGATGGCCAATGTGGCCGGTGGCCTGGTGGCGGCGCTGCTGCTGGGGCTGCTGATTGCGGTGACGTTTCGCTACGCCAATCAGTTGCTTCACCGCCTGGGCGACGTGGGCCAGATCGTCTTTCTGCGCCTGATGGCCTTCATCCTGCTGGCCGTGGGCGTGGAGATCGTCTGGGACGGCGTGCAGGCGCTGCTGCTGTCGGTGCAAAGCGCAGGCGCGGGGGCCATCGACCTGCCGCCGGCGATCGATTGATTGATTCCATTTCTATTGATTCGGCCCTTTGAAGTAGCAATTTTTCGTCATTGCGGCGAAGGCC
>PGEI01000135.1 GCA_002894305.1 Comamonadaceae bacterium CD01
GGCGGCCCCCGCCAGCGCCAGCGGCCCGGACTGCCGGTGCTGACCGCACCCGCGCCACAGCAGGGTGCTGCGTGCGCCTTCTTCATCCAGACGCGCATTGACCTCGTGCACGTCGGGCAGCAAGCGGCCCACGGGCAGGCCGATTGCCGCCCCTCGGCGGTAACCGAACAGGCGCTCGGCACTGCGGTTCATGTAGACGATGGCGCCATCGGTGTCGGTGGCCAGAAAGGCATCTTGGGAAAAATCGCCCAGGCGCAGCAGGGCCAGGATGTGCGAGCGATCGGACGAACCCGGCGCCAGCAGGATTGCCGCCTCGCGGCCTGCGGGCCGACTACCATTCAACTGAGCGGGGACTGATGAGAGAACCATCACACAGGCCGTGGTAGAGGCGAGGAAGGGGGCATGACCGTATTGGGAAACCGAAGACCTGCAACACCCGATCTTTTAACACGACGTCAGGATTTTCACTATCCGTAATATCCATGAGCGTGTGGTGGAATCGGCCTCTCAGAACCTGGGCGCATAAGCATATGGGCCCGTACGCTCATGCGGTGGCCACTACCCGCGCCACCACCATCCTCGCAGCGGCTGCCCTGTCACGGCGGCTTCCTGCGCCGCGCCCGCGGCGCGGGGGCTTCAGGGCGCCTCGCCGAAATACTCTTTGAACTGGTGCCCCAGCTTGCGCGCCTTGGTGCGCAGGTACTGCTCGTTGTACGGGTTGCGGTTGACCTGCAGCGGGATGTGCTCGACCACCTCGATGCCCAGTTCGCCCAGCACCCGCTCTTTACGCGGATTGTTGGTCATCAGACGCACGCGGCGGATGCCGAAATGCGCCAGCATCGGACGGCACAGGTCGTAGCGGCGCATGTCGGCGGGAAAACCCAGGCGCTCGTTGGCCTCGACGGTATCGGCCCCCTGGTCTTGCAGCTGGTAGGCACGAATCTTGTTCAGCAGCCCGATGCCGCGCCCTTCCTGGCGCAGGTACAGGATGATGCCGCGCCCTTCTTCGGCAATGCGCTGCATGGCTGCCTCAAGCTGCGCGCCGCAGTCACAGCGCTGGCTGAACAGCGCATCGCCCGTGAGGCATTCGGAGTGGATGCGCGCGAGCACCGGGGCGTCGGTGCCCACGTCGCCCAGGGTGAGTGCAACGTGCTCTTTGCCCGAGGCGGGCTCGGCGAAGGCATGAATGTGAAAAATCGCCCAGGGCGTGGGCAGCTGCGCGGAAGCAACGTACTGCAGCAGATCGTGGTCGGCAGCCGGGGGGGCACCAGAAGAGGCGGGCATGAGGCAGAATCAGAGAAAAGAATGACGAGGGCCGACGTGCTGCCGCATGAAGTTGGCAGGCCGCCCGAACGCCCTGGAAAAACTATAGATTAACAAGATTAGCAGCGCCACGCCCAAGCTCGAAGGCGTTTTCGCCCAGCCAGCCGACAGTGCTTCAATGCCTATGCACACGCTATCGGGCCTGTTCGCCACAAGGCCGCCCTGTCACACCGCTGGCCGGGTGCTGGATCGTTCGACGACGCGCACGGGCGTAACAATACGCTGTGCAGGGCTGCTGGCACCCGCCTCGATGTGGTTGAGCAGCGCCTCGACAGCCGCATGCGTCATCCGCTCTGCGTCCTGCTCGATCGTCGTGAGTTCATAGCCGCCCCACCCCGATTGGGGCACGTTGTCGAATCCCACGACCTGGACATCTTCAGGCACACGCAGCCCCAGGGTGCCGCGCAGTGCATCCATCACCGCGAACGCCATGTGGTCGTTTGCAACGAATACCGCATCGGGAGGGTCTGGACGGCGAAACATGTCGATGGCCACGGCCTTGGCCGTATCAAAATCGTAGTCGCCGTATGCCGTTGCAAACAAAGGCAGCCCAAGCGCCGACAGGCCGCTCAGGAAACCTGCTTCCCGATCTCTTGAGGTGGATGAATCGACCACGCCACCAATAAAACCGATACGGCGGGCGCCTCGCTCAAACAGCAAACGTGCCGCCAGCTGCCCTCCCTGGAAGTTGTCCGATTCCACGGTAGTAGCGCTCTGCACCGACGCAACACGGTTGAAGAGAACAATCGGGATATGGGCCGCCTGGCAATGTGCTGCCACCAGCGACGAAAGCGTCGTACTGGCAAGCAGGATGCCATCGACCTGATATTGCAAAATATCGTGGATGAGCGCATCGGTTGCGTTATCTCCCGGTCCGCGATCATTGCCGACGAACAGCAGTATATGGTAGCCACGTGCTTGTAAAAGCTGCGACAGCAATTCAATGACATTGGGATAAAACTGGTTGTGCAAATAACACACAACCACGCCGATCATGTGCGAACGGCGGGTCGAGAGCGTCCGGGCAATCGCATTGGGGCGATAACCAAGCTTTTTCGCCGCGCTCAGTACGAGTGCCCGCGTCGACTTGGCTACGCTCGTCCCAGGCGTGAATGTGCGGCTTACGGCGGACGTGCTGACACCAGCCAAGGCCGCAACGTCAGTCAACGTGGGTTGCCTTGTTGGCTTGACGGAAGATGGAGCTTTGTGGCGGGGCATTAGCGACGATCCTCTGGGACGCCATAGATTACCACGCAGTCCACCCCCCATCGATTACCAGGCTGCTTCCCGTCATCAGGCTGGAGGCATCACTTGCCGCAAAAATGACGGCACTCACCACTTCCCGCGCCTCCCCCACTCTTCCCAGCGCGATTTTGCTCAATACTTGATCCTTGAATTCCTTTTTCTCCAGAAAAGGCTTCGTCATTGGAGTCTCGATGAATGTTGGGCAAATAGTGTTTATTCTGATTCCATAAGCCCCCAATTCGACCGCAACACACTTGGTCATGCCTTCCAGCGCCCACTTCGAAGCGCAGTACACGCTGCGGTTGGGCGCGCCTGTCTTCCCCATTTGCGACGAAATATTGACAATCGAGCCCTTGACGCCTTCTCTGATCATCTTGCCTGCCACCGCCTGCGTCGCAAAAAATGCCGCTTTCACGTTCAGTTGCATGATCGTATCGAAATGAGCCTCCGATACGTCAGTGAACGCTTCTGGATAGTTGGTGCCAGCGTTATTGACCAACACATCCAGCCGCGGCAGGGTATTCACCAGTCTCGAGAAAGCCGATGTGTCGGTCACATCACTCACGTGCACCTCACATCGGCCGCCCTGTGCACGAATTTCATCCGACAAAGAGTCCAGTTCGCCGCTCGTGCGGGCGCAGGCAAGCACGTCCATCCCATGGGCGGCCAGCCCGAGCGCAATTGCCCGCCCGAGCCCCCGGCCGGCCCCCGTTACCAAGGCCCGCTTTCCTTGCAGGTCACCCGTCAATTCTGTCATGGCATGATCTCCGTGCCTCTCGGGCTCGCAAACGGCTAGCTCTCTCGCACACCATACGCACTGCCATAGGGCACATCTTTATGGCCATAGCGGCGCAACCTGATATTGCACTGTTCGGCGTGGCCCACAAACCCTTCGAGCATGCACAGCCGGGATCCATATTCGCCGACCAGCACGCTCGCCTCGTCGGTGAGGATTTTCTGGTAGCTATGGGTTTTTATGAATTTCCCGACCCAGAGGCCGCCCGTGTAGCGACCCGACCCTTTGGTGGGCAGCGTATGGTTCGTACCAATGCATTTGTCGCCATACGCCACGTTAGTGCGAGGCCCCAGAAACAGTGCCCCATAATTCTGCATATGCGCCAAATACCAATCATCCCGATCCGTCATGACCTGGACGTGTTCCGACGGATTGTCGTTGGCCACTTGCAGCATTTCTTCGTGCGTATCGCACAGCACGACGGTGCCGTAATCCCGCCAAGAGACAGAGGCGGTGGCGGCTGTAGGCAGAATGGTCAGCAGCCTCTCCACCTCTTTCATGGTCTCTCTTGCAAGTTTTTCGCTGTTGGTAATGAGCGTGGCCGGCGAGTTGTAGCCATGCTCGGCCTGGCCAAGCAGATCCGTGGCGCACAGTTCCCCATCGACGGTATCGTCGGCAATGACCATCGTCTCGGTCGGCCCTGCGAGAAGGTCGATTCCGGTATGGCCGAACAACTGACGCTTCGCCTCGGCGACATAAGCGTTGCCTGGGCCCACGAGCATGTCCACCGGGGCAATCGATTTAGTACCGATTGCAAAACTGGCCACAGCCTGCACCCCTCCGAGGCAGTAAATCTCTGTCGCCCCCCCAAGGTGCATGGCTGCAATCACGGCCGGGTTGGGTTTTCCCTTGAAGGGAGGCGTGGCCGCAGCGATCCGTTTGACACCGGCCACCGACGCGGTCACAACGGACATATGCGCCGAACCCACCATCGGGAATTTCCCGCCAGGCACGTAGCAACCGACCGATGCGACCGGGATGTTGCGATGCCCGAGAATGACGCCCGGCAGCGTTTCAACCTCGATGTCGAGCAGCGCGTCCTTCTGATGCTGAGCAAAATTTCGTATCTGGGTCTGTGCAAACTCGATATCGGTTCTCTGCTGGTGGGTCACCTGAGACATCAGATCCTGGATTTCACCGTCGGTAAGCCGGAACGAAGGACGATCGAAGTCGTCGAACTTTTTCGACAATTCATGCACCGCTTCGTCGCCCCTTGCTTCAATGTCGGCAATAATCCCCGCGACAGCCTGCTCCACTTTTCTATCGTCGCTCCTGCGTTCATTTGCCGATTTGCCAGTTTTAAGATATTTGATTGCCATTTCTACACCTTACTTTAAATTCAATTTTCAATAACCACATCATCAACAGCGAAGACATCAATCGCGTTTCATGCCTTTCCGGAAGGCCACCAGATCCATGAGATAGCCGTCTCTCCATTCAGAACGGGGCTTCAGCTGGCTGCGCGAAAGAAGCGCAGCGCGATCTTCATCCGCTCTTTTGATGACATCATCGGGCCACGGCCCCTTCTTGCGGCCATTGTTCATCTCTGAATACATCCGGCGGAAGCGGCTTGCGTAGTCGCTGATACCACCAGGAGCGTTCAAATCGATGGTCTCAAAAGGCCCCATGAATTCCCATCGCAGACCCAGGCCGTCCCGAACCGTCGCGTCTATGTCATCCAGGCTGGCCACCCCGTCTTCATATAGCGCCCATGCTTCATTCAGTAATGCGCCCTGCAGCCGGTTGAGCACGAACCCGCCAATTTCCTTCCGCACCAGGATGGGAGTCTGGCCGATGGCCGTCATGATCCCCCGCGCCTTCTCAACCACCTCTGGATCAGTCCAGGGGGTAGGCACCAGTTCGACCAGCGGTATCAAGTGGGGCGGATTGACGGGATGACAGATCAACATCCGCCCACGATGCTTGCATTCCTCCGTGAATGCCGAGCCGGGGATCCCCGACGAAGATGACCCGATGATCGTATCCTTGCCGATGAGGCCGTCCAGCTGCGAAAACAGCGATGTCTTCACTTCAACGGTCTCCGCGGCCGATTCCTGCACATAGCAGGCACCATCCAGGGCATCCGGCAGGGTGCTGCACAGCGTCACACGTTGACGGGCCGCGCGCGCGTCGGCGGCAGTCACCAGCTTGTGCGCCACCATGGCGTCCCAGGTGGCGTCAGCCCAGGCGCCATACGCCTCACAAGCTGCGGCCCGCTCGTCGTACATTTGCACCCGCCACCCGGCACGTGCAAACGCCACCGACCACGCACTACCAATCAAGCCAACACCTACGATTGCTGCTGTTTTCTCCACATTCATCATGTTCTCCGACTACCCCACCCTGGACTCATCACCATCGGCAAGGCATATTTCTGTAATACGCAAGCCATCGGATGTGATGCGTGAAGGGAAAGTATCTTTCAGACGTTCCTCATGAATAGGTATGACCCGATGGCTCTCATAATTGACCGCCTTCATCATGGCCTCGGTGGCCAATACCAGATTGGTTTGGCTGCCTACCGCCAGGCCCACCGGGGTATAAACGCCACTTGCGCCAGAGCCGTCGTCCACCCCGTTCAGGTTCTCGAACATGTATACGAGATCCCCCGCCAACACCCACTTGTCATTCGATTCCGCATTGCCATCATTGCGCACCGCAACCCACATGGAGCCATAGGTATGCGTGTCGAATGCAGCACGCAGATCAATACCTGGAAGCACATCGTCCATGTCGCCGTCCACCGTCACCAGACGGTTTTGCTGGGCAAGCGCAACGCCACGAACGATATCGCCGCTATCCACCGCCCCCATCATCCAGCGCATCCGTTCAGGAAGCGACATGACCCACACCCACTTCGAGATTTCGCGCTGCTGAACGTAGAACGTCGCCTTGGGGAATGCTTCGACATTGCCAAAGTGGTCAAAGTGAGCGTGCGTGATAAAGCACGAATCAACGTCATCCGGTTTTATCCCGAGCGGCGCCATCACCTGAGCGGGCGAATGCCAGTTTTCAACACCAAATCGGGTCGCCAACGTTGCGCCATAGTCTTTCTGATTGAAGCCGACATCTACCATCGCCACATGGTCACGCCCCTTGATGACGACATAACAGTATGGCAACTTTACATATCCTTGATTATGCGCCCCATATATGACGCCGCTTTTATGATATTTCTTTACATAGGCATATTCACAAACCCAGATCGAATAATCCGCCATTACAGTCTCCCATGAGAATAAATTCGCTACACCGTATGGGTGTGCCCCCCGTGAGCGCAGCACGCATCCGCAAAATCAACCATTTCCATCCCCAACTCAGCCCACTGCGCCTCTTTTATTGCCGCATGAGCCGCCGCCAACGACGCATAGACAGGCGGCCGGTATAAAAACGAAGCAGAAGACGCGGACGACTGGCTTGAAACCCATTCGATGAGCCCGCGGCACAATTCGTTCGCCTTCAACAGGTGCCGTACCTTGACAGCCAAGAGACCCGTGCCGCGGGAGCTGCAGCGCTGGAGAGAGTTCTGTATCTCGTGACAACGCTTCGTGCATCTCGCCAATGCGGTTGGTTCGCGAAAGAGGCACGTTTGCCGAGTCCCCAGGACAAGGATCAACAGTCCGCCGACCTCACCCACAAGACCACGCAACTCGTAAAACGCATGCTTCAACTCAGTCTCGATACCCGCAGCGCTATCAGCGAGGTGCGCCAAATGGCTATCCTCACCGGCCGGAGCCCGGCGCATGACTTGCCCGGCACCAATGACCTCCTGCGTCAATCTCTCATCCTTATTCGTGAGAATCATGCGTCGCTCCTGGAGTGGTTAATAATCGCCCATCGTTACTTGCCTGGCGCCACGGTCGGCTTCACCTCTGTCAGCTTGTACATATCCGCGGCAGGTTCAGCTTTACATTTATCGCAATTCAATCCGGGCATGTTCGGCGCCTTGCCGAGCAAAGGTTCCGGCAAGGGCTGAATCGTCTTCCCAGGAACCGGTTTTCCAGTCAAGACCGCTTGCACATTGATTTCAGGCAGGAAGGTGCTATCCAGCGACGCATCAATAAAGCCATTGGGCACCACGCCTTCCGGCAAGGTATTGCAGCCATCGACGAAATCACCGCCCTTGCACATCTTCAACTCGTCCTGATTTGCCCACGGCAACGGGTACTGGTAGTTACCAGGTGCCAATTTGGTTTTCCCAGTCAGGATCTGCATCATCAATTTGAACGTATAACCGGACTGCGCAGGTGCCGAATAGGAAGTCGCACCTTTCAGCCCCTTCTTGACGAGATCTGGATTCAAGAGCGCCAACCGGAACCCGTTCGTTGTCCCGCCAACGAGCGGGACGATGCGCTTGGCATCGATCATGGCCTGCAACGCGCCAAACTCGCCATCCTCGGACCATATGCCGTCCACGTCGGGGTGGGCTGCCAATGCGGCTGCCGTTTCCTTCTGATTGACCGCGTTATCCCAGCGCCCGTAATAGGTATCGACCACCTTGATTCCGGGATACTGATCGAAAATGTATTTGGCACCACGGTAATGCCGTTCATCGACCGAATTTCCGGGAACACCGCGAGCCATGAAAATCTTTCCCTTGCCGTCAAGCACATTCACCAGATACTGGGCCGTATTCTCTCCAGGCCCTGAAGTGATGTAGCTGATGTTGTACGCACATGGTTCCGTGACGGTCCCGTCGTACATGAAGAACTTCACGCCCTGCTTGCACCCCTGCCTGATCACACGATTGAGCGCGGTTGGCCCGATGGGCCAGCTGATGATGGCATCGGCCCCCGCTTGAATCATGCTCTCATAGGCGGAGATTTGTGCCTGCGGATCGACTCCCGAGATGACTTCTTTCAGTTCGACCGTCTTGTCGTAGGGGGGTGTTGCCGCCAGCGCCTTGACAATGTTCGCAGCCTCATCCTGCCAATTATTTCCAGAATAGGACAAACTCAGATATATCAGATATTTACCGTCGGCAGTTTTTGCCGTAGCCGTCGAGGGAAGCGCGGAGATCACGGCGGCGGAACCC
>PGEI01000136.1 GCA_002894305.1 Comamonadaceae bacterium CD01
CGAAAAGACGCGGTTTTATGTCGCAGATAGCGTCGAACACTGCACTAGCAAAACCAAAGCATTCCCATGAAAATCTTCCGTGGCTTCCAGCGCCCCCAGCTGGCCAGCGCCTGTGCGCTGACCATTGGCAACTTTGACGGCGTGCACCGCGGCCACCAGGCCATGCTGGCGCTGCTGGGCAACGAGGCGCGCCAGCGCGGCATTGCCAGCTGCGCGCTGACCTTCGAGCCGCACCCGCGCGACTACTTTGCCCAGGCGCACCGCAAGCCCGAGCTGGCGCCCGCGCGCATCGGCACGCTGCGCGACAAGCTGCTGGAGCTCGAGCGCTGCGGTATCGACCAGGTGGTGGTTCAGCCCTTCAACGCAGCATTCGCCGCGCTGTCGGCGCAGGACTTCATCGACCAGGTGATCGTGCGCGGCCTGGGTGCGCGCTACGTGCTGGTGGGCGACGACTTTCGCTTTGGCAGCCAGCGCCAGGGCGACTACGCGCTGCTGGACACCTGCGGCCAGCGGCAGGGCTTCGACGTGGCGCGCATGATGAGCTACGAGGTGCACGGCCTGCGCGTATCGAGCACCGAGGTGCGCGCGGCGCTGGCCGAAGGCCGCATGCAGGACGCCGAGCGCCTGCTGGGCCGCCCCTACGCGATCAGCGGCCACGTGGTGCACGGGCGCAAGCTGGGACGCAGCCTGGCCGAGTCGCGCCGGGGCCTGGGCGACGGCTTTCGCACGCTCAACCTGCGCTTCACCCACTGGAAGCCGGCGGCCAGCGGCATTTTTGCGGTGCTGGTGCACGGCCTGAGCGACGCACCGCTGCCCGGCGTGGCCAACCTGGGCGTGCGCCCATCGCTGGATCCGCGCGACGTGAACGGCGGGCGCGTGCTGCTGGAGACGCACTGCCTGCAGTGGCCCGCCCACCTGGGCGCCGAGGGGGGCTACGGTAAAATCATCCGCGTGGAACTGCTGCACAAACTGCACGAAGAGCGCAAATACGACAGCCTCGCGGCGCTCACCCAAGGCATTGCCCGGGACTGCGAAGACGCCCGCGCGTACTTTGCCGCGCTGCCCAGCCACACCGACATCCGCCGCCAGACCACGCGCGACCGAATTTGACGGGGCGCGCCAGCCCCTGCCTCCCGCACACCCGATGCCCCCTGCAGGCAAGCCGCCTGCACGTTCCTGTTTTGAAGGTAATCCATGTCTGAGACCCAAGCCGCCGGCGGCAAGCGCAAGCCAGCCGACAACCCCTACCGCGCCACGCTGAACATGCCCGACACGCCGTTCCCGATGCGCGGCGACCTGCCCAGGCGCGAGCCCGCCTGGGTCAAGGAATGGGACGAGCAAGGTGTGTACAAACAGCTGCGCGATGCGCGCCGGGGTGCGCCCAAATTCATCCTGCACGACGGCCCGCCGTATGCCAACGGCCAGATCCACATCGGCCATGCGATGAACAAGATCCTCAAGGACATGATCGTCAAAAGCCGCCAGCTCGAAGGCTTTGACGCGCTCTACACCCCCGGCTGGGACTGCCACGGCCTGCCGATCGAGAACGCCATCGAGAAGCTGCACGGACGCAACCTGCCACGCGACGAGATGCAGGCGCGCGGCCGGGCGTTTGCCTCCGAGCAGATCGCGCAGCAGATGGAGGACTTCAAGCGCCTGGGCGTGCTCGGTGAATGGGACAACCCGTACAAGACCATGAACTACGCGAGCGAAGCGGGCGAGTTGCGCGCGCTCAAGAAAGTCATGGAGCGCGGCTTTGTCTACCGCGGCCTCAAACCCGTGTACTGGTGCTTCGATTGCGCCAGCTCGCTTGCCGAGTTCGAGATCGAGTACCAGGACAAGCAGAGCCAGACGCTGGACGTGATGTTCCCCGCGGCCGACCCGGCCCGGCTGGCCGAGGCCTTTGGCCTCAAGCAGCTCGACAAGCCGGCGTTCGCAGTGATCTGGACGACGACCGCCTGGACGATTCCGGCCAACCAGGCGCTCAACGTCAATCCCGAGCTGGAATACAGCCTGGTCGACACCGACCGCGGCCTGCTCGTCCTGGCCAGCGCGCTGGTCGACAAATGCCTGGAGCGCTGGGGCATTGCCGGCAAAGTGGTCGCCACCACCGTCGGGCAAAAGCTCGACCACATGCCCTTCAAGCACCCGCTCAGCGCTGCCGATGCGGGCTATGACCGCATCTCGCCGGTCTACGTGGCCGACTACGCCACCGCCGAGGACGGCACCGGCATCGTGCACTCCTCGCCCGCCTATGGCGTGGACGACTTCAACAGCTGCGTGGCCAACGGCCTGAAGTACGAAGACATCCTCAACCCGGTGCAAGGCAACGGCCAGTACGCGGCGGACTTTCCGCTGTTTGGCGGCCAGCCCATCTGGAAGGCGGTGCCCGTCATCATCGACGCGCTGAAGGTCGCCGGCCGCCTGATGGGCACGGCCGGCATCACACACAGCTACCCGCACTGCTGGCGCCACAAGAGCCCGGTGATCTACCGCGCCGCCGCGCAGTGGTTCATCCGCATGGACGAGGGCGAGGGCGTGTTTACCGACCCGGCGCAAAAGCCGGCCAAGACGCTGCGCCAGATTGCGCTCGAAGCCATCGAGCACACCCACTTCTACCCCGAGAACGGCCAGGCGCGCCTGCGCGACATGATTGCCGGGCGCCCGGACTGGTGCATCTCGCGCCAGCGCAGCTGGGGCGTGCCCCTGCCCTTCTTCCTGCACCAGGACTCGGGCGAGCTGCACCCGCGCACCATGGAGATCATCGACCAGGCGGCCGCCATCGTGGAGGCGGGCGGCATCGAGGCCTGGAGCCGCGTGACGACGGAAGAAATCCTGGGCTCCGAGGACGCCAAGGCCTACACCAAGAGCACCGACATCCTTGAGGTCTGGTTCGACTCGGGCTCGACCTTCTGGCATGTGCTGCGCGGCACCCACGCCGGCATGCACCACGACGAGGGCCCCGAGGCCGACCTGTACCTGGAGGGGCACGACCAGCACCGCGGGTGGTTCCACAGCTCGCTGCTGCTGGCCAGCGCCATCTACGGGCGCGCGCCCTACCGCGGGCTGCTCACCCACGGCTTCACCGTCGACGGCCAGGGCAAGAAGATGAGCAAGTCGCTGGGCAACACCGTCTCGCCGCAGCAGGTCAGCGGGAAGATGGGCGCCGAGATCATCCGCCTGTGGTGCGCGTCCACCGACTACTCTGGCGACCTGGGCATCGACGACAAGATCCTGGCGCGCGTTGTCGACGCCTACCGCCGTATCCGCAACACGCTGCGCTTTCTGCTGGCCAACACCAGCGACTTCGATCCGGCGCAGGACGCCGTCGCCCATCAGGATCTGCTGGAGATCGACCGCTGGGCACTGGCGCGTGCCGCGCAGTTCCAGGCCGAGGTGCTGGCGCACTACAAGGTCTACGAATTCCACCCAGTGGTCTCCAAGCTGCAGCTGTTCTGCTCGGAAGACCTGGGCGGCTTCTATCTGGACATCCTGAAGGACCGCCTGTACACCAGCGCCGCCAAGAGCCTGGCGCGGCGCAGCGCCCAGACCGCGCTGCACCAGATCACGCACGCCATGCTGCGCTGGATGGCGCCGTTTCTGTCGTTCACGGCCGAAGAGGCGTGGAAGGTGTTCGGCAGCTCGCCCAGCATCTTCCTGGAGACCTACCAGACGCTGCCCGCGGGAGACGACGCGCTGCTGGCCAAGTGGGAGCGCCTGCGCGCCATCCGCGACGTGGTGAACAAGGAGATCGAGCACCGGCGCGAGGCGGGCGATGTCGGGGCGTCGCTGCAGGCCGAGGTCCGGCTGGCCGCCCAACCCGAAGACCTGGCGCTGCTGCAGTCGCTGGGCGACGACCTGAAGTTCGTCCTCATCACCAGCGCCGCCAGCGTCCACGCCGGCGATGCGCTGGCTGTCGACGTGCAGGCCAGCGAGCACGCCAAGTGCGAGCGCTGCTGGCACTGGCGCGCCGACGTGGGCGCCAACCCGGCCCACCCCACGCTGTGCGGGCGCTGCGACAGCAATCTGCACGGCGCGGGCGAAACCCGGGCGTACGCCTGAGCATGGCCGCGCGCGATGACGCGGCCGCCAGCGCGCGGCTGTGGCCCTGGCTGGCCTGGGCCGGCGTGCTGGCGCTGCTCGACCAGTGGAGCAAGGCGCTGATCCTGCAGCACTACGCCTGGGGCGACGCAACGCCGGTCACCGGCTTCTTCAACATCGTGCGCGCGCACAACACGGGCGCCGCGTTCTCGCTGCTGGCCGATGCCGGTGGCTGGCAGCGCTGGCTGTTCACCGCGCTGGGCGTGGCGGCGGCGGGCTTCATCGTCTGGCAGCTGCGCCAGCACCCGGGCCAGCGGCTGTTCGCGTTCTCGCTGGCCAGCATCCTGGGCGGCGCCGTGGGCAACGTCGTCGACCGGCTGCAGCACGGCTACGTCGTCGACTTCCTGGACTTTCACTGGCCGTGGCTGGCCGGCCTGTTCTACCGCGGGCACTTTCCCGCGTTCAACCTGGCAGACGTGGCGATCAGCGTCGGCGCAGCCTGCCTGGTGCTCGACGAGCTGCTGCGCCTGCGGCGCAAGAACCCGGCCTGAATCCACCCGCCACCGCAGCGCGGCGGGCGGCTGGCGGGCGTCACGCCTGCGGCGCGTAGCCGACCAGGGCGCTTGCCGCCGCCTGCAACGCCAGCTCCGGCGCGGCGGACGACCGCCGATTCACTGCCGCACCCTGCTCCAGCCGGAAGCTGGCGGCCAGCTCGGCCAGCTGGCGCGCCTGCTCCTGCAGCGCGCTGGACGCGGCCGAGGTCTGCTCGACCAGCGCGGCGTTTTGCTGCGTCACGCCATCGAGGTGCGACACCGCCTGGTTGATCTGCGACAAGCCCATCGACTGCTCGCGGCTGGCGCTGGCGATCTCGTCGACGATGCCTGCCACGTTCTGGATGCCGCTGACGATCTCCTGCATCGTCGCGCCGGCCTGCGCCACCTGCTGCGTGCCCACGTCTACCTTGCCCACCGAATCGGTGATCAAGTCCTTGACCTCGCGCGCCGCCTGGGCGCTGCGCTGCGCCAGCGCCCGCACCTCGCCGGCCACCACCGCAAAGCCGCGGCCCTGCTCGCCGGCGCGCGCCGCCTCAACCGCCGCGTTCAGCGCCAGGATGTTGGTCTGGAAGGCAATGCCGTCGATCACGCCAATGATGTCGACGATCTTGCGCGAGCTGGTGTTGATCGCCTCCATCGTGTCGACCACCTGCCCCACGACCTGGCCGCCACGCTGCGCCACACCTGTGGCGGCGCTGGCCAGCTGGTTGGCCTGCAGCGCGCTGTCGGCATTGTTCTGCACCGTGCCCGACAGCTGCTCGGTGGCCGACGCGGTCTGCTCCAGCGCACTGGCCTGCTGCTCGGTGCGCGAGGACAGATCCTGCGTACCCGCCGCCACCTGGGTCGACGCGCCGGCAATCGCCTGCGCGCCGTCGCGCACCTGGCCGATCGTGCGGCTGAGGTTGCTACGCATTGCCTCCATCTGCTGCAGCATCCGGGCAATCTCGTCGCTGCCGCTCGCGGTGATCGGCTGGGTCAGGTCGCTGGCGGCAATCGCCGCGGCTGCGCGGTTGGCGCGCGCGAACCCGCGCACCAGCCGCGCCAGCAGCGCCAGCGCCAGCAGCGACGCGGGAAGGCCCAGCAGCACGATGGCGCCGGCAAACCACCACAAGCCCTGGCGGTAGCGCTGCTCGGCCGCCTGGTAGGCCGCGTCGGCACGCGCCACCTGGTAGGCCCGGAACCGCTGCGACGCCTGCACCAGCGCATTGCCCTCGAACTGCCCGGCGGCCAGAAAGCCGGCCATCACCTGGTCGTCATAGTTACCCGCCTGCAGCGCCTGCACCGCCTTGTCCAGCTGCGCCACCCAGGCCTGGCGCGCCTGCTGCATGCCGCGCGCCAAGGCCTTCTCCTCGTCGCCCAGCGCCTGCTCTGACAGCGCTTGCATCTCCTGCGACACCTGGGCGCGATTGGCCGCCACCGCGTCCAGGTGCTCCTGCACCGGGTGATCGTGCAGCCCTGCCAGCGCACCGTCCGGCGCATGCTGGAAGGCCAGCAGCACCTGCAGGCGGTTGTGCACCGTCAGATCGGCCGCGTCGCCGGCCTTGAGCGCCAGCACCATGGCGTGGCCGTGCACCTCCTGCAGACTGTTTCGCGCCATATACAAGCCCCAGAAGCCGACCCCGATGACCACGGCGCCCGACAGCCAGCAGCCGAGCAACACCATCAGATAGCGGTGGGTGATGCGCAGGTTGTTCCACATCGTTTCAGTACCAATAGAAAAAAATTAAACAAATACTGACAATTGTGGCCGATTTTGCCAGTCACTTCGGGCAAGCCGCAGGCCATGGCTCGGGCATTGCGGTGCATGCTGCAGGCGGAGCAAGTCCATGGGGAGAAAGGCCCAAGGCGCGCGCCTTGCCCTTGCAACGTCAACGCAAGTCCCTGTTTGGGGTTATGGTGTAAGGTTTTTCCGCGACTCGTCGTCGCACCCCGTGTCCACCGCCCGGTTTTATGAAGCATTTGTTGAACTTGTTGGCCGCCGTCGCCCTGCTGATCTGGGGCACCCAGCTGGTACGCACGGGCGTGCTGCGGGTGTTTGGCGCCAACCTGCGCACGATACTTGCCAAGAGCCTGGGCAACCGCTTCACCGCCGCGCTGGCGGGCATCGGCGTGACCGCGCTGGTGCAGTCGAGCACCGCCACCTCGCTGATGACCGCCTCCTTCGTCGGCCAGGGGCTGATCACGCTGCCGGCGGCGCTGGCGGTGATGCGCGGCGCCGACATCGGCACCGCGCTGATGGCGCTGCTGTTCTCGCAAGACCTGTCATGGCTGTCACCGGTGTTCATCTTCGTGGGCGTGGTGCTGTACGTGTCGAGCAAGGCCACCACTGCCGGGCGCGTGGGGCAGGTCTTCATTGGCCTGGGGCTGATGCTGCTGGCGCTGGAGCGCGTGGTGCAGGCCACCGAGCCGATGATGGCCTCGCCCATCACCCACCTGATTCTGGAGACCATGGCCAGCGACCTGACCGCCGAGATCATCGTCGGCGCGATCCTGGCCATCGTCTCCTACTCCAGCCTGGCCGTCGTGCTCCTGATCGCCGCGATGGCCGACACCCAGGTCGTCCCACTGGGCATGGCCCTCGGGATGGTGCTGGGCGCCAACCTGGGCAACGGCCTGGCGGCGGTGCTGACCATGGCCAAGTCCAGCGTCGAGGTGCGCCAGGTGACCATTGGCAACATGTTCTTCAAGATCATGGGCGTGGCGCTGATGGCGCCCTTCATCGGCACGTGGATCCGCTACGTCGAGCCGCTCCTGCCGGGCACGGCGCACAGCGTGGTGCTGTTTCACCTGGCCTACAACATCATCATCAGCGTCGGCTTCATCGGGCTGACACAGTGGGTGGCGCAGCTGATCAGCCGCGTGCTGCCCAAGCCCGCGCCCGCGCCGGGCGACCGCCCGCACCACCTCGACCCCTCGGCGCTGGGCACGCCGTCGCTGGCGATCTCGTTTGCGGTGCGCGAGGCGCTGTACCAGGCCGACGTGGTCGAGACCATGCTGGTGGGCGTGATGCACGTGATCCGCGACAACGACGAGGCCCAGGCCGAGCGCCTGCGCAAGATGGACGACGAGGTCGACACGCTGTATTCGTCGATCAAGTACTACCTGACCAAGGTGCCGCGCGACGACCTGGGCGAGAAGGAGAGCCGGCGCTGGACCGACATCCTGAGCTTCACGATCAACATGGAGCAGATTGGCGACATCGTCGAGCGCATCATCCAGGACATCGAGGAGAAGAAGATCCGCCGCGGTTTCAAGTTCTCCGAAGCGGGCCTGCGGGAGATCTCCGAGCTGCACCAGCGCCTGGTCAACAACCTGCGCCTGGGCATGAGCGTATTCCTCAACGGCAACGTGCGCGACGCGCAGCGTCTGCTGGAAGAGAAGGCGCTGTTTCGCAACCTGGAGCGCTCCTACGCCACCAACCACCTGATGCGCCTGTCCGAGCGCACCGTGCAGAGCATGGAGACCAGCTCGCTGCACATCGACCTGATCAGCGACATGAAGCGCATCAACTCGCTGATCTGCTCGATCGCCTACCCCATCCTGGAGCAAGGCGGCGCCCTGCCCACGCCGCGCCCGCGCGACCAGCAAAGCGGTGGGTCACACCTGCAAAGCGATCATCCCTGATTCCATTTCCATATCAACCGATTACTTTGTCGGCTTCGCTTGT
>PGEI01000137.1 GCA_002894305.1 Comamonadaceae bacterium CD01
TGTCTGCGCTGCGCCTTCGCGTACCCGATTGATTGAAAAATGGAATCAGTCGCTGCCCTCGAAGATCAGCGACGTCGGCCCCATGACGCGGGCGCTGGCTGCCAGGTCGGGCAGCAGGTGGCGGGAGAGGTAGCTGGATGGCGCGTCGGCTTCGAGCGCGGCGACCGCCAGCCAGGCCAGCGGCTGGTTCAGCGGCAGGTAGTAGCTGCCGGCGGGAACGTCGATGGCGTTGCGCACCAGATCCAGCTGCGCGGGTGCGTCCTGCGGCTGGCTTTGCGCGGTCAGCGGCAGGTGGCCGGCGGGCAGCGCGCGCCAGCTGTCGACCAGCACCGATCCGTTCTCGGCCACGCGCATGACCTGCAGGCCCAGCGTGCGCAGGCGCTGCGCGGCGTCGCGGGCGTCGGCCGCCAGCCAGTAGCCGCAGGCCTGCGGGCGCTCGTGCAGCGCGCGCAGCGGCGCGCCGTCCCAGGGCAGCTGCAGCGCGCGATCCTCGCCGGTGGCCAGGTCCAGCGCCAGCAGTTCGCGCTGCGCCGTCGTTGGCGCCGCGGCAATCACGGCCTGGCCGTGGCAGGCCTGCGCGGCGGTGTTGCGCTCGACGTAGGTGCGCACCTTGGCCAGGTCTTCGGCGCGCTGCATGGCCGAGTGCAGCACGCTGGACAGTGCGGTGACCTGGGCGTGCACGCGCCGCTGCAGCTCGGCGCGGCCCAGGTCGGAGCCGTGCGAGTGGATGGCCAGGCTGGCTGCGGTCTTGAGCGCGCTGGCGTTGCGCAGCGCATCGGCGCGCGTGCTGCCGGCGAGCAGGTGCGGGTCGCCCGCCTGGGCGCTGGCGCGCCAGTACGGGCCGGCGCGCAGCGCGGCGGACTGCAGCGCCTGCTGCATCGGCTCGATCAGCCATTCGCGCGTGGCCTTGTGCAGGAATTCGGGCTCGTTGGCGACGGTGGCGCCGTCGACCAGCAGATCCTCGCGCGGGGCAGCACCAAAGATCTCGGCAAAGCGGCCCATCGCAGGGTATTCGTGTGCGTCGACGACGATGGCCGGGCCGTAGTCGTCGGCCAGCCGGGCCAGCGCGCGCGCCTCGGGCGTGGCCAGCAGCAGGTGGTCGCGGTCCAGATCGGTGCCGTCGGCGGTGGCGTGCTCGCCGCCCTCGGCGCCGTCGGGGTTGGCGCGCGGTACGACGATGACGTTGATGCGCGCCAGCAGCGGCTCCAGCAGGCCTTGCGCCAGCTCGCGCGCAATGACCAGCAGCGCCTCGGCGCTGGCAGGCTCATCGCCATGCTGCTGGCCGACCAGCAGCACCGTCGGGCGCTGGCTGGCCTGCAGCGCGGCCGCGCTGGCGCTGGCTTCCTGCGTCAGCACCAGCGCCTGCAGCGCTGAGCCGCGCTGCGACAGTCCCAGGTTGAGCAGCTGCGCACGAGTGCCGCCTTGCGCCTGGGCGGCCAGGTCGGTCAGCCATTGCGACAGCTCGGCATTCGTCGTGAACGCGCGGCGGTTGGCTTGCAGGCCGGGTGTGTCGTAGTGCACCGCGGGCGCGGCAAAGCGCGCCGCGACCGCGCTGCCATAGGGCAGGGCGTTGCCCTGGTCGTCGGTGCTGCCCGACTGCAGCGCGGACGTGGCCACGGGCGTGGTTTGCGCACCGGCTTCCAGGGCGGGCGCGCCATTGCCATTGGGCTGCGCCGTGCCGGCGCCTGCATCCAGCGCCGGGCCGCCCGCTTGCGTGCTGTCCGTGGACTGGGGCCAGGGCGGCAGCGGGGTGCTGGTGCATGCGGCCAGCAGGCTGGCCGACAGTGCCACGGCGGCCAGTGACCATCGGTGCCGGGTGGGAGCGGGGCAGGATTGGGCGTGGGGGCGGTGGGACGTCGGCATCGTGTACGGCGTGTGGGTTGGTGGTTTCCTTGGACGGTGTCGTGCGGCGCTGGTGCGCGGCCGCGTACCGGGCGGGCCGGCGGCCCGCCAGGGGCCGCCGGTGTGCGAGGGTTCAGCGGCCGAAGCCGCCGCCGCCACGCGGGCGGCGCTGGCCGCCACCGCCGCCGCGGCGTGCGCGGTCGCTCATCATGTCGACGCTGGTGCGCATCGGGTCGGGCTGGCCGCCGCCGCGCGTGCCGCTGCCGCGCGGCCCCAGGCCAAAGCCTGCCTGCGTGCCCAGGTGGGCGTTTTCGCCGCGCGGCTGGCTGTCGTCCTGGCGCTGGCCGTGGCGCTGCGGCGCCTGGCCGCTGCGCTGGCGCTGGCCGCCGTGGCCCTGGCCGCCGTGGCCGTGGCCGTGCTGCTGCGGGGCGCGCGCCGGGTTGGGGCGCTGGCGGCCGCGGTCGCCGTCACGCTCGCCGCTGCGCTGGCCGGGCTCGGCGGCTGCGCCGTTGCCGTGGCTCTTGCGCGCGCCGCGTCCGTTGCCGCCCTGGGGCGTCTTGTTGGCGCGGATGCGCTCGACCATCTCCTGGCGCGCAGCCTTGGCCGCGGCCTGCATGACTTCGCGGCTGGGCGGCCTGCCGGCGCCGCCCCACAGGGTCTGGCGGCCCATGGCGATGGGCTCGGCCTGCTCGCCCTCGTCGGGGCCGAAGCCTTCGATGACCTGCACCGGAATCTCCTGCTTGGTGAAGCGCTCGATCTCCATCATGAAGCCCTCTTCGTCCATGCACACCAGGCTGACGGCGTGGCCCTCGCGGCCGGCGCGGCCGGTGCGGCCGATGCGGTGCACGTAGTCCTCGGGGATGTTGGGGATCTCGTAGTTGACGACGTGCGGCAGATCGTCGATGTCGATGCCGCGCGCCGCGATGTCGGTGGCGACCAGCGCACGGATCTGGCCGGTCTTGAAGCCTTCGAGCGCCTGGGTGCGCGCGCTCTGGCTCTTGTTGCCGTGCAGCGCCATGGCGCTGACGCCGTTCTTGGTCAGGAAGTCGGCGACGTTGTTGGCGCCGAACTTGGTGCGCGTGAACACCAGCACCTGGCTCCAGTCGTGCTGCTGGATGATGTGCAGCAGCACCTGCTTCTTCTTGGCGCGGCCCACCGGGTGGATGACCTGGCTGATGCGCTGCACCGTGGTGTTGCGCGGCGTGACCTGGATGCTTTGCGGGTTGTTCAGCAGGTGGCCGGCCAGGTCGCGGATCTCGTCGCTGAAGGTGGCCGAGAACAGCAGGCTTTGCTTGCTTTTGGGCAGCAGCGCCAGCACCTTCTTGACGTCGTGGATGAAGCCCATGTCGAGCATGCGGTCGGCTTCGTCGAGCACCAGGATCTCGACCTGCGACAGGTCCATGTAGCCCTGCTGCTGCAGGTCCAAGAGGCGCCCGGGCGTGGCCACGAGCACGTCCACGCCGCGGCGGATGCGCTCGATCTGCGGGTTCATGCCGACGCCGCCGAAGATGACGGTGGAGCGGATGTCCAGGTGCTTGGCATAGGTGCGCACCGACTCCTCGACCTGCGCGGCCAGTTCGCGCGTGGGCGTGAGCACCAGGGCGCGGATGTGCTTGCTGCCGGGGGCGGCGCTTTCACTCAGGCGCTGCAGCATGGGCAGCGTGAAGGCGGCGGTCTTGCCGGTGCCGGTCTGTGCGCCGGCGAGCAGGTCGTGGCCTGCCAGGACGGCCGGGATGGCCTGGGCCTGAATGGGAGTGGGGGCGGTATAGCCGAGTTCGCGCACGGCTTGCAGGATCGCCGGTGCCAGCTTCAGTTCTTCAAAGTTCATGTGTGTGCAGATGCGCCCATCCGGGGCGCTGGGTTTGCTGGGTATCGGCCTGTCGTGGCGCTTCTTGCGAAGCCGCCGAGCCAGTTCGGAAGGCAGATGGATTTCAATGGGTGGGAGCCGGGAAAATGCTTTCCGTCGTCCCCAGCATCAATGCTGATGCCCCGGGCAACTGGAGCCCGAAACGCCCGCTATTGTCGCATGCACCGATAATCGACGGTTGCGAGCGCCCCAGGGGGCGTCTTTTTGTTTGACAGTTGTTGTAAAAAATCCATGGCCCAGTACGTTTTCTCGATGAACCGCGTCTCCAAGACGGTGCCCCCGAAGCGCCAGATCTTGAAAGACATTTCGCTGTCCTTTTTCCCCGGCGCCAAGATCGGCGTGCTCGGCCTGAACGGCTCGGGCAAGTCCTCGCTCTTGAAGATCATGGCCGGCATCGACAAGGAGATCGAAGGCGAGGCCATTCCCATGCCGGGCCTCTCGATCGGCTACCTGCCGCAGGAGCCCCAGCTCAACCCCGAGCACACGGTGCGCGAGGCGGTGGAGGAGGCGATGGCCGAGGTGAACAACGCCCGCGCGCGCCTGGACGAGGTCTACGCCGCCTACGCCGAGGAAGACGCCGACTTCGACGCGCTGGCCGCCGAGCAGGCCAAGCTCGAGGCCATCATTGCCGCCGCCGGCACCGACAGCGAGCACCAGCTGGAGATTGCCGCCGACGCGCTGCGCCTGCCGCCCTGGGAGGCGGTGATCGGCAAGCTGTCGGGCGGCGAGAAGCGCCGCGTGGCGCTGTGCCAGCTGCTGCTGTCCAAGCCCGACATGCTGTTGCTCGACGAGCCGACCAACCACCTGGATGCCGAGTCGGTCGAGTGGCTGGAGCAGTTTTTGCACCGCTTTCCCGGCACCGTCGTGGCCATCACCCACGACCGCTACTTCCTGGACAACGCTGCCGAGTGGATTCTGGAGCTCGACCGCGGCCACGGCATTCCCTACAAGGGCAACTACACCGAGTGGCTGCTGCAGAAGCAGGCCCGCCTGGAGTCGGAGCAAAAGGGCGAGGAGGCGCGCGCCAAGGCGCTGAAGAAGGAGCTGGAGTGGGTGCGCCAGAACGCCAAGGGGCGCCAGGCCAAATCGAAGGCCCGTATCGCGCGCTTCGAGGAACTGTCCGACTACGAATACCAGCGCCGCAACGAGACGCAGGAAATCTTCATCCCCGTGGCCGAGCGGCTGGGCACGCAGGTGATCGAGTTCCATGGCGTGACCAAGAGCTTTGGCGACCGCGTGCTGATCGACAACCTGAGCATGAACATCCCGGCGGGTGCCATCGTCGGCATCATCGGCCCGAACGGTGCCGGTAAATCGACGCTGTTCAAGATGATCGCCGGCAAGGAGCAGCCCGACAGCGGTCAGGTCATCGTCGGCCAGACCGTCAAGATGGCCTACGTCGACCAGTCGCGCGATGCGCTGGCCAACGACAAGACGGTGTGGGAGGACATCTCGGGCGGGCTGGACATCATCAACGTCGGCAAGTTCCAGATGGCCTCGCGCGCTTACGCGGGCCGCTTCAACTTCAACGGCCAGGACCAGCAGAAGAAGGTCGGCAACCTCTCGGGCGGCGAGCGCGGGCGCCTGCACCTGGCCAAGACGCTGATCCAGGGCGGCAACGTGCTGCTGCTGGACGAACCCTCGAACGACCTGGACGTGGAAACCCTGCGCGCGCTGGAAGACGCGCTCTTGGAATACGCCGGCACGGTGCTGGTGATTTCCCACGACCGCTGGTTCCTCGACCGCATCGCCACGCATATCCTGGCCGCCGAGGGCGACAGCCAGTGGGTGTTCTTCGACGGCAACTACCAGGAGTACGAGGCCGACAAGAAGAAGCGCCTGGGCGCCGAGGGCGCGGCGCCCAAGCGCATGCGCTACAAGGCGCTCAAGTAAGGGCGGGTCCGGTAGTAGTATTGGGCGGCTCGAACCCGCCCGTTTCCCAGCCTATCTCCCGCGTCCTGCGCCATGGCCCTGTCTGCAACCCGTGCCCGATCGGTTTTTCGCGCCTGTGTGGTCAAGGCCATACAGGACAGCGACGCCATGCTGGGCCTGCTGATAGAGGCCACGCGCAGCACACTGCTGCAGGAAGAGGCGACGGTGCGCGACCTGCAGCGGCGCGACCTGCTGAGCGACGGCCAGCGCCTGCTCGGCCAGCACGAGGCGAAGCTGCGCAAGGACTTTCCAACGGCGCTGCTGGAGATTTTTGCCGAAGGCCCGTCGCAGGCGCGTGCCCAGCAGGGGCAGCGCGGCAGCGTCGACCTCGATGAACTGGTGCTGATGGACGATGCCGACGTGCTGGCACACGTCGAGCTGGCGCGCGCGCAGCAGGCGGTGACGCTGGCTACCGAGGTCGCGCTGCCCGAGCTCGACGCGCTGGTCAGCGCCGCCCAGGGCCTGCAACACGTGCAGCCCGAAGGCAACCCGCTGCGCCCGGAGAACTACATCCGCGCGCTGCAGCAAGTCATTGCCGCCACCGGCGTGTCCGCCGAGGTGCGCCAGCTGTGGATGAACACCCTGCGCGACCAGCTGGGCCGCCAGCTGGTGCAGACCTACCGCCAGGCAGCGCAAAGCCTGCGCGAGCACGGCGTCGAGCCCGTGGGCTACGCCCGCGCGCAGCCCGGCGCGGGCGCCTACACCGTCGGCTATGGCAGCAGCCACCTGGGCGGCGGCTACCTGCCCTCGGGCCCCGCACCGGTCTTTGGCCACAGCAGCGGCCACGGGGCAGTGGGCGACAGCGCCTACGCCGCAGGCTATACAGGCCATGGAGCAGGCCATGGCGGCTACGGCGGCTATGGCGCGGGTGCGGCGGTCGACGAGGACATGCTCACCGCCGGCATGCTGCGCCAGATGCTGGCCGCCGGCGGCGACCCCTTTGCCGCCGACTGGCAGGCACCGGCCATGGGCCGCGCAGGCACGGGCCGCGCCGCGCACCCGGGCGGATCGTCCTATGGCGCGGCGGCCCACGGCGGCGCGGCCGGCCGCACCAGCCCGGTCTCTGGCGTCGCTGCCAGCTACTGGCAGGCAAGCCTGCCCGGGGGGCTTTCCGCGGGCACGGGGGGGCAGCAAGGTCAGGCGTCGCACGACGTCGTCGCGCGCATGGTCGACAACATCAGCCACGACACGCGCCTGCTGGTGCCCATGCAGCGCGCGGTGCAAAAGCTCGAACCCGCTTTGCAGCAACTGGTGCGTTACGACTCGGGCTTTTTCAGCAATCCCGCGCACCCGGCGCGCCAACTGCTCGACGAGATGACGCAGCGCAGCCTGCAGTACGCCAGCGAGGACGCCGCGGGCTGGCGGCGCTTCATCCACGTCGTGAACAAGGCGGTGGCCTACCTGGCCACCAGCGACACGCGCAGCGCCAAGCCGTTTGCGCGCGTGCTGCAGGCGCTGGAGAAGGCCTGGAGCCATTACGAGCACCAGCAGCTCGACCGCGAGCAGTTGCAGCAGCGCCAGGTGCTGGCCGAGCAGGTGGCCGCCGACCTGCGCCGCCTGGCCGACTTCGAGCGCGTGCCCCTCACGCTGCAGGCCTTCATCACCGGCCCCTGGGCCGACGTGGTCGCGCACATTCGCAGCGGCGACGCGCAGTCGCCCGACCCGCAGGGCTATATCGCTCTGGTGCCCACGCTGCTGCGCTGCGCCCAGCCCGAGCAGCTGCGCGCCCAGCCGCGGCCGCTGGCGGCGGCGCTGCTGCAGATGCGCAGCGTGATCCGCGACGGCCTGCGCAGCATCGACTACCCCGAAGAGGGCGTCTCGCGCATGCTCGGCTACCTGTCGCAGCTGCAGCGCCAGGCCCAGGTCTATGCCTCGGCGCCGGCCACGGGCGAGGTGCCCGACGACGGCGACCTGCAGGCCGGGCCGGTCACGGGAGTGGATCTGGACATCGGCGGCGACGCGCCGCAGGCCGGCCCGGAGTCTGCGGAGAAACCCGTGGCGCAGGCTGCGCCTGAGCCATTGCCCGTGCAGTCACCGGCCGAGCCCGAGCCGCCGCCTCGGCATGAGCCGCTGCTGGACGCGGACAACCTGGAGCGGCTGCCGCAGTTGATCGACCCGCCCGAGCTCAAGGATCTGGAGGCCGCGCCAGCGGCCGACGCCGCGCCGGCCGAGCCGCGCCACTACGACCTGCCGCTGGGCCAGTGGGTGCAGATCGGCACCAGCCAGGGGCTGGTGCTGACGCGCCTGACCTGGAGCAGTCCGCGCAACACGCTGTTTTTGTTCACCGCGCCCGATGGCAGCACGCAGTCGATGACGCGGCGCATGATCGACAAGCTCAGCGCCGAAGGCGTGTTCCAGCCGGTCGATGCGCCGCCGGGCGCGCTGTAGGTACGCTGTAGGTAGGGCCTGTTAACGCTATTTTTGGCGGTGCGAACATACTCAAAACGG
>PGEI01000138.1 GCA_002894305.1 Comamonadaceae bacterium CD01
CCTTGCGCCGATCCCCTGGAGGCAAGCAAAGCGCGCAGCGCCGCAGGCGCGAAGGCGGAAGGGATTGACGCCGAATGGCCGTGACGACGAAGATGGCACGGGGCGCAGCCCGAAAGCCCGGCGGCGCGTGCGCCGGCCCGCCCTTTGCAATCGGCCGCTCACTGGAATTGCAACCATTGAATCCGGTGTAAGGTGACATTTTCGACGACTGATTCATCGGCTGATCCATGATGGGCCATCCCTCGATCCTCGCGGCTCTGGGGGCCGCGCTGCTGTTCGGCGCCAGCACACCTTTCGCCAAGCAGCTTGCGGGCGACATTGCTCCGATCCTGCTCGCCGGCCTGTTGTACCTGGGCAGCGGCATCGGCCTGTGGCTGGTGCGCCTCATCAGGGATCGCGGCTTCGCCGCGCCCGGCCTGCCTGCACGGGACTGGCCCTGGCTGCTCGGCGCCATCGCCAGCGGTGGCGTGCTCGGCCCCGTGCTGCTCATGATGGGTCTGGCCCATACCTCGGCGGCCGATGCGTCGCTGTTGCTCAATCTGGAATCGGTGCTGACGGCGGTGCTGGCGTGGGTGGTGTTCCGCGAGAACGCCGACCGGCGCATCGTGCTGGGCATGCTCTTCATCGTGGCGGGCGGCCTGCTGCTGGCGTGGCCGCGCCACGGCGACACGCCATCAAGCAGCACGCTCGGCAGTCTCGCCGTGGCGGGCGCCTGCCTATGCTGGGCTGTGGACAACAACCTGACGCGCAAGGTATCGGCCGCCGATGCCGTTTTCATCGCGGGCACCAAGGGGCTGGTGGCCGGCATCACCAACCTTGCGCTGGCGATGGCGCTGGGCGCCACGCTGCCCGCCTGGCCGCGCATGGCCCAGGCCATGAGCGTCGGGCTGGCAGGCTACGGAGTCAGTCTGGTGCTATTCGTGCTGGCGCTGCGCGGCCTCGGCTCCGCGCGCACAGGGGCGTACTTTTCCACCGCGCCCTTCATCGGCGCAGTCATTGCCATCGCCGGCTTTCACGAGTCGAGCACGATGGCGTTCTGGCTGGCGGCCGCGCTGATGGGCGCCGGCGTCTGGCTGCACCTGACCGAGCGGCACGAACACCTGCACACGCATGAGCCGCTGGATCACACCCATCGGCATGTGCATGACGAACACCATCGCCATGCACACGACTTCCCGTGGGACGGCGTGGAGCCACATTCGCATCCGCACCGGCATGCACCCATCACGCACAGCCATCCGCATTTCCCCGATGTGCATCACCGGCATAGCCATTAGCCCATGTAAGACCTGGGCCTGACCTAGCCGGCGTAACCGATCGACGCTGCTGCAGGAACGCCAGGCACAGCGCGGCGGGGATGGGCCTTGAGCCAATCTCCCGGAGGCAAGTCAAGCGCGCAGCGCTGCAGGGGCGAAGGCGTGAGCAACTGTCTTGAAAAGTCAAGTCTCCCAAGCGCGCACGGTCAGGCTCATCCCCCCCCGGCATGACAGCGCACCGACGACATTGAGCGCCCGTGCAAGTAATATTATCGAATTTCGTTATCGTAATTCGATATGAAAAAGAAACCAACACCGTGCGCAATGGAGCACCACAACCTGCTGTCGGGGCTGATCCGCCTGCACGCGCTGCACCACGCGGCCGAACAGGAGGTCTACGGGCAATGGATGATCGACGAGCTGGCCCATCACGGCTACCGCCTCTCCCCAGGAACGCTGTACCCGATGCTGCACAAGATGGAGCGCGATGGCTATCTCGTGTCGCGCCAGGAGCGTGAGGGGCGCACCGTTCGCAAGCTCTACTCAATCACGCCCAAGGGCAAGGAAGGCTTGGCACTCGCCAAAGAACGCATCCGGGAGTTCACCGGGGAGGCAATGCACAAATGACAAACCTCCCCAACACCATCCAACGGGATACCGCTGCCGCACGTGGCACACCGGTCGAGGTCTTTGGCGCCTTCCTCAAGCTAGGGTTGACCTCCTTCGGCGGGCCGATCGCGCACCTGGGCTACTTCCGCTCGGAGTTCGTCGAACGCCGCCGCTGGCTGGATGACCGCAGCTACTCCGATCTGGTCGCCCTATGCCAATTTCTGCCCGGCCCCGCCAGCAGCCAGGTGGGCATGGCGCTGGGGCTGGGCCGCGCGGGCTGGCCGGGATTGCTGGCAGCCTGGGCAGGGTTCACGTTGCCATCAGCGATTGCGCTGATCCTGTTTGCCTTCGGCATCGCCGAGTACCAGGGGCTGGCCCAGTCCGGGTGGGTGCATGGGCTCAAAGTTGTGGCCGTGGCCATCGTGGCGCAAGCCGTGTGGGGGATGGTCAAGGCGCTGTGCCCGGATCGTCTGCGTGCCGCCCTGGCCATTCTGGCGGCGCTGCTGACCATAGTCCTGCCCGCGGCCGCGGGACAGATCGCCGCCATCGCGGTGGCGGGATTGCTGGGCTGGTGGGGCTTGAAGATCGCACAGCCCGGCGGTGGCCAAGCCCACAGCTACCCAGTCTCGCGCAAGCTGGGCATCGTTGCGCTGTTGCTGTTTGCGGCACCGCTCGTCGGGCTGCCCCTGTGGGCTGCCGCCACGGGCTCGTCCACGATCGCGCTGCTGGAAGGGGTGTATCGCTCCGGCGCGCTGGTCTTCGGCGGTGGGCACGTCGTGCTGCCGCTGCTGCAAGCCACTGTGGTGCCCAGCGGCATTGTCAGCAATGCCGACTTCCTGGCCGGCTATGGCGCAGCGCAGGCCGTGCCGGGACCGCTGTTCACCTTCTCGGCCTATCTCGGCGCCATCGCACAGGGGCCGCTGCATGGCTGGATTGGTGGCTTGGCGCTGCTGGGCACCATCTTCCTCCCAGCCTTCTTCATCCTGATCGGCACGCTGCCATTCTGGGACGGACTGCGCCACCGCGCGGGCATCCAGACGACCATGGCCGGCATCAATGCTGGTGTGGTCGGCATTCTGGCGTCGGCTCTGTACGACCCGGTATGGACGAGCGCTATCCACGGCAAGGCGGATTTTGGGCTGGCGTTGCTTTCGTTCGGGCTGCTGACGGTGGGGCGGGTGCCGCCAGCGCTCGTGGTGCTGCTGGCCGGGCTGGCGGGCTGGGTCTTGGCGATGGGCATCTGAAGCTCATTTCACTGGCACGACAAGAAGGAGCCAAAGCCCCACAATCAGCGCAGCCCCGGTAAGCGAGCGGAAATCGAATCTTCGCGGGCTTCAGTCTGCTCCCAGAGCGTGGATGATTGGGCAGTTGCCCTTCATCGCACCCGCATCGCACTGGCGCAGCAGGGTCATGAGTGCCTTGCGCATTGCCGCCAAATCGGCCAGCTTGGTTTCAATAGCCTCCAGCTTGTGCGCAGCCAATCCGCGCGTTTCGACACAGGCATGGGCCTCGTCGAGTTCGAGCAGGCCGCCGATCTCTTCCAACGTGAAGCCCAATGCCTGCGCCCGCTTGACGAAGCGCACGCGCTTGACCGTGGTGGCGTCGTAGCGGCGATATCCATGGGTCGGTTTGTCCGGCTCCGGCATCAGCCCGCGTCGCTGGTAGTAGCGAATGGTCTCGACATTCACGCCGGCCTCGTCGGCCAGTCCTCCTATCGTCAGCTCGCTCATTGCTCGACCCCCTTGACTCCGTAGCATGGTACGGAGTTTAGATTGGCAAGTGTCGAAGACGTTCACGCTCGCCCATGCCCACCTTCAAGTTCAAGAATTCGCTCGCCGCCGGGGTGCTGGCTGCCATCGGCGCCTCGGTGTGCTGTGTGGTGCCGCTGGTACTGCTGATGATGGGCATCGGTGGCGCCTGGATCGCCAGTCTCACCGCGCTGGAGCCGCTGCGGCCTTGGTTCATTGCGGCGACAGTTTTGTTCTTGGGCTTGGCGTTTCGGCGTCTGTACTTTCAACAGCCGGTCTGCGAGCCCGGCACCGCCTGCTCCCAATCGAGCGTTCTCGAACACCAGCGGCTGATCTTCTGGGTCGTCGCGCTGGTGCTTCTCGCCTTATTGTCGGTGCCCTGGCTGGCGCCCTTGTTTCTCTGAAGGAGCCCTCATGCGTAAATCAGTCGCATCGCTGCTCGTGGCACTGTCGCCGTTCGCTGCCCTGGCCGCAATGCCGCAGACGGCCACGCTCAATGTGCAGAACATGACCTGCGAGTTGTGCCCGATCACGGTGAAGAAGTCCCTGGAGAGAATGCCTGGCGTCAGCCAGGTCAGGATCGACTTCGCCAAGAAGACGGCGACCGTCACGTTCGACGCAAACCAGGCCCAAGTCTCGACACTCGTCAAGGCGACCACCGACGCGGGCTACCCTTCGACGGAGCGCAAATGAGGGCCGGCACACCCACGCTGGAGTCGGTGCTGACCTGCCCGGACTGCGGCCATGCCAAGCATGAGACCATGCCGACCGATGCCTGCCAGTTCTTCTACGAGTGCGAACGGTGCAAGACGTTGCTGCGGCCGAAGGCGGGAGACTGCTGCGTGTTCTGCTCCTACGGATCGGTCAAGTGCCCGCCTGTGCAAATGCAGCGGGGGTGCTCAAGTTGCAACACATAATGGACGCCAGTCATATGGCAGCAATCTGACTGGTGCGCTGCATGGGCAGGCCGCTTGCGCATTTCAACGCCACCGCCCGAATCCTGCGAAAACGACGGCGTGGTGGTTGAGGCTGTTGGGCTTCGACACCGGGTGCGGCCGCTGCCGCGCCCGGATTTTTGAATCCACCGGCCCCAGCGTTTCGCGCTGGGGCCGGTGCTGGCGTCATTCCTTTGTTTCGATAATCCACCACACGGCACGCAGCAAGGCGCGGTCCGTGATGGGGTGAATGTCGGTGAGGTCGGCGCGGGCCGTCCAGCCCGAGGGCGGACGGTAGCCGCGCACGTCGCCATCGCCGTGCCAGCGGCGGGCGCGTACCGCGCCGGGAGCGTACCGCGCCGGGAGCGTAGATCGCCGCCATGCGCGGGCGGCTGGTGGTGGTGCGGGTCATGGGCGGTTCTCCTTCCACGCGAAGCGCCCCGGTCGAAGCCGGGGCGCTCACTTTCGGCACGGGTCAAGCGGCCAAAACCTCGGCGGGTTCATCCGCCGCCACGGCCGCGCCGTCCTGCTCCGCATCCTGCGGGCCTTCCTCGGGCGCGTCTGTCGTCTTGAATATGGCAGGCATCCAGCCTGTACCGTTCACCAGCCGTTCGGCCTCGCTGGCAATGTCGGCCTTCTTGAGCTTCGCCAGCCGGTTGACACTCTCGGGTGCGAACTCGCCCACGGCTTGCAGAACCGCCGCCTTCGGAACGTGCTTGAAGTAGCCTTCGGCGGTGGGTTGCCACCATGCGGCCATATCGAGGCCCACGGCCTGCGCCAGTTCCGCGCCGGGCTGCCGCACCGTGGCACGCGGCGTCACCACGTCCACCGTCGAAGCCACGCACACGGCCAGCAGCTTGACCAGTTCGCCCTGTTCCATCACCAGCAGCGCGGCGAACAGTTCGATGCTGTCCTCGGGCAGCTTGCCGCCCCAAGCGCGCTGCAGTTCGCGCAGAGCCACGGCGGCAGGCGATTCCGGCCAGTCCGAAGCTATGCCTTCCAACCGGTCTTGCACCGTGAGGCGCACGCCCAGCGGCAGATCGTGGCCGTAATAACGACTCTGCAAGACGGTCTGCACCATGCCATGCACCAGCGCGACCAGCGCCACTTGCGGATGCCGTGCCACTTCGATTTGCAGCGCGGCGGTGCGGTGGGCGCTCAGGCGCTGGGCCAGCCGGCCGGAAATCGCTGCGGCCTTGGGTGCTTCGCCTTCCTCGCCTTCGTCATCGTTCGCGGCATCCGCGCCGCTGAAACCCTGGCGCAGCTTTTCCAGCGTCCGCAGCGCCTTCGCCTCGGCCTCACGCAGCAGCCCGCGATGAATCACGGCCTCGCCGTTGCGGTCGATGGTGACGATGGCACCGGCTGCGGCTCGCACGTTCACGGCATAGCCCAGCAAACCATCTTCCAGTGCCTGCAACTGCTGGCCCAGGCGCTCGCCGTTTTCCTGCAAGGCTTCGGCCTTGTCCTCGTCGTCGGCGTCCATCGCGGCATCGATGGCCTCGGCCACCTCCTGCATCTTGGCTTGCAGCTTCTCGATGCGCACGGCATCGCGCTTGCTCGGCGTGCGCCGCTCCCTCGGGGCGCGTTGAAAAGCTTGCAGGTCGGCATAGGGGGCGGCGGGCGCTGCATCCACCCATGCCCAGCCTTCGGCCTTCACCTCGGCGGCGATACCCGCCAGCTTGTCTTGCGCCAGCCGTTCCAGCAAGGCCGCATCGCTGAGGTACACGCCCGCATCGCCTTCCGCGAACAGATCGCGGCGAATCCCGCCGCCTGCGGTTTCGTAGCTGTCCAGCCCCACGAATCGCACCAGCGGATGCCGGTAAGCATCAATCTCGCGCTCGGTGAGGCGTTCGCGCAGCGCGGACGGACTGCGCTGCCACTGTGGCGCATCGTAGAACGCGGCGTCTTGTGAAGCATGATCGTCAGTGACGGCCAGCGCCATGAGCTGGTCGAGTGTGACGGCATCGGCCCGGTAATCGGCCATCAAGCGCGGCGAGACATTGGCTAGCTTCAATCGGCGCTGCACCACCAGCGGCGTGACGCTGAAATCCGCCGCAATGTCCTCGATGGGCCGGCCTTCGGCCACCAGCGCCGCGAAGGCTTCAAACTGGTCTGCGGGGTGCATGGCTTCGCGCTGGACGTTCTCGGTGAGGCTGGCCGTGCGGGCCGTGCCATCGGCCACTTGCAGGCAAGGCACCTCCCAATCCTTGGCGATGCGGTGTTTCTTCGCCAGCAGCTTCAACGCGGCCAGCCTGCGGCCACCGGCCACCACCTCGTAATGCTCGCCATCGGCGGCAGGAATCACGATCAGGTTTTGCAGCAGGCCCACACGCTGGATGCTTGCGGCCAGTTCGGGGATGGACATGCGCGGGGTCTTGCGCACGTTGCGGTCCGTGGGGCGCAGCGCCAGCCGCGACAGCGGCACCAGAATCAGGTTCTTGGTGGGATCGGCGGCTTCCAGCGTGGGGGCTTGGATGGCACGGGCTTCGGTTTGGGTGATGGCGTTCATGGTAACTCTCCAATCAAGTGAAACAAGGGAATGGAGGGGAGCCGCCCCTCCGGCGGGGGAACGGTCAGGCTTTGAGGGCGCGCATGCCATCGGCCAGCAGCCACAGGGCGCGGTTCAGGCGAATGTCGGACTCAAGGCCCTGCACGGGTCGGGTGGTCTGGCGACGTCCGTTGGCGCTGCGCCCGGACAGGCCGCCTTTGGTCAGGTTCTCTTGCGTGCGGTTGAACACGCTCCACAAGTCCGGGCGGCGGTCGTCGAAGCGGCGCGGCATCAGGATTTGCGATTCGGTGACCGGCGCCGGCTTGTCGGGGTCGTCGTACTTGAGGGCCAGCGCAGCGCGGGCGAATACTTCGGACTCGCCATCGTTCAAGGTGACGACGCGCATGGCATCGCGGGAATCGCGCACGCGATCAAACCCGCGCAAGACCTCGTAAGCGCCTTCGATGACGGAACCGGCCACGTCGCCTTTGTGCGGCACGCGCACGTCCGCCACGGTGTCGCCGCAGACAAGGCCATTGCTGCACACGAAGCGGAACATGCCGGCCAGCATCTGATAGCTGCTGGTGCCGTCATGGGAGTTCAGCAGCACGATTTCATTGGCTTCCGCGCCGTTGATCTGGCTGGCGTGGCGCAGGCGCAGCATGTGTTTCGTATGCTCGCGCTTGCCTTCATCGCGCACGCGGGTCTGTGTCGCCATGAAGGGTTGAAACCCCTCCTTGCGAAGCTCGGTCAGCACGGCGGCGGTGGGGATGTAGCTGTACCGCTCGGAACGGCTTTCGTGCGGCGCTTCCGCGAAGATGGACGGGGCCACACGGTGAATCTGGTCATCAGACAGCGGGGAATCGCTGCGCAGTACCGGGGAGTGGGAAGCGAAACGGGTTGCAAGCATGGTCTTTCTCCTGACAAAGTTGGCTGTTGAAAAAAACCGCATACCGGATTCCTAGATTCGGAGCCCAGCCTTTCGGCTGTTCGGTGCGGTCGGCACGAGGAACCCGGTTG
>PGEI01000139.1 GCA_002894305.1 Comamonadaceae bacterium CD01
CGTGGACGCGACAGTTGCAAACCGCTTGCCGCTCCCGGCCATCCACCAAGCCGCCGAGCGGTTCCTCGAATACGCCCAGGCCCATCCGCACCTTCAATTTTTCGTGACCCGCATTGGCTGCGGCATTGCGGGCCACCTCGACGCGGACATCGCCCCGGTGTTCCGCAACGCCCCGGCGAACTGCTCGCTGCCCGACACCTGGGAACCCTTCGTGTCCACGGCTCCGGCAACCACTTTCTGACCACCCTCTAGGAGAAAACCTCATGTTTCCCATGACCATCACCGTCAACGACAAAACCCAACTCAACGCCATCCTGGCGGCCCTGTCGCTGGACAACCCGGCTGCCGCCACAACCAAGCCGGAGACGACCACAAAAAAGTCCACGTCTGCGCAGACAACGGAGAAGCCTGCCCCTACGCAGCGTACTGCCGAGGCGGGGGCGGACGCTGCGCACGAGTCCAAGGCCGGGAACTCCGACGCGGCACAAAGTGGGAATAGCGAGCAGCCCGAGCGCGCCGTCGTCGCCGACGCCATCAAGAAACTCGCCCCGAAGAACCGCGACGCCCTGGTCGAGATTCTCGCCAAGCACGGCGGCAAGCACCTGAACGACATCACCGCCGACAAGTGGGCCGCGCTGCTGGCCGATCTGAACAAGGCGCTGGCATGAGCACTCACGCCATTCTTTCGCCAAGCAGCGCGCATCGCTGGCTGGCCTGCCCGGCGAGCATCGCACTCGAAGCCACGATCCCGGACACGTCCAGCAGCTTCGCCGACGAGGGTACCGTGGCGCACTATCTGGCCTCGGTCTGCCTCGAAAACCACAGCACCCCCGGCGGGTATGTGGGGCAGCAGATCGTGTTGCACGAGGACGGCTCCACCGTGTTCATCGCGCACGACTACGCCCCCTCGCTGACCGACAAGATTTTCACCGTCGAGCACGAGATGGCCGAGGCCATCCAGAAGTACGTCGATTATGTGCGTGCGCTGGTGGCCCAGGGCGGGGAACTGTTCGTCGAGCAGCGCCTGTCGATCTCGCACCTCACCGGCGAGCCGGATGCCTTCGGCACGTCCGACGCCGTGGTTGTGCTCGACCAGGAACTGATCGTGGTCGATCTCAAGTACGGCAAGGGTGTGCGGGTCGAGGCCAAGGCCAACGATCAACTGACGATGTACCTGGGCGCGGCGCTGGCCGAGCACGAGTTCACGGCGGACTTCCAGCGGGCGCGTGCCGTCATCCACCAGCCGCGTCTCGACCACATCAGCGAGTGGGACATGTCGCTGCCGGAACTGCGTGACCGGCTTGACGAGATCAAGAACATCTCGCGTGTGGCCTTGCCGTACGCCGATCCGGCCTTCGACGTGCAGGACATCCAGGCGTCGGAACTGCGCCCCGGCAAGAGCCAATGCCGCTTCTGCAAGGCCAAGGCCATCTGTCCGGCCCTGGGCGCACGGGTGCAGGCCGAAGTAGGGGCGGAATTCAGTGACATCGCCGCCACGCCCAAGGAAGAACAGGCCGAGAAGGCGAAGGTGCTGGCCGGTGCTGTCACGCCCGAGCAGTTGGGCGAGCGCATGGCGTCCCTCGACTTGATCGAAGGCTGGTGTAAGGCCATCCGCGCGCGCGTCGAATCCGAACTGCTCGCTGGCCGCCCCGTGCCTGGATACAAGCTGGTCGAAGGCAAGAAAGGCAACCGCGCCTGGACGAGCCACGACGAGGCAGAAGCCGCGCTCAAGTCCTTCCGGCTCAAGACCGAGGAAATGTACGACCTCAAGTTGATCTCGCCCACCAGCGCCGCGAAGCTGGCACCCCAATGTGGCAAGGATGGCAAGCCTCTCCCCGGCCAGGACAAAACGCCTATCGGCCCGCGCCAATGGGCCAAGTTGAAAGACCTCATCACGCAAGCCAAAGGCTCGCCCTCGGTCGCCCCCGAGAGCGACAAGCGCGCCGCTTGGGTTCCGCAACAAGTGGTCGATGAGTTCGCCGACGTGGTGCCTGGGGGCGACTTTGTCGATGAAACGGCAGGGGAGGAATTCGTATGAACAAGGCTCGTGCGGTTCCCTTCGACATGTGGCGGCACGACGTGCTGCCCCAGGCGGCGCAAGACCTGCTCAAGCAAGCCGCTGCGGTCGATGCCGAAAGCGTCGAGTCGCACGAGCGCGCCAAGGCGGTCAACCACGCCGTCGCCAAAGTCCAAAGCCTTTACCCGCAGCACTTTCGGCCCCACGCCGGGCTGTTCTATTCCGAAGCATTGAAACTCAACTAGGAGCACCACCATGCAAGTCACCATCAACAACGTACGCCTCGCGTTCCCGTCGCTGTTCGAGGCCAAAACGGTCAACGGGGAGGGCAAGCCCGCTTTCTCCGGCTCGTTCCTGATCGACCCCGCGCACCCGCAACTCGAAGCGATCCGGGACATCATCAAGACCGTGGCGAAAGAGAAGTGGGCCGACAAAGCCGACTCGATGCTCAAGTCGCTGGAAAAGCAGGACAAAACCTGCCTGCACGACGGCGATCTCAAAGACCGCTATGACGGTTTCCCTGGCAACTTCTACATCTCGGCACGCAGCGCCACCCGGCCTACCGTCATCGGCCACCTGCGCGAACCCATCGTCGAAGCGGACGGCAAGGTGTACGCGGGCTGCTATGTGAACGTCTCGCTCGACATTTGGGCGCAGGACAACAACTACGGCAAGCGCATCAATGCGTCGCTTCGTGGCGTGCAGTTCCTGCGTGACGGCGACGCCTTCGCCGGTGGCGGGGCTGCCGATCTGGACGAATTCAGCGACATCAGCGAAGGCGCTGACGCCGAGTTCGCTTAAGGGGCGCGCCATGCACGCAACACGGATGCCCCCGACGCTCGCCGAGGAGCAAGTTGTCGCTGAAAACTACGTCACGGGTTTCGAGGCGTCCGCGAGGGGAACGGCGCGCTACCTGGACGGGCTTGAAGATCGCCACATAGACGCCCTGCGCCTGTTGACGATCTGCCTTCTGACGCTGCGAAACGGCTTTGTCGTCACGGGTGAAGCGTTCTGCTCTGACCCCCTGGCGTTCGACGCCGAGACAGGCCGCAAGCTGGCGCGGGGCCGCGCGCTTGACAAGGTGTGGCCGCTACTCGGTTACGCCCTGTGCAGCGAACTGGCCCGCCCCGTGTTGACCGAGGCCGACGCGGCTGCCGATCTTGCTGGCACACCGCGTCCAGGCCAGCAGGGGTAAGGCCATGTCCAGGAAGTACGCCAACCTTGCCGAGCGCATCCTCGCCAACACGATGATCTCGGACGACTCATTCTTTGAAGGCACCCCGTGCTGGATTTGGATGGGCAAGCGCAACTCATCTGGCTACGGCCAGATCAACCGCCGCTTCAAGCGGGGGCCGCGCAAAGGCAAGGTTGGCACTTTCCTGGTTCACCGCGTCGCCGTGCAGGAACTCGGCGGACGCAAGCTGACGGCGCGCTCTGTCGCTATGCACCTCTGCAACAACCCGTTGTGCTGCAACCCGGCCCACCTCAAGGGCGGTACGCAGCGGCAAAACGTCCAGCAGTGCGTGCGCGAGGGCCGCCACTACACACCATTCAGGAAATCGGTATGAAAGACCTATTGATTAAAGAGCAACAGAGGCTGCAACCGGGGTGGGCGTGGCGAACCCGGCAAGGCGATCACGTCCAGCCACGCGACATGGAAACCCGCCACCTGTTTTTCACCCTGCGCATGATTTGGCACAACACCATGCCCCGCGACGCCTGGGTGATGGCCGCCCCCAAACTGTATAGGTTCGGCCCTAGCTACACCAATGAATACCTGCTGGAAGGCATTAAACACCTGACTGCGGAACTGTCTGCCCGCCGGGACATGCAGCCCGAATGGGCCGATCAACTGCGCCGCATGATTGGGTACTTCGCAAAGATGTACGCCCCTGTGCAGGTTACAGAATGACCCGCCTCTGGCTCGACTTCGAGACGTTCTCGGACGTGCCGATCAGCTACGGCACGCACGCCTATGCCGAGCGCGTCGAGATCATGCTCGCGTCCTACGCGCTCGACGACGAGGACGTTGACGTGTGGGACTGCACCACGGGCGCACCGATGCCCGTGGTGCTGCGTGAAGCGCTCGACGACCAGGACATCGAAGTGTGGGCGCACAACTCGCACTTCGACCGTACCGTGATGCGCCACGCATGGCCCGCGTTCGACGTGCCGCGTGCGCGCTGGCGGGACACGATGGTCAAGGCGCTGGCCCACTCGCTGCCCGGCGCGCTTGGCACGCTGTGCGACATCCTGCGCGTGCCGACCGACAAGGCCAAGGACAAGGAAGGCCACCGCCTGATCCAACTGTTCTGCAAGCCGCGCCCGGCGACCTACAAACTTCGCCGCGCCACCCGCGAGACACACCCCGAGGACTGGCGGCGCTTCGTCGCCTATGCGGGCCTGGACATCGAAGCCATGCGCGAAGTCGATAAGCGGCTGCCGACGTGGAACTATCGAGGCGAGGAACTCGCCCTCTGGCACCTCGACCAGAAGATCAACGACCGGGGCTTCACCGCTGATCTCGAACTCGCCCGCGCGGCGATCCGCGCGACGGATCGAGAGAAGCGCGTGCTCGCCCGGCGCACGCAGGTCATCACGGACGACGCCGTGCAGGCCGCGACGCAGCGCGACGCCTTGCTCGCGCACCTGCTCGAAGCCTACGGCCTCGACCTGCCCGACATGCAACAGGCCACGATTGAGCGGCGTATGAACGACCCCGATCTGCCCATTGAACTGCGCGAGCTACTCGGCATCCGGTTGCAGGCCAGCACCACCAGCACCAGCAAATACAAGACCCTGGTGAACGGCGCAAGCCCTGACGGGCGGCTGCGCGGCTGCCTGCAATTTGACGGCGCAGCCCGCACGGGCCGGTGGGCCGGTCGCCTGTTCCAGCCGCAGAACCTGCCCAGGCCCACGCTCAAGCAGACGGCCATCAACGAGGGCATCGACCTGCTCAAGGCGGACTGTGCCGACATCCTGTTCGACGACGGCGACATCATGGCGCTCACGAGCAGTTCGATCCGGGGGGCGCTCATCTGCGCACCGGGCAAAAAACTCGTCGTCGCTGACCTGTCGAACATCGAAGGCCGGGGGATCGCCTGGGAAGCGGGCGAGGAGTGGAAGTTGCAAGCCTTCCGCGACTTCGACGCCGGACAGGGCCACGACCTGTACGCCGTGGCCTACGCCCGCGCCTTCGCTATCACCCCGGACGAGGTGATGGAGAACAAGCACACCGGCGACGGCATGATGCGTCAGATCGGCAAGGTGATGGAACTGATGCTCGGGTACGAGGGCGGCGTCGGGGCTTTCCTGACCGGGGCGGCGACGTATCGGATTGACCTGGACGCGATGGCAAAGACCGCGCGCCCGAGTATCCCCGCCGACGTGTGGGCCGAGGCCGAGGAGTTCGTCGCGTGGCGCAAGGGCAAGCACATGGGCCTGTTCGGGCTAGACCCCAACACGTTCTGCGTGTGCGACTCGCTCAAGCGCCTTTGGCGGCGCGAGCACCCGAACATCGTGGCCTTCTGGCGCGACCTGCTCGACGCCGCGCGCCTTGCTGTGCTCAACCCCGGCGAGACGTTCGAGTGCCGCGCGCTCAAGCTGCGCCGCGACGGTGCGTGGCTGCGCATCCTGCTGCCCTCCGGGCGGTTCCTCTGCTACCCGTCGCCACAACTGGACGACGGCGGCAAGCTGTCCTACATGGGCGTGCATCAGTACACGCGCAAGTGGACGCGGCTGCACACCTACGGCGGCAAGCTGGCCGAGAACGTGACCCAGGCCATCGCCCGCGACGTGCTGGCGTCGAGCATGCCGAGCATTGAACAGGCGGGCTTCGAGATCGTACTGACCGTGCATGACGAAGTGCTGACCGAAGCCCCCGACACCGACGAATACACCCCCGCGCTGCTGTCCGAACTCATGACGACGAACCCGTCATGGGCGGGCGATCTGCCGCTGGCCGCAGCCGGATTCCAAGCCTACCGCTACAAAAAGGATTGAGCCATGCGTGAATCGGAAATTGAAAAGTACCTCGTCAAGCGCGTCAACGACCTGGGCGGCGAGATTCGCAAAGTGAAGTGGATTGGCCGCCGCCACGCCCCGGATCGCCGCGTCATGCTGACAGACCGCTGCATGTGGATCGAACTGAAAGCCACTGGCGAGAAGTGCCGCCCCGGCCAGCTACGCGAGCACGAGCGTATGCGTCGTCAAGGCGAGCGCGTTGAGGTCATCGACTCGCTGGCAGGTGTGGATGAGGTGCTGTCGTGAGCAAGAAAAAGGAATCGCTGACCAAGGCGCATTTCAACTGCGTCGCCAAGACCCGATACAGGAACGAGCGCGTCGCCACGATTCGCGCGAAGCAGATAGGCAAGCGCCGGGGCGTCGAGTTGTGGGTGTACAAATGCCCCGAGTGCAAGGGCTGGCACCTGACGAGCCGCGTGTCGAATCGTCCCGTGGTTGATGACTTCGAGGTGATTGCATGACCCGGCTGGTGTTCACCCCGCGCGCCTACCAGGGCAGCATCATCGAGCACTTGCTCGACACGCCGCGCTGCGCCGCCTGGGCGGGCATGGGCCTGGGCAAGACGGTATCGACCCTCACCGCACTCGACGCCCTGGAATTCGTTGATCCCGGCCCGGCACTGGTGCTGGCCCCGAAGCGCGTGGCGGGCAGCACATGGCCGGACGAGGCGGCCAAGTGGGCGCACCTGCGCAACATCGAAGTCTCGCCCGTGCTCGGCACGCCTGCCGAGCGCCGCGCCGCGCTCAAGCGCCCGGCCAACGTGTTCACGATCAACTATGACAACGTGCCGTGGCTGGTCGAGCACTACGGGAAGAACTGGCCGTTTCGCAAGATCGTCTCCGATGAATCGACCCGGCTCAAGGGGTTCCGCTTGCAGCAGGGTGGCAAGCGCGCGCAGCAGTTGGCGCGTGTGGCGCACGTCCTGGCCGACTACTTCTTCGAGTTGACCGGCACGCCAAGCCCAAACGGCCTGAAAGACCTATGGGGGCAGGCGTGGTTCCTCGACCGGGGCGAACGCCTGGGGCGCAGCTACACCGCCTTCAAAGACAGGTGGTTCCAGGCCGTGATGCGCGGCGAGCGCCTGGACATTGAGCCGCTGCCGTTCGCCCAGGCCGAGATTGAGTCCCGGCTGCGCGATCTCTGCCTGTCGCTGGACGCACGCGACTACTTCGATCTGGCCGAACCCATCGTCAACACCGTTCGCGTCGAACTGCCCGTCGCGGCGCGGCGCATGTACCGCGAGATGGAACGGGAAATGTTCCTGTCGCTGTCGGACGGCACGGCCATCGAAGCCTTCAACGCGGCGAGCAAAACGATCAAGTGCCTGCAACTCGCCAACGGCGCGATTTACACCGACGCCACGGGCGAGGCGTTCGCCGAAGTCCACGACATGAAGCTGCAAGCCCTCGACAGCATCGTGACCGAAGCGGCGGGCATGCCGGTGCTGGTGGCCTATCACTTCAAGTCCGATCTTGCGCGGCTGACGCGGGCCTTCCCGCAGGGCCGTGTGCTCGACGATGACGCGCAGACCATTCGGGACTGGAACGCCGGGAAAATCCCGATCCTTTTTGCCCACCCGGCCAGCGCCGGGCACGGCCTGAACTTGCAGGACGGCGGAAACATCATCGTGTTCTTCGGTCACTGGTGGAACCTCGAAGAACGCATGCAGATCATCGAACGCATCGGCCCCACCCGGCAGGCCCAGGCCGGGCACGACCGCCCCGTATTTATCTACAACATCGTGGCCGCCGACACGATGGACGAACTCGTCATCACGCGCGTCGAGACGAAGCGCGAGGTGCAGGACTTATTACTCGAAGCTATGAAAAGGAGATCATCGTGAACCACGACGCCGTAGCCGTTCAACTGTGCCGCTCGTCCGGTTTGCCCGAGGACAAAACGGATGCTCTGCTTAC
>PGEI01000013.1 GCA_002894305.1 Comamonadaceae bacterium CD01
TTTTGCCCTTGCAGGGCGCAGGCCAGCCAGAGGCTGACCTTCTTCGTGCCGTCCAGCAGTGTGCAGGCACTGTTGGAGCCGCAGCACTCAGCCTCGATTGGGTGCGTTTTGGTGCGCCTCTCGGGCACGGCCGACTTATTCTCAGCCCCTGAGGAAGAACAGCACCGTCATCACCAGCCCGATGCCGACGATGCTCCAGCGCAGCACCGCCGGCGGCAGCCGGCGCGCGCCGCGCGCGCCCAGGTAGCCGCCCAGGGTGGCGGCGACCATCATGATCAGCGCCTCCTTCCACTGCACGATGCCGCCGGCGGCGTAGATGGCGACCGCAATCGCGGTGAGCAGCGTGGAGACCAGGTTCTTGATCGCGTTCATCGCGTTCAGCCGCGTCTGCCCGAGCAGGCCGAACAGCGCCAGCATCAGAATGCCCATGCCGCCGTTGAAGTAGCCGCCATAGCCCGACACGAGCAGCAGGCCGGCGACGGCCCTGGCGCGCGACGGATGTGCATTGGCGCTGCGCTGGCGCGTGGCCCATTGGCGCAGCTGCGGGCCGAAGGCGAACATGGCCGTGGCCAGCAGCAGCAGCCAGGGGATCAGGCGGTTGAACGCCTTGTCCGACGTGACCAGCAGCAGCGCCGCGCCGAGCACGCCGCCGACCAGCGAGATCAGCACCACTGCGCGCAGTGTCAGGCCGGGCGCGGGCTCCATGTCCTCGCGCGATCCGAAGATGCTGGCCACGTAGCCGGGCAGCAGCGCCACGGTGCCGGTGGCGTTGGCCACTACCGGTGGCACGCCGACGAAGATCAGCGCCGGCAGCGTCAGAAAGCTGCCGCCGCCGGCAACCGCGTTGAGCGTGCCGGCAAAAAACGCGGCGACCAGGAGGAGGGTGGTTTCAAGCATCTGCCGATGGTAAGAGCCCGCATGGGCGCGATTGGCGTTGCCGGGGTTGCAACTGCTTTGCCCGCGTCCGGGGCCTGACGTCACTGCATATAAGGATCGGCAAACCCCAGTTCCTGCAGGATGGCGCTCTCGTAGGCTTCCATCTCCTGCGCATCCTGTTCGCTGGTTTCGTGGTCCCAGCCCTGGGCGTGCAGCGCGCCGTGCACCAGCAGGTGGGCGTAGTGCTCTTCCAGCGTCTTGTTCTGCTCGCGCGCCTCGCGTTCGACCACGGGGGCGCACAGCACCAGGTCGGCCAGCACGGTGGGCTCCTGCTGGTAGTCGAAGGTCAGCACGTTGGTGGCGTAGTCCTTGTGGCGAAAGTCGTGGTTGAGCCGACGGCCTTCTTCCTCGCCGACGATGCGCACCGTGATCTCGGCGTCGACGGCCAGGGCGTGGCGTATCCAGCGCGCTACCTTGTGGCGCGCCAGCACGGAGCGGTGGGCGCCAGCGTCGCGGGCGAACTGCAGCGACAGCGCAAGCTGGCTCAATCGGGTGGCCATGGCGCTTTCCTTTCAGTCGGCGCCGCGGCGGCTGCGCTGCGCGTCGTAGGCGTCGACGATGCGCGCGACCAGCGGGTGGCGCACCACGTCGGCGCTGGTGAAGCGCGTCGTGGCAATGCCCTGCACGCGCTTCAAGACGCGCTCGGCGTCGACCAGGCCGCTGAGCGCTCCCTTGGGCAGGTCGACCTGGCTGACGTCGCCGGTGACCACGGCGCGGCTGCCAAAGCCGATGCGGGTCAAGAACATCTTCATTTGCTCTGGCGTGGTGTTCTGCGCCTCGTCCAGGATGACGAAGGCGTTGTTCAGCGTGCGGCCGCGCATGAAGGCCAGCGGGGCGATCTCCAGCGCGTTGCGCTCGAAGGCCTTTTGCACCTTGTCGAAGCCCATCAGCTCGTACAGCGCGTCGTACAGCGGGCGCAGATAGGGGTCGACCTTCTGCGTCAGGTCGCCGGGCAGAAAGCCCAGGCGCTCGCCGGCTTCGACGGCCGGGCGCGTGAGCACGATGCGCTGCACGGCGCTTCTCTCCAGCGCATCGACGGCGCAGGCGACGGCGAGATACGTCTTGCCCGTGCCGGCAGGGCCGATGCCGAAGGTGATGTCGTGCGTGGCGATGTTGGCCAGGTAAACGCTCTGGTTGGGCGTGCGCGCGCGCAGGTCGCTGCGGCGGGTGTTGAGCACGATGGCGCCGTCGCCTGCCTCGACCATCTGCGCGTCGCCGGCCAGCATCAGCTGGATCTGTTCGTCGCGTATCGGCCGCTCGGCCATTTCGTACAGCGCCTGCAGCAGTTCCATGGCTTGCTGCGCGCGCGCCTTGGCGCCGTCGACCTTGAACTGCTCGTGGCGGTGGGCGATGCGCACCTGCAGCGCCGCCTCGATGGTGCGCAGGTGGGCGTCGGCCGGGCCGCACAGGTGGGCCAGGCGCTGGTTGTTGTGGGGGGTGAAGTCGTGGCGCAGGATCACGCGGATAATTCCCTGGATAGCTGTTGCAAAAACTGCAACAAAGGACAGGAATGATAGGCAAATTGACAGGAACCCTGCTGGACAAAAGCCCGCCCGAGGTGCTGGTGGACTGCCACGGCGTGGGCTATGAGGTGCTGGTGCCGATGAGCACCTTCTACAACCTGCCCGGCGTGGGCGAGGCGGTGAGCCTGCTGACCCAGTTCATCGTGCGCGAGGATGCGCAGATTTTGTACGGCTTTGCCACCGCACCCGAGCGCCAGACGTTTCGCGAGCTGATCAAGGTCAGCGGCGTGGGCCCGCGCACCGCGCTGGCCATTCTGTCGGGCATTGGCGTATCCGATCTGGCGCAGGCGGTGACGCTGCAGGAGGGCGCGCGCCTGGTCAAGGTGCCGGGCATCGGCAAGAAGACCGCCGAGCGGCTGCTGCTCGAACTCAAGGGCAAGCTGGGCGCCGACATTGGCGTGCGCCCCCAGGTGGCGAGCGAAGCGCAGGCGGACATCCTGCAGGCGCTCTTGGCGCTGGGCTACAACGACAAGGAGGCGGCCGCCGCGCTCAAGGCGCTGCCGGCCGACGTGGGCGTGAGCGAGGGCATCAAGCTGGCGCTCAAGGCGCTGGCAAGGTGAGGGGCTGGCGATGAGCATCCACACCGACGACTTCGCGCCCGCACCCGCCGCTGCGCCCGCGCAGCGCGTCATCTCGGCCAGCGCCGCCGGCGGGCAGGAAGAGGCGCTGGAGCGCGCGCTGCGCCCCAAGCTGCTGGATGAATACGTGGGCCAGGCCAAGGCGCGCGAGCAGCTGGAGATCTTCATCGGCGCGGCGCGCAAGCGCTTCGAGGCGCTCGACCACGTGCTGCTGTTCGGCCCGCCGGGGCTGGGCAAGACGACGCTGTCGCACATCATCGCGCACGAGCTGGGCGTGAACCTGCGCCAGACCAGCGGCCCGGTGCTCGAAAAACCCAAGGATCTGGCGGCGCTGCTCACCAACCTGGAGAGGAACGACGTCCTGTTCATCGACGAGATCCACCGTCTCTCACCCGTGGTCGAGGAAATCCTCTACCCCGCGCTGGAGGACTACCAGATCGACATCATGATCGGCGAGGGGCCGGCGGCGCGCTCGATCAAGCTCGACCTGCAGCCCTTCACGCTGGTCGGCGCGACCACGCGCGCCGGCATGCTCACAAACCCGCTGCGCGACCGCTTCGGCATCGTCGCGCGGCTGGAGTTCTACACGCCCGAGGAACTGGCGCGCATCGTCACGCGCTCCAGCTCCCTGATGCAGGCGCCGATCGACGCCGAAGGCAGCGCCGAGATCGCCCGCCGCTCGCGCGGCACGCCGCGCATCGCCAACCGGCTGCTGCGCCGCGTGCGCGACTACGCCGACGTCAAGGGCGACGGCCGCATCACGCAGGAGATCGCCCAGCGCGCGCTGGCCATGCTCGACGTCGACCCGATGGGCTTCGACGTGATGGACCGCAAGTTCCTGGAGGCGGTGATCCATCGCTTCGACGGCGGGCCGGTGGGGCTGGACAACATCGCCGCCAGCATCGGCGAGGAGGCGGGCACCATCGAGGACGTGATCGAGCCCTATCTGATCCAGCAGGGCTTCATCCAGCGCACCCCGCGCGGACGCGTGGCCACGCTGGCGGCGTTTCGCCACCTGGGGCTGCAGGCGCCGGCCGGGCGCGGCGGGGCGGATCTGTTCGGAGGCTGACGGTACCGCGCCCGTGCCCCATCGTGGTGCACGGGCGCGCCGCCATGCACCACGATGGGCCGCGAACGCACGCCCGCACCGGGCGCGGCCGTTGGCCCCGGCGCCGTGGCCGGTAGTGGCATGGTTGTTGCATTGAAGAAAGCACCTCCTTTTCTTTCAATGGAAACACGGCCATGCCATCCAAGACCCAATCCCTGATCCAAGAGCAAGGCGCGCGCTGGGTTGACCTGCGCTTTACCGACACGCTGGGCAAGGAACACCACGTGACCTTTCCGTCCGAAGCCATGGACGAAGACGCTTTCGAGAGCGGCAAGATGTTCGACGGCTCGTCCATCGTCGGCTGGAAGGGCATCGAGGCGTCCGACATGGTGCTGATGCCCGACGACGGCACCGCCGTGATGGATCCGTTTGCGCAGGAGCCCACGGTGATCGTGCGCAGCGACGTGCTTGAACCCGCGACCATGCAGGGCTACTCGCGCGACCCGCGCTCGATCGCCCGCCGCGCCGAGGTCTATCTGCGCTCCACCGGCATTGCCGACACGGCCTACTTCGGGCCCGAGCCCGAGTTCTTCGTCTTCGACGCGGTGCGCTGGAACGCCCAGATGCAGGGCGTCAGCTACGCGATCGACTCGGCCGAGGGCGCCTGGGCCAGCGCGCAGGCCGACGGCGCCAACAGCGGCCACCGCCCGCGCGTCAAGGGCGGCTACTTTCCGGTGCCGCCGGTGGACTCGCTCAGCGGCGTGCGCACCGCCATGTGCACCGCCATGCAGGCCATGGGCCTGAAGATCGAGGTGCACCACCACGAGGTGGCCACGGCCGGGCAGTGCGAGATCGGCGTTGCGTTCAACACCCTGGTCGCCAAGGCCGACGAGGTGCAGATCCTCAAGTACTGCGTGCACAACGCGGCGCACGCGGCGGGCCGCACCGCCACCTTCATGCCCAAGCCGCTGGTGGGCGACAACGGCTCGGGCATGCATGTGCACCAGTCGTTGTTCAAGGACGGCAAGAACCTGTTCTTCGGCCCGGGCTATGCCGACCTGTCGGAGCTGGCGCTGCACTACATCGGCGGCATCATCCACCACGCCCACGCGCTCAACGCCATCACCAACCCGGGCACCAACTCCTACAAGCGCCTGGTGCCGGGCTACGAGGCGCCGGTGATGCTGGCGTACTCGGCCAACAACCGCTCGGCGTCGATCCGCATTCCGTTCGTCGCCAGCCCCAAGGCCAAGCGCATCGAATGCCGCTTTCCCGACCCGACGGCCAACCCCTATCTGTGCTTTGCGGCGCTGATGATGGCGGGGCTGGATGGCATTCGCCGGCGGCTGCACCCGGGCGACGCGATGAGCAAGAACCTCTACCACCTGCCGCCCGAGGAGGCCGCGAACATTCCGCGCGTGGCGCACAGCCTGGACCAGGCGCTGCTGGCGCTGCAGGCCGACCATCGGTTTCTGCTGGAGGGGGACGTGTTCACCGAGGACATGCTGCAGGCCTATGTGGACTGCAAGATGGAGGAGGTCGATCGCCTGCGCCAGGCGGTGCATCCAGTGGAATTCGACATGTACTATAGCCTTTGAACAACAAGGGCTGGGGTGGCGGTCGTGGGCGTGACGGATGCACAGCAGGGTGTTGCTTCTCCAGAACTCGCGCTGCACGCGCACCTGCTGGAGCACCAGTCCACGCCCGTGCTGCTGCTGGACGCGCAGCTGCACGTGCAGTGGGCCAACCACGCCGCCGAGCAGCTGCTGGCCACCAGCCTGCCGCAGCTGCGCCAGCAGCCGCTGGCGGCTTTTTTTGCGCGCGCGGACTGGGACGGTGAGCACCTGCGCCAGGCGCTGGCCACGCAGCAGCCCTATACCCAGCGCCAGGTGCAGCTGCGCAGCCCGGGCAGCACGCTGAGCGCGACGGTGGACTACACCGTCACGCCGGTGCCGCCGCTGCCCGCGGCGCCGGGCGCGCCTTCGCTGCTGCTCATCGAGCTGCAGCCGCTGGATCGGCGCATCCACATCCACCGCGAGGACAACCTCTTCACCACCAACCAGGCCACGCGCGCACTGGTGCGCGGCCTGGCGCACGAGATCAAGAACCCGCTGGGCGGCATACGCGGTGCGGCGCAGCTGCTCGAGCGCGCGCTTGCCAGCGCCGAGCTGCGCGAGTACACGCGGGTCATCATCAGCGAGGCCGACCGCCTGCGCGACCTGGCCGACCGCATGCTGGACGTGCGCAAGCCGCCGCGGCTGCGCAGCGTCAACATCCACCAGGTGCTGGAGCGGGTGCGCATGATTTTGCAGGCCGAGGTGGGCAGTGCGATTGCCTGGGTGTGCGATTACGACCCCAGCCTGCCCGAGGTCTGGGCCGACGCCGACCAACTGATCCAGGTCGTGCTCAACATCGCGCGCAACGCGGCGCAGTCCCTGCTGGAGATGCCGCCCGCGCCGGACGGCCAGCCGCCGCGCATCACGGTGCGCTCGCGCGTGTTGCGGCAATTCACCATCGGCACCCAGCGCCACCCGCTGCTGTGCCTGGTCGAGGTGCAGGACAATGGCCCGGGCATCGACGAGGCGCTGCGCGAGACGCTGTTCTACCCGATGGTGATCGGCCGCCGCTCGCAGGGCACCGGCCTGGGCCTGCCGATCGCGCAGTCCATCATGCAGCAGCACGGCGGCTTCATCGAATGCGACAGCCGCCCCGGGCGCACCGTCTTCAAGATACTGGTGCCGTTCGGCCCGCCGCCCGACCACCGCAACCCTGGAGCCGCAACGCATGCCCGCACCTGACCTCGTCTGGATCATCGACGACGACAAATCCATCCGCTGGGTGCTGGAAAAGGCGTTGCAGCAGGCGGGGCTGGCCACGCGCAGCTTCGACAGCGCCGACGCCGTGGTGCAGCAGCCGCCCGGCGCCTGGCCGCAGGCCATCGTCAGCGACATCCGCATGCCGGGCATGGACGGCCTGGCGCTGCTGGAGCACCTGCGCAGCGCCTGCCCCCAGGTGCCGGTGATCATCACGACCGCGCATTCCGACCTGGACAGCGCAATCCAGTCCTACCAGGGCGGCGCTTTCGAATACCTGCCCAAGCCCTTCGACGTGGACGAGGCAGTGGCGCTGGTGCGCCGCGCCGTCGCCCATGCGCGCGAGAGCAGCCCGGCCGCGGCGGTGCGGGCCATCTCGCAGATCGACCGGCTGATCGGCGAGGCGCCGGCGATGCAGGAGGTGTTTCGCACCATCGGGCGGCTGTCGCAGTCCGACATCACGGTGCTGATCAATGGCGAGTCGGGCACCGGCAAGGAGCTGGTGGCGCGCGCGCTGCACCGCCACAGCCCGCGCAGCCAGGGGCCGCTGGTCGCGCTCAACGTCGCGGCCATTCCGCGCGAGCTGATCGAGTCGGAGTTGTTCGGCCATGAGAAGGGCGCGTTCACCGGCGCCACCGCCCAGCGCCAGGGGCGCTTCGAGCAGGCCCACGGCGGCACGCTGTTTCTCGACGAGATCGGCGACATGCCGCTGGACGCCCAGACGCGCCTGCTGCGCGTTCTCTCCGAGGGGAGTTTTCACCGCGTGGGCGGCGTGGCCAGCGTGCGCGCCGACGTGCGCATCATTGCCGCCACGCACCAGAAGCTGGAGGCGCTGGTACGCCAGGGGCGCTTTCGCGAAGACCTGTTCTACCGGCTCAACGTCATCCGCATCCAGCTGCCGGCGCTGCGCGAGCGCCGCGAGGACATCCTGCGGCTGGCCGACTTCTTTCTGCACAAGGCCGCCGCCGAGCTGCACATGGAGCCGCGCGTGTTGCTGCCGGCCACGCAGCGCCACCTGGCCCAGCTGCCCTGGCCGGGCAATGTGCGCCAGCTGGAGAACGCCTGCCGCTGGATCACGGTGATGGCCTCCAGCCGTGAGGTGCACGTGGGCGACCTGCCGCCAGAGCTGCTGCACCCGCCCGCCGGCGAGGGCGGCGCAGCAGGTGCCGGCGACGCCACCGGCGCGCTCGCGCAGGACTGGGAGCGCGCGTTGGCGCAATGGGCCACCGACGCGCTGGCCCAGGGCCGCCACGACCTGCTGCAGCAGGCGCTGCCGGCGTTCGAGCGCACGCTGATCGGCGCCGCGCTGCAGCACGCCGCCGGCGGGCGCAGGGACGCGGCCGCGCTGCTGGGCTGGGGGCGCAACACGCTGACGCGCAAGATCCGGGAGCTGGGTCTGGGCGATGCGGCACCCGACGACGTGCCCGACGACGTGCCCCAGGATTGACGTGGCGTTGCCCCGTGCTGGTGCGGGCGCTGCCCCGCCATCGCGCACGCGGGCCGCTCTTTGCACGCTGGCGCACAGGCGCGCACGGGAAGCGCCGGCGCCGCAGAACTGGCATGAATCTCGCTAGGTCGCAAGCACAAGCTTTTGACCACAGGAGAGACCATGCAAGACCGCATCTTCGCCACTCCGGCGCCTGCCCTTTTCACCGGCGCCCCCGCCACCGGGAGGGCCACCCTATGAAAATGGTGACCGCCATCATCAAGCCCTTCAAGCTCGACGAGGTGCGCGAGGCGCTGTCGGACATCGGCGTGCAGGGCATCACGGTGACCGAGGTCAAGGGCTTCGGGCGCCAGAAGGGCCACACCGAGCTGTACCGCGGCGCCGAATACGTCGTCGACTTTCTGCCCAAGGTCAAGATCGAGGCCGCGGTCGACGACGCGCGCGTCGAGCACGTGATCGAGGCGATCGAGGGCGCGGCGCGCACCGGCAAGATCGGCGACGGCAAGATCTTCGTCTCGGAGCTGGCCCAGGTCGTGCGCATCCGCACCGGCGAGGAAGGCGGGGACGCGCTATGAGGATACCGATTGCCTTCGTGCTGCTGTCGCTGGCGTCGCTCGCCCGCGCAGACGACATGCCCGCGCCCCGGCTCGACTCGGGCGACACCGCCTGGATGCTGACCTCCACGCTGCTCGTCATCCTGATGACGATTCCGGGCCTGGCGCTGTTCTACGGCGGCCTGGCGCGCGCCAAGAACATGCTGTCGGTGCTGGTGCAGGTCTTCGTCGTCTTCGCGCTGGTCAGCGTGCTGTGGGCGCTGTTCGGCTACAGCTTCACCTTCAGCGGCGAGGGGCTGTTCCTGGGCGACGCGGGCCGGCTGTTCCTGAAGGGCATCGCGCCCGACACGCTCTCGGCCATGCTGCCGACGGTGCCCGAATACGTGTTCGTCGCCTTCCAGGGCACGTTTGCCGCAATCACCGTCGCGCTGGTCGTCGGCGCGTTCGCCGAGCGCATCCGCTTCTCGGCCGTGCTGGTCTTCTCGGCGCTGTGGTTCGCGCTCAGCTATGTGCCGATGGCGCACATGGTCTGGGGCGGTGGCCTGCTGGGGCGCGACGGCGCGCTGGACTTTGCCGGCGGCACCGTGGTGCACATCAACGCCGGCATGGCGGCGCTGGTGGGCGCGGCCATGGTGGGCAGGCGCATCGGCTTTGGCAAGGAGGCGATGACGCCGCACAGCCTGACGCTGACCATGGTGGGCGCGTCGCTGCTGTGGGTGGGCTGGTTCGGCTTCAACGCCGGTTCGGCCGGTGCGGCCAATGGCACGGCGGGCCTGGCCTTCATCAACACGGTGCTGGCCACGGCCGCGGCCACGCTGTCGTGGATGGTGGGCGACCTGCTGCACAAGGGCAAGGCGTCGATGCTGGGCGCGGCCTCGGGCGCGGTCGCCGGGCTGGTTGCGGTCACGCCGGCGGCGGGCTTCGTCGGGCCGATGGGCGCGCTCGCCATGGGCCTGGTCGTCAGTCCGCTGTGCCTGTGGGGCGTGGGCGGCCTCAAGCGCCTGCTGCGTGTGGATGACGCCTGCGACGTATTCGGCGTACATGGCGTGGGCGGCATTGCCGGCGCCATCCTGACTGGCGTGTTTGCCGCGCCGGTGCTGGGCGGCACCGGCGCTGCGGACTTTGCCATGGCCGCGCAGGTCTGGATCCAGATCAAGGGCGTGCTGCTGACGCTGGTCTGGTCGGGCGCCGCCGCGGCGCTGGCCTTCAAGGTGGCCGACCTGCTGGTCGGCCTGCGCGTGCCCGAGGAGGCCGAGCGCGAGGGGCTGGACATCGCCTCGCACGGCGAGCGCGCGTACAGCAGCTGACGCTGGGAGTCTGTCGGACTACCGGTACGCAAAACGCCGCGGCCAATGGCTGCGGCGTTTTGCTTTCGGTGCCTGCACCAGCGCGGCGCGCGCTCTTGATGCACGAATGCACTGTTTTGGTGCGCGATGCGGCCCGGCGGCGGGCCCATTGCCGGTGCGCCGCCCTGGCGTGGTGCGCCGCGCAGGCCTGGCACGGTCTTTGCAACAGGAATCGGGCAGGGGTGCCGCGGTGGCGGCGCCCGCTGGACACGAGACCTGTTCGCATTTTCAGAAGGCCCGACCATGACCCAGGTGGATCCCCAATCCCGAAGCGCCGGCGCAGCGCAGCCCGTTGCACCGGCCAGCCCCGAAGAAATCCGCACCGCCCACGCGCAGGGCCTGTACGCGCAGGCCGAGCACGACGCCTGCGGCGTCGGCTTTGTTGCGCACATCAAGGGCGTCAAGTCGCATGCCGTCGTCGCCCAGGGCCTGCGCATTCTGAAAAGCCTGGACCACCGCGGCGCCGTGGGCGCCGACCCGCTGATGGGGGACGGCGCGGGCCTGTTGATCCAGATTCCCGACGCCTTTTACCGCGCCGAGATGCACGCGCAGGGCGTGGAACTGCCGCCGCCGGGCGAGTACGGCGTGGGCATGATCTTCTTGCCCAAGGAGGCCGCCTCGCGTGAGGCCTGCATCGATGCGCTGGAGCGCGCGGTGCACGCCGAAGGCCAGGTGCTGCTGGGCTGGCGCGAGGTGCCGGTGGACGACACGCTGGAGATGTCGGACGCGGTGCGTGCAAGCGCGCCGGTGATGCGCCAGGTCTTCATCGGCCGCGGCGCCGACATCCTGGTGCCCGACGCGCTCGAGCGCAAGCTCTACGTGATCCGCAAGACCGCGTCGGCGCGCATCACCGCGCTGGCGCTGACCCACGGCGCCGAGTACTACGTGCCCAGCATGTCGTGCCGCACCGTGATCTACAAGGGCCTGCTGCTGGCCGGCCAGGTCGGGCGCTATTACCTTGATCTGCAGGACGAGCGCGTGGTGTCGGCACTGGCGCTGGTGCACCAGCGTTTCTCGACCAACACCTTCCCCTCGTGGCCGCTGGCCCACCCCTATCGGATGGTGGCGCACAACGGCGAGATCAACACCGTCAAGGGCAACTTCAACTGGATGCGCGCGCGCCAGGGGCAGATGCGCTCGCCGGTGCTGGGCGCGGATCTGCGCAAGCTCTACCCGATCACGCTGGACGGCCAGTCCGACACCGCCACCTTCGACAACACGCTGGAGCTGCTGGTGATGGCCGGCTACCCGCTGGCGCAGGCGGTGATGATGATGATTCCCGAGGCCTGGGAGCAACATACGCTGATGGACGCGCAGCGCCGCGCCTTCTACGAGTACCACGCCGCGATGCTGGAACCCTGGGACGGCCCGGCAGCGATGGTCTTCACCGACGGGCGCCAGATCGGCGCGACGCTGGACAGGAACGGCCTGCGCCCGGCGCGCTTCGTCGTCACCGACGACGACCTGGTCGTGCTCGCGTCCGAGGCCGGCGTGCTGCCGATTCCCGACGAGCGCATCGTGCGCAAGTGGCGGCTGCAGCCCGGGCGCATGTTTCTGATCGACCTGGAGCAGGGCCGCATCGTCGAGGACGACGAGATCAAGAACCTCTACGCGTCGGCGCGCCCCTACCGCCAGTGGATAGACAACGTGCGCATCCGGCTCGACGGCATTGCGGTGGAAGCTGCCGATGCAGAGCCGGCGCTGCCCGCGCCGCTGCTGGACTGCCAGCAGGCCTTCGGCATGAGCCGCGAAGACCTGAAGCTGCTGCTCGCGCCGATGGCGCGCGGCGACGGCGAGGGCATGGGCTCCATGGGCGACGACGCGCCGCTGGCCGTGCTGTCCGAGCGCAGCAAGCCGCTGTACGACTATTTCCGCCAGCTGTTCGCGCAGGTGACCAACCCGCCGATCGACCCGATCCGCGAGGCGGTCGTGATGTCGCTGGTCTCGTTCATCGGCCCGCGCCCGAATCTGCTGGACATCAACGCGGTCAACCCGCCGATTCGCCTGGAAGTGCTGCAGCCGGTGCTGGACTTTGCCGACATGGCGCGGCTGCGCGCGATTGCCAGCCATACCGGCGGCAAGCTGCGCAGCGGCGAGATCGACATCACCTATCCCGCCGCCTGGGGCGCGCAGGGCATCGAGGCGCGGCTGGCCGCACTGTGCTCGCGCGCGGCCGAGGCCATCGAGTCGGGCTGCAACATCCTGATCCTGACCGACCGGCACATGGACCGCGAGCATGTGGCGCTTCCGGCGCTGCTGGCGCTGTCCGCCATCCACCACCACCTGGTGCGCACCGGGCTGCGCACCGCGGCCGGCCTGGTGGTGGAGACCGGCAGCGCCTGGGAGGTGCACCACTTCGCGGTGCTCGCCGGCTACGGCGCCGAGGCGGTCCACCCCTGGCTGGCGCTGCAGACCGTGGCCGACCTGGCGCCCGCGCAGGGCGTGAGCGCGCAAGCGGCGGTGGAGAACTTCACCCACGCGGTCGGCAAGGGCCTGTCCAAGACCATGTCCAAGATGGGCATCAGCACCTATATGTCGTACTGCGGCGCGCAGATCTTCGAGGCCGTCGGCCTTCATGAATCGCTGGTGCGCGCCCACTTTGCCGGCACGACCAGCCAGATCGGCGGCATCGGCATCTTCGACCTGGCCGAGGAAATGCTGCGCAACCACCGGCTCGCGTTTGGCGGCGATGTGCTGCGCGACGGCATGCTGCCCGATGGCGGCGAATACGCCTGGCGCGCGCGCGGCGAGGAGCATATGTGGACGCCCGACGCCATCGCCCTGCTGCAGCACGGCACGCGCGCCGGGCGCTACGAGACCTTCGAGGAGTACGCAGCCATCATCAACGACCAGAGCCGGCGCCACATGACGCTGCGCGGCCTGTTCGAGCTGCGCATCGACCCGGCCAAGGCCATTGCGCTCGATGAGGTCGAGCCCGCGGCCGAGATCGTCAAGCGCTTTGCCTCCGGTGCCATGTCGCTGGGCTCGATCTCGCCCGAGGCGCACACCAACCTGGCGATCGCGATGAACCGCATCGGCGGCAAGAGCAACACCGGCGAGGGCGGCGAAGACCCGGCGCGCTACCAGGGCGAGATGCGCGGCATCTCGATCACCAAGGGCACGCGCCTGTCGCAGGTGCTGGGCGGCGTGGTCGAGGCCGACTACGCGCTGCAGGACGGCGACAGCCTGCGCTCGCGCATCAAGCAAGTGGCGTCCGGGCGCTTTGGCGTGACCACCGGCTACCTGGTGTCGGCCGACCAGATCCAGATCAAGATGGCGCAGGGTGCCAAGCCCGGCGAGGGCGGGCAGCTGCCGGGCAAAAAGGTCTCGCCCTACATCGGGCGGCTGCGCCACTCGATCCCGGGTGTCGGGCTGATCTCGCCGCCGCCGCACCACGACATCTATTCCATCGAAGACCTGGCGCAGCTGATCCACGACCTCAAGAGCGTGAACCCGCGCGCCGACGTCTCGGTCAAGCTGGTATCCGAAGTCGGCGTGGGCACCGTGGCCGCGGGCGTTGCCAAGGCCAAGGCCGACCACATCGTGATCGCCGGCCACGACGGCGGCACCGGCGCCTCGCCCTGGTCGTCGATCAAGCACGCCGGCACGCCCTGGGAGCTGGGCCTGGCCGAGACGCAGCAGACGCTGGTCCTGAACCGCCTGCGCGGGCGCGTGCGCGTGCAGGTGGACGGCCAGCTCAAGACCGGGCGCGACGTCGTCATCGGCGCGCTGCTGGGCGCGGACGAATTCGGCTTTGCCACCGCGCCGCTGGTCGCGTCGGGCTGCATCATGATGCGCAAGTGCCACCTGAACACCTGTCCGGTGGGCGTGGCCACGCAGGACCCGGTGCTGCGCCAGCGCTTCACCGGAACGCCCGAGGACGTGGTCAACTTCTTCTTCTTCGTCGCCGAGGAGGCGCGGCGCATCATGGCGCAGCTGGGCGTGCGCAGGCTCGACGAGCTGATCGGCCGCGCCGACCTGCTCGACACCCGCGCCGGCATCACGCACTGGAAGGCGCGCGGGCTGGACTTCAGCCGCGTGCTGGCGCTGCCCACCGCGCCCGACAGCGTGGCGCGCCGCCACGAGGAGCAGCAGGACCACCAGCTTGGGCGCGCGATCGACATGGAGTGGATGGACGCGATGCGCGCCGGCCTTGCCCGCGGCGGCCAGGTGCGCATCGACGCCGAGGTGCGCAACGTGCACCGCACCGCAGGCACGCTGCTGTCGGGCGAGCTGATCCGGCTGCACCCCGACGGCCTGGACGACGACCGCGTGCGCATCGAGGCCAGCGGCACCGGCGGCCAGAGCTTCGGCGCCTTTCTCGCCAAAGGCATCACGCTGCGCCTGACCGGCGAGGCCAACGACTACACCGGCAAAGGCCTGTCGGGCGGGCGCATCGTGGTGCGCCCGGGCAGCACGTTTGCGGGTGACGCGACGCGCAACATCATCGTCGGCAACACCGTGCTGTACGGCGCGACCTCGGGCGAGGCGTATTTCTGCGGCGTTGCCGGCGAGCGCTTCGGCGTGCGCCTGTCGGGCGCCAGCGCTGTCGTCGAGGGCGTGGGCGACCACGGCTGCGAATACATGACCGGCGGCACCGCCGTGGTGCTGGGCGCCACAGGGCGCAACTTTGCGGCCGGCATGTCGGGCGGCATCGCCTATGTGTACGACGAGGACGGCGCGTTCGCCGCACGCTGCAACACCGCGCAGGTGGCGCTAGCCCCCGTGCTTGCCGCGCCGGCGCAGGCCGCGGCGGACATCCCGCTGCACCAGGATCTGGCCGACGAGCTGCTGCTGCTGTCGCTGCTGCGCTCTCACGCGCAGTGGACGGGATCGGCCCGCGCCCGCGCCATCCTGGCCGACTGGCCCGCCGCCCGCGCGCGCTTCGTCAAGGTCTTTCCGCACGAATACCGGCACGCGCTGCAGGCGCACATGCTGCGCGCCGCAGAGCAGCCCCTGCCCGCAGCGGCCTGAGCAGAACGCAGAAAGCGAGAACACCATGGGAAAAATCACCGGCTTCCTGGAACTGGAGCGCATCGAAGAGACGTATGAGCCCGTCGAGGCCCGCGTGCGCCACTACAAGGAGTTCGTATACCCGCTGGCCGCTGACAAGGCGCGCCAGCAGGGCGCGCGCTGCATGGACTGCGGAACGCCGTTTTGCAGCAGCGGCTGCCCGGTCAGCAACATCATTCCGGACTTCAACGACCTCGTGTACCGCGACGACTGGAAGCGCGCGCTGCAGGTGCTGCAGTCCACCAACAACTTCCCCGAGTTCACCGGCCGCATCTGCCCCGCGCCGTGCGAGGCGGCGTGCACGCTCAACATCAACGCCCAGCCCGTGGGCATCAAGTCCATCGAGCACGCCATCATCGACCGCGGCTGGGCCGAGGGCTGGGTGCGCCCCGAGCCGCCCCGGGTGCGTACCGGCCGGCGCGTCGCCATCGTCGGCTCCGGCCCCGCGGGGTTGGCCGCCGCGCAGCAACTGGCGCGCGCCGGGCACGAGGTGGTGCTGTTCGAGAAGAACGAGCGCGTCGGCGGCCTGCTGCGCCTGGGCATTCCGGACTTCAAGCTCGACAAGTCGCACATCGACCGCCGCGTCGAGCAACTGGTCGCAGAAGGCGTGCAGATCCGCACCCACACGCTGGTCGGCGACTGGCCGGCAGACAGCAAGGTCACCAACGGCGCGACCGAGACCGTCAGCGCCCGGCAGCTGCAGCAGGAATTTCATGCCGTGCTGCTGACCGGCGGCGCCGAGCAGTCGCGCGACCTGCCGGTAGCGGGGCGGGAGCTGGCCGGCGTGCACTTCGCGATGGAATACCTGCCGCAGCAAAACCGCGTCAACGCCGGCAGCGCGGTGGCCGGGCAGATCGTCGCGCGGGGCAAGCGCGTCATCGTCATCGGCGGTGGCGACACCGGCTCGGACTGCGTTGGCACCGCGCGCCGCCAGGGCGCGGCCGACGTGGTGCAGTTCGAGCTGATGCCGATGCCGCCGCTGCACGAGGACAAGGCGCTGACCTGGCCGTACTGGCCGTACAAGCTGCGCACCTCGTCCAGCCACCAGGAGGGCTGCGAGCGCGAGTTTGCGATTGCCACCAAGGAGTTCATCGGCGAGGGCGGGCGGCTGACTGCGCTCAAGACGGTGCAGCTGCGCCGCGAAGGCGGCCAGTTCGTTGAGGTCGAGGGCAGCGAAAAGCTCTGGCAGGCCGACCTGGTGCTGCTGGCCATGGGCTTCACCAACCCGGTGGCCAGCGTGCTTGCCAGCTTTGGCGTGGCGCTGGACGCGCGCGGCAACGCCCGTGCCGGCACCGACGACGCGACCGGCTACGCCACCAGCGTGCCCGGCGTGTTTGCCGCAGGCGACATGCGTCGCGGCCAGTCGCTCGTCGTCTGGGCGATCCGCGAAGGCCGCCAGGCCGCGCGCGCCATCGACTTCTATCTGATGGGCCAGACCCATCTTCCTCGTTGAGAAAGCAGCCATGATCCGCATCAATCCGCACTACCAGAAGCTGCAGGCGAGCTACCTGTTCGCCGATATTGCGCAGCGCGTGCGCGCCTTCCAGCAGCGCCGCCCGGACGCCGGGCTGATCCGCCTGGGCATTGGCGACGTGACCGAACCGCTGCCGCCCGCCTGCGTTGCCGCGCTGCACGCGGCCGTGGACGAGCTCGCGCAGGCCGACACCTTTCGCGGCTACGGCCCCGAGCAGGGCTACGACTTCCTGCGCGAGGCGATCGCGCGCCACGACTTCCAGGCGCGCGGCGCGCAGATCGATGCCGACGAGGTCTTTGTCAGCGACGGCGCCAAGTGCGACGTCGGCAACATCCAGGAGATCTTCGCCACCGACATCCGCGTCGCGATTCCGGACCCGGTCTACCCGGTCTACGTCGACACCAACGTGATGGCCGGGCGCACCGGCGCCGCGGTGCAGGGCCGCTACCAAGGCCTGGTCTACCTGCCATGCACGGCGGCCAACGGCTATGTGCCGCAGCTGCCCGACCAGCCGGTGGACTTGATCTACCTGTGCTCGCCCAACAACCCCACCGGCGCGACGATGACACGCGCGCAATTGCAGGCCTGGGTGGACTGGGCGCGTGCGGCCAAGGCGCTGATTCTGTTCGACGCGGCGTACGAAGCCTTCATCCGCGACGACGGCCTGCCGCACTCGATCTACGAGATCCCGGGCGCGCGCGAGGTCGCCATCGAGATGCGCAGCTACTCCAAGACCGCCGGCTTCACCGGTCTGCGCTGCGCCTACACCGTCGTGCCACGGGACTGCATGGCCTGGTGCGACACGGGCGAGCCGGTGGCGCTGCACGGCCTGTGGACGCGCCGGCACACGACCAAGTTCAACGGCGTGTCCTACCCGGTGCAGCGCGCCGCCGAGGCGGTCTACTCGCCCGAAGGCCGGCAGCAGACCCGCGCGCTGACCGACGGCTACCTGCGCAACGCGCAGGCGATCCGCGCCGGCTTTCAGGCGCTGGGCCTGCCCTGCACCGGCGGCGACAACTCGCCCTACATCTGGGTCGACACCGGCCGCGACGCCTGGGCGTTCTTCGATCTGCTGCTGGACAAGGCCGCCGTCGTCTGCACCCCGGGCGCAGGCTTCGGCCGCTGCGGCCAGCGGCATGTGCGCATCAGCGCGTTCAACAGCCAGGCCAACGTCGAGGCCGCGATGCAGCGCATCGCCCGCGCGCTGGCGTGATCTGGTGCCAACTCCCTCCCCCTCTGGGGAGGGCAGGGGTGGGGGCCGGCGACGCCCGCGCCACCATGCCGGCAGGACGCCGGCGCTCCACCGGCCCCCATCCCCACCTTCCCCCAAAGGGGGAAGGTGCAAGACAGCCATCCACTGATCCGAAAGCCCGATATGCCCGCATCTCCCTCCCTGCGCCAGCGCCTGTACCCGCTGCTGCCCCAGATCGCCGAGCACTTCGGCACGCCGTTCCACCTCTACGACGAGGCCGGCATCCGTACCACTGGCGAGCGGTTGAACCGCGCCTTTGCCGGCGTGCCCGGCTTTCGCGAGTACTACGCGGCCAAGGCGCTGCCCAACCCGCGCATCCTGGCAATCGCGCGCGAGCTGGGGTTTGGCTTTGACTGCAGCTCGGTGGCCGAGCTGCAACTGGCGCGCGGCATTGGTGCGCGTGGCGACGATTTGATGTTCACCTCCAACAACACCGCGCCCGACGAGTTCGACGCGGCGCTGGCGGACGGCGGCAGCATCCTGAACCTGGACGACGTCAGTCTGGTCGCCAAGCTGCCGCGCATGCCCGAGCGGATCTGCTTTCGCTACAACCCGGGACCGGCGCGCAGTGGCAACGCCATCATCGGCAACCCGGTCGAGGCCAAGTACGGCGTGCCGCACGAGAGAATCGAAGACGCATTCCGCGCGGCCATCGCCCGCGGTGCAAAACGCTTCGGCCTGCACACCATGCTGGCGTCCAACGAGCTGGACTACCGCTACATGGTCGAGACCATCGCCATGCTGCTGTCGGTCGTGCAGACGCTCAGCGACAGGCTTGCGATCCGTTTTGACTTCGTCAACATGGGCGGCGGCCTGGGCATTCCCTACCAGCCGCATCAGGCGGAGTTCGACGTCGAGGCGCTGGGCGCGCAGGCGGCCGGGCTGTTCGCGCAGTTTCGCGCGCAGCACGGCTGGGCGCCGGCGCTGCACATGGAGAGCGGGCGCTACGTCACCGGCCCGCACGGCGTGCTGGTCACGCGGGCGATCAACCACAAGCACAGCTATCGCGAGTACGTCGGCGTCGACGCCTGCATGTCGGCGCTGATGCGCCCGGGCATGTACGGCGCCTACCACCACATCGACGTGCCCGGCAAACCGGCCGGGGCGGGCGACGTGCCGGTCGACGTGGTCGGCGCGCTGTGCGAGAACAACGACAAGTTCGCGGTGCAGCGGCCGCTGCCGTCCATCGACGACGGCGACCTGCTCGTCATTCACGACACCGGCGCGCACGGCCACGCGATGGGCTTCAACTACAACGGGCGGCTGCGCCCGCAGGAACTGCTGCTCACCCGTGACGGGCGCGTCGAGCGCATTCGCCGCGCCGAGACGCTGCAAGACCACTTTGCTACGCTGGACTTCCCGCCCGACACCTGGCCGCCACGCTGAGGAGCCCGCCATGCACCCGACACAACAAGCCATCATCGACAGCCTGCGGGTCACCCCGCCGTTTGCCGGCCCCGCCGACGTGCAGGCGCAGATCGCGCGGCGCGTCGCCTTCATCCAGGCGCAGCTGCGCGCCAGCCACACCCGCACGCTGGTGCTGGGCATCAGCGGCGGCGTCGACTCGTCGGTCGCCGGGCGGCTGGCGCAGCTGGCGGCCGAAGGGCTGCGTGCCGAGACCGGCGACGGGCGCTGGCGCTTCATCGCGGTGCGCCTGCCGTACCGGGCGCAGTTCGACGAGGCCGACGCGCAGGCGGCGCTGGCTTTCATCCGCCCCGACGAGGTGCGCACCGTAGCCATCGAAGGCGCGGTCACGGCATTGGCTGCGCCGCTGGCCGACCTGCTGCAGCCGCTGGCCACGCCCCAGCACGACAGCGTGCTGGGCAACATCAAGGCACGCGTGCGCATGGTCGCGCAGTACGCGATTGCCAACGCCACCAACGGTCTGGTCATCGGCACCGACCACGCGGCCGAGGCAGTCATGGGTTTTTTCACCAAGCACGGCGACGGCGCCTGCGACCTGGAACCGCTGGCCGGCCTGGTCAAGGGCCAGGTGCGCGCGATCGGCGAGGCGCTGGGCGCGCCCGAACACCTGGTGCGCAAGGTGCCGACGGCCGACCTGGAGGACGGCCGCCCCGGCCTGCCCGACGAGGCGGCGCACGGCGTGCGCTACGCGGCAATCGACGCCTTTCTGCACGGCCAGAGCGTCGATGCGGGCGACTTCGAACGCATCGTGCGCGCCTTCGAGGCCACGCGCCACAAGCGCGCGTTGCCCGCCACGCCATGACGGCGCACCGCCCGGCACTGCGCTTTGCCAAGATGCACGGCCTGGGCAACGACTTCGTGGTGATCGACGCGACGCGCAAGGCAGTTGCGCTGCAGCCGGATGAGATCCGCGCGATGGCCGACCGGCATTTCGGCGTCGGCTTCGACCAGCTGCTGCTGGTCGAGCCCGCACCGCACGCTGGCGTGGACTTTGGCTACCGCATCTTCAACGCCGACGGCGGCGAGGTCGAGCAGTGCGGCAATGGCGCGCGCTGTTTTGCGCGCTTCGTGCGCGACCGGGGCCTGACCGACAAGGACCGCATCCGCGTGCAGACGCGCGCCGGCGCCATCGAGCTGCAGGTGCTGGCCGGCGGCGAGGTGCGCGTGGACATGGGCGCGCCGCGCTGGCTGCCGGCCGAGATTCCGTTCGCGGCCGACGCGCCCGCGCTGCGCTACCGCGTCGACGTGCAGGGCCAGCCGGTGCAGCTTGCCGTCGTCAGCATGGGCAACCCGCACGCGGTGCTGTGCGTGGCCGACGTGGACAGGGCGCCGGTGGCGCAGCTTGGCCCGCTGCTGGAGCGCCACGCGCGCTTTCCGCAGCGGGTCAACGTCGGCTTCATGCAGGTGGTGGCGCCGGGCCGCATCCGCCTGCGCGTATACGAGCGCGGCACCGGCGAGACGCTGGCCTGCGGCACCGGTGCCTGCGCGGCCGTGGTGGCCGGGCGGCGCCTGGGGTTGCTCGACGCCTGCGTGCGCGTTTCGCTGCCGGGCGGCGATCTGTCGATCACCTGGCAGGGCGAGGGCCACACCGTGCTGATGGATGGGCCGGCCGCGTGCGTCTACGACGGCCGCTGGCTCGCGCCGCAGCCGCGGTAGGCGCGTGGTTCAACCCCCGCCCAGCACCGTGAAATACGACGCCAGCGGCTCGCGCGCGGTGCGCGTGGCGTTGACCGGGTGGGCCGGGTCGGCGTGGCCCAGCGCCACGCCGCAGACCACCTTGTGCGCGTCGGGAAGCGCCAGCACGCTGCGCACCGTGTCCGGAAACGACGCGAACGCACCGATGGCGCAGGCGCCCAGGCCGCGCGCATGCGCGGCCAGCAGCAGCGCGTGCAAGGCCATGCCCAGATCCATGTAGCAGCCCGCGCCCATCGCGGCGTCGATGGTGACGATCAGCGCCACCGGCGCGCCGAAGAAGCGATAGTTGTCCTCGAAGTGGCGCTGGCGCGCCGCCGCATCGCCGCGCGCAATGCCCAGCTGTCCGTACAGCGCCTGCGCCGCCGCCACCTGGCGCTTGCGCAGCTGCATCGGCATCGGGCGGGGAAAGTAGTCGTAGTCCTCGGCCTGCTCCGGGCCGTGGCGGCTGGCGTGGACTACCGCGTCGCTCAATTGCTGGCGCAGCGGCTGTTGCACCAGCCAGAAATGGCCCGGTTGCAGATTGGCGCCGCTGGGCGCCTGGCGCGCGGTCTGCAGCAGCGACTGCACGCAGTCCAGCGGCACCGGCGTGGGCAGAAAGGCGCGCACCGAATGGCGGGTGCGCGCAAGCGCGTCGTGGGCGGTTTGCACGGCGTGCGCGGCGGTGGCGCCCGCCTGTGCGGGCAGAGCGCGCGCCGGCATCGGAAGGTCGAAATGCATGGTCAATGGGTGAGTCCGTTGCAGCTGGCCAGCAGCGTGGCGCTGCCCAGGCCGCCGGCGCTGGCCACGCAGGCCAGGGCCGGTGCGCCGGTGGATGCGTTGGCAGCGGCCAGGTGGCCGAGCGCGTGCACCACGGCAATCGCGCCCGATGCGCCGATGGGATGGCCGCGCGCCAGCGCGCCGCCGCCCGCGTTCAGCGCCTGCCAGGGCAGGCCCAGCGCGTCGGCAAAGGCCAGGCCCTGCGCGGCAAAGGCGTCGTGCAGCTCGATGGCGGCCAACTGCCGCGGCTGCAGGCCGTGGCGCTGCAGCAGCGCCGCTGCCGCCTGCTGGGCGCACAGCATCGGCGCCTCGGGAGCGCCGCCGCGCGCGCAGGCGTCCAGCCACAGCGCGCGCGGGCGCAGCCGCCAGCGGCGGCAGGCGTCGGGGTGGGCCAGCAGCAGCAGCGCGGCGCCGTCGGCCTTGGGCGCAACCGTCAGCGCGGTCAGGCCGCAGTCGCGGCCCCGGGCGTCGGTGCGCTGGCGCACCGCGGGCAGGCGGGCCGCGCGCCGTGTGCTGTAGGCGCGCGGGAAGCTGTCGCGCGCCAGGCCGGCCAGCGCCACGGTGTCTGCCTGCACCGCTTCCTGCGATGCGCAGGCGCGGGCGTGGGCCAGCAGCGCGTAGTCCTCCTGCAGCGTCCGCGTCAGGCCCAGGGCAGCGGCGGCGTCGGCCGCGGCGTCGAGCATGTCGGGGTCGCGCTGCGGCCAGGGGGTGAAGGCGGGCTGCGCGTAGGGCTGCGGCGCGCCGCCCGCCGCGTGCGGTGCGTGCATGCGCAGCGGCGCGCGGCTCCAGGACTCGCTGCCGCCGGCCAGCACCAACTGCGCCTGGCCCAGCGCCAGCAGCGCGCAGGCCTGGGTGATGGCGTCCATGCCGCTGCAGCACTGGCTGTCGAGCGTGAGCGCGGGCGTGGCCTCGGGCAGGCCGGCGGCCAGCGCCAGCAGCCGCGCCGGGTTGCCGCCGGCGCCCAGCGCGTTGCCCAGCACCACGGCGTCCACCGCGTGGGCAGGCAGGCCGGCCCGGTCCAGCAGGTGGCGCGCCAGCGGCGCGGCCAGATCGTGCGGGGCGCAGTGCGCAAGGGCCCCGCCCACCGGCGCAATCGGCGTGCGCGCCCAGCCGATGATGGGCCAGCCGCCGGGCGCGGTCATGCGCCGTCCTGCCGGGGCAGCGGCTGCAGCGGGCCGCCGCCCTGCGGCTGCGCCAGGTGCTGCGCCAGTGCGCGGGCCAGTGCCGCGTGGTCGGTCTTGCCGCTGGGCGTGAGCGGCCACGGGCCGCTCCAGCACCACCAGTGGCGCGGCGCCTTGTAGGCTTCGAGCGCGTCGCGGCACCAGCGCGCCAGCTCCGGTGCGCCGGGTAGCACCTGGCTTGGCGCTGCCGCAATGATTGCGTGCACGCGCGTGCCGCGCAGCGCGTCGGCGGCGCCGGTCACGCTGGCCTGTGTGACGGCCGGGTGGTCGAGCAGGCGGGCCTCGACCTCTTCGGCAAACAGGTTCTTGCCCTGGGTGACCAGCATGCGGCTTTCGCGCCCGCACAGGTGCAGCAGGCCGTCCGCGTCCAGCCAGCCGACGTCGCGCACAGACAGCCAGCCGTCCTGCTGCAGCGCGGCCGAGCCGTCGTGCGCATGCACATAGTCGATGAACAGCATGGGGCTGTGCATCCAGATGCGGCCGGGCGCGCCGATGGGCAGCGGTGCGTGCGGGTCGTCGCCAATGCGCAGCTCCACATTGCTGAATGCGCGGCCGACGGCCTGGGCGGGAGCGTGGGCGCCAGAGTGCATCCAGGTGATGTAGCTGGCTTCGGACGCGCCATAGAACTCGACGATGCGTGCATTTGGCAGCAGTTGGCGCAATGCGGCCGTGTGCTCGCGCATCCAGCGTGCGCCGCTGATCAGCACCAGGCGCACGCCCGGCAAAGGCGCCTGGCCGCGCCGGCGCGCCAGCTGCAGCATCACGATGAGCTGGCTGGGCACGGCCACCAGCACTTCGGTCTGCGCCAGGTCGTGCAGCATGCGCTCGGCCGAGAACTGCGCCTGCACCACAGCGCCCGCGCCGCTGGCCAGGCCCAGCATCGCGCCAAAGAGAAACAGCGAATGCGCCATGCGCCCGGGCGCCAGCACGCGGGCGCCGGCCGCGTCGCCAAAGTCCTGCAGGCTGACGCGAAAGCTCTCCATCCAGGAGCGGTGGTGGCGCCGAAACCCCTTGGGCTGGCCGCTGCTGCCCGAGGTAAAGCCGACGTAGAACGGTGCCAGCCCTGGGTCGGCCTGCGGCGCGGGCGCTGGCAGCGCGGCAATCGCGGCCTGCACCGACCGGGCGACCGGCGCCGGCCAGGCTGCGTCGCCCACGGCGGCGCAGCGCCCGCTGGCGGTGGTGCCGAGAAACTGCACCAGCGTCCAGGCCGTGTCCAGCGCGCCGTCCAGCAGCACGGTGTGCGGCGCGCGCTGCGCATCAAGCAGTGCGGCGTGCTGCTGCACGCGCTGGTGGAGCTGGCGGAAGCTGAGCGTCTGGTGTTCGTCGGCCAGCGCAGCGGCGTGCGGGCGCAGGCGCGCCCAGTGCGCCAGCGGCTCGTGCACCTGGGCGCAGCCGGCCAGCAGCTGCTGCAGCGCGGCGGCGCGGCTTTGCCGCACGGGCTGCGGCGATGGCGGGCGGACGGCCGTCGCGGTCACGCCCGGCCCCCCATGCGCCAGTCGGGCAGCGCCCAGGCAATGCTGTGCACCACCAATGCGCACAGTGCGCACTTGATCAGGTCGCCCGGAACGAAGGCCAGGTCGATCATCACAGCCTGGCGCAGCGGCATGCTGGCCATCAGCATCAGCCCGGCAATGCCCATGGCGTGCAGAAACACAACCCCGCCCAGCACCGACGCGGCAAAGGCGCTGAGGGCGATGCGCCGCGGCGTTGCCGCGGGCAGGCGCGCCATCAGCGCGCCGGTGACGCCCGCGGCCAGCGGGTAGCCGGCCAGATAGCCGACCGACGGCGCCATGAACACGCCCAGGCCGCCGCGCCCGCCCGACAGCAGCGGCAGGCCCACGGCCACCGCCAGCAGAAACAGCGCAATGGCCTGAAAGCCCCGCCGCGCGCCCAGCAGGCAGCCGGCCAGCATGACGGCCAGCGACTGCGCGGTGATTGGCACGCCGAACGGCAGGTCGATCTTGGGAATGAGGCCGAGTACGGCCATCAGCGCGGCCATCAGCGCGACCAGGGAGAACGATTGCGCCTGCTGGCGGCTCAGGGAGGTGGACATGGCAAGGACTTTCCGGGTCAGAAACGAGGGAGGCGGGGAGGGCGGCGGCAGGATGGCGGCGTCACGACCCGAGCCGCAGCCACAGCGCGTCGCCGACGCGGCGCGCGGTCTGCAGCATCTGCACCGTCAGCGGCGCGACCAGGCGCAGCCCGGCGGCGCGCCCGGTGCGCAGGCGGTAGGCGTCGTCCAGCTTCTTCCACTGCACGAAGAAATGCTCGGTAAAGCGCAGCATCAGCGCAAGCTGCAGCGCCAGGCGCGCGGGCTGCACGCCCAGCATGCCAAGCGGCTGCAGCAGCCACTGCAGCACGTCGACCAGGTCGCTGCTGCGGGTGCTCACGGTCAACAGCACGCCCAGGCAGGACGCGCAGCCGATGCGCAGCGCGCTGGTGGCTGCAAGCGCGGGGCGGCCCATCAACAGGTGAAACAGCGCCACCAGCGCCGCCGCGACCAGCACCGACACCATCAGCCGGCGCGCGGGCCGGGTGGCCGTGCCCAGGCTGGCGTACAGCGCGGCGCAGGCAAGCGCGCAGGCGGCAAGCTGCAGCGGCTGCTGCAGCAGGAACAGCAGCGTGCCCAGCAGCGCCATGGCCAGCAGCTTGTGGCCGGCGCGCACGCGGTGCAGCCAGGTGAGGGTTTCGCTGTACAGGCTGCCCATGTTCAAGTCTCCAGCGGCCGCTGGCCGGCGTCTGCTCGTGGCTGGTGCCCGCTGCGCACCCAGGCCTCGTAGTCGGCGCAGATTTGCGCGCCCGGGCCGTCGGCGCGCACCCGGCCGCAGTCCAGCCACAGCACGCGATCCAGGCCGCGCACATGGTCGAGCACGTGGGTGGAGACGATGATCTGTTGGCCGCTGGCGGCAATGTCGTGCGCCATGCGCAGCTGGCCGGGCAGGTCCAGGCTGGCGTAGGGCTCGTCGAGCAGCAGCACGCTGGGGCCGGCCAGCAGCAGCGCCAGCCAGCACACCCACTGGCGCTGGCCCTGGCTGAGCGCCGCGACGGCGCGCGGGCCCCAGTCGGCCATGCCGCGCTGGTGCAGAAACTGCGCCACGCCCTCGCGTGCGCCGTGGCGGTCGCCACCGTGCGCGCTTTGCCAGGACAGGGCGAGTTCTTCCTGCACCGTCGGAAAAATGATCTGATCGTCGGGGTTCTGGAACATCAGCCCCACATGGCGCCCCGGCGCGTGGCTGCGCCCGTCCCCGTGCAGCGTCTGGCCGCGCCAGGCAATGCGGCCGGCGTGCGGCGTCTCCAGACCGCTGAGCATGCGCAGCAGGCTGGTCTTGCCCGCGCCGTTGCGCCCGATCAGTCCGATGCGCGGCTCGTCGAGCCGCAGATCCAGCGCGTCGAACACCTGCGTTGCGCCGCGGCGCAGGCCCACGCTGCTGAGCTGCCAGCCGGCCGAGGCACCATCAGCGCCCCCCGCCAGCGGCGCAGCGGGTGTGTCGGTGGGTGCAGATGACGGCGTTTGCGTGAAAAAGAAGGTGTTTCGCAGGAATTTCATGGCGTTTGAGCGCACGCGCCGAGGGCTGCGTTCATGTCCAGCGCATTCTAGGAAGGCCGTGGCGCGCCATGAAGACCCCGAGGGCAAAAAACCCGGGGCAAAAACAATGCCCGTAAAACCGCTCAAAACAACCTAAAAATAGCGGCAATTGAATGCAGATAAGCGCATATTTGCCGATGTTGGCTACAACGAAAAACGACATTCATGAACATGCATTCAAATGACGGCAACTTTCGTCAATTGCACTTCATCGTCGGAAATGCTGTGCGGGAGATGACGGCGGTCAGCGCTGGTAAATCTGGTCGAAGCTGGCGCCGTCGGCAAAGTGCTGGCGTTGCGCCTGGGCCCAGCCGCCGAAGGCCTGCTCGATGCCGAACAGCTCAAGCGCCGGGAACTGCTGCGCGTGCTGGGCGGCAATCTTCTCGTTGCGCGGGCGGTAGCCGTGGCGTGCGGCCAGCGCCTGGCCCTCGTCGGAATACAGGTGCTGCAAATACTCCCGGGCCGGCGCGGCCGTGCCTTTCTTCTCCACGACTTTGTCGATCACGGCGACGCTGGGCTCGGCCAGGATGGACAGCGGCGGCATGACGATGTCGAACCGATCCGCCCCCAGCTCCCTGCGCGCCAGCAGCGCTTCGCTCTCCCAGGCCAGCAGCACGTCGCCCATGCCGCGCTGTGCAAAGGTCAGCGTGGCGCCGCGCGCACCGGTGTCGAGCACCGGCACGTTGCGGTAGAGCCGGGCGACGAAGTCCGGCGCCTGCGCCGGGCTGCCCTGGCGGCGCGCGAACTCCCATGCGGCCAGGTAGGCCCAGCGCGCGCCGCCGCTGGTCTTGGGGTTGGGCGTGATGACCTGCACGCCGGCCCGCACCAGGTCGCTCCAGTCGCGGATCGCCTTGGGATTGCCCTTGCGCACCAGGAAGACGATGGTCGAGGTATGGGGCGCGCTGCTGAAAGGCAGGCGCTGCTGCCAGTCGCGGGCCAGCAGGCCGCGCTCGGCCAGCGCGTCGATGTCGCCGCCCAGCGCCAGCGTGGCGACGTCGGCCTGCAGGCCGTCGATGATGGAGCGCGCCTGCTTGCCCGAGCCTCCGTGCGACTGCAGCACGCGCAGTGGCTGGCCGGTCTGCGCCTGCCAGCGGCGGGCGAAGACCTGGTTGAACTCGGTGTAGAACGCCCGGGTCGGGTCGTAGGAGGCGTTGAGCAGTTGCAGCGGCTCGGCCCGGGCCGGCAGGGCAGGGCCCAGCGCGGCGGCCAGCGGGTAGTGCAGCCATTGGCGGCGGGTAGGCATGTGTGGTGCTTTCGTTCGGAAGGACGGATGCCGCGCATTCTGGAAACAATCCAATCAAACGAAAACGAATAAAACTTTGTTTGTTTATCTGGATATGAAAATAACAAATACCCCGGCCGCGGCGCGGCTACGGGCTGGCTGGGCCTGGCCGGTCAGTGCCGCTGGCGCGCAGCGCCGCGCAGCAGGCCGACGACGATCAGCACCTGCGCCGTGTAGTAGCTGGCCAGCACCCAAACCTGCGACCAGGGCAGCGGCTGCACGAAGCGGTTGACCGCCAGCAGTGTGTCGCTGAGCATGAAGCTGCAAGTGCCCAGAGCCACCCACAGCGCCGGCGCGTCGCGCAGCACGGCCCAGCGCGCCCAGGCCTGCGCGGCCATCAATGCGATCGCCAGCACATAGGCCGCCACCGGTGCGCGCAGCGCCGGCGGCAGGCCGCCGATCCACAGAAGCGCATACATGGCCGCGCCCAGCGCCAGCGTGGCTGCCAGCGCGCCGCGGTGGGCGAACCACGGCGCGCCCAGGCGAAACAGCGCCAGGTAGCACAGGTGGGCCAGCAAAAAGGCGACCAGACCGGGGATGAACAGGTCGGGCAGCATCAGCGCGGCGTCGCCGGCAAGCGAGGCGAGCAGCGCGCCGCACAGCAGGATGAGCGGGGCGGCCGCGCTGCGCTGTTGCGCGCGCCAGGTATGAAAAGCAACTGCTGCCAGCGCAAACACCATGGCCGCCGGCTTGGCCAGGTGGTGCCACTGCGCCAGGCCCAGCGCGCTCGTCGCAGTGGCCAGCGCGCCGGCCTCGATCATCAGCGCCTCCCAGGCCGACAGGCGTCCTTGCACCGCCGCCGCCAGTGCCCATTGGCAGGCCAGCAGCACGCAGAACCACAGCAGATTGGTGGCCAGCGGCGCGCCGTCGGCCTGCCACAGAAAGGCGGCGACGCCGGCCAGCAGCAACGCGAATTGCGCGGCGGCAAACCAGCGCAGCGCGCGCGTCATCGGTGGGTTGAACAGCGGCATGTCGGTGATGTCGAAGGCGGGTTTGGGAAAGCGCTCGGCCACGTCGGCCGGACGCCAGCCGGGCGGCGCAAGCCACACGCGCAGCTTGTCGCGCCAGCGCCGCGCGTGCCAGCTGGTGTGCGCGATGTCTGCATAGACCTGGGCGTTGGCCCACAGCGGATCCCAGCTGTCCAGGCGCGAGCGCGTGCCGTAGACGCAGGGCTCGTGCGGGTTCTCGTCCTCGAAGGTGCCGAACAGCCGGTCCCAGACGATGAGGATGCCGCCGTAGTTCTTGTCCAGGTAGCGGTCGTTGACCGCGTGGTGCACGCGGTGGTTGCTCGGGCTGCAGAACCAGCGGTCGAACCAGCCCAGGCGGCCGACCTGCTCGGTGTGCACCCAGAACTGGTAGAGCAGGTCGACCAGGCCGACGACGACGAAGACCAGCGGCGGCACGCCGGCGAGCGCCATCGGCAGGTAGAACAGCCAGCCCAGCAGCGCGCCCGAGCTTGTCTGGCGCAGCGCGGTGGACAGGTTGTAGTGCTGGCTCTGGTGGTGCACCGCGTGCGCGGCCCACAGCACCGCCACCTCGTGGCCCATGCGGTGCAGCCAGTAGTAGCAGAAGTCGTAGAGCAGCAGCGCCAGCAGCCAGCCATGCCAGCTGGTCCAGAACGCGTCATTGCGCCACAGCGCCACCTGCTCGAACGCCAGCGCGTACAGCCCGATGCGCAGCAGCCGCGTGAACACCGCGCTGGTCTGGCTGAGCATGCCCAGGTTCAGGCTGCCGATGGCGTCTGCCAGCGGCAGCACCGCCCGCCCGCGTGCGCGGCCCGCGGCGTATTCCAGCGCCATCAGGACGAAAAACACCGGTGTGGCGAGGACGATGATCTGGCTGGGGGACATGGCGGGCCATTGTCCGGTGCGCGGGGCGTGTGGGCGCTAGCGGCAACCCTGAGCGATTGGGGCGGGTGGCGGTCTGGCGTGGTCTGCGGTACGCCTTGGTGCCTGTCCAGGGTCTTGCCTGGGATCTGCTGGCAGGGCATTGATCGCGGCGCCCTCGCCGCGATTGGCTGCTGCTGGCACGGCGAAAAGCCGTATCAGGACAGCGACTCGTCGCGGCTGGCGCCGTCCAGGTGCCGGGTGTCGGCCCAGCCGACGAGGGCCAGGCTCTCGCCGGTCCACAGCAGGCGGTTGATCGCGGCGTTGGTCAGCTGCCAGGTGCGCGGCGCCTGCAGGTGCAGGTGGGTGGCCAGGCGGTAGAGCATGTCCATCACGCCGCCGTGGGCGACCAGCAGGATTTGCTCGCCGTCGTGGCGCGCGGCCAGCGTGGCGACGGTCTGCGCGATGCGTTCCTGCAGCATCAACAGCGACTCGCCGCCGGCGGGCACGAAGCCGGGGTCGCGCTGGCGCCAGCGGCGTGCGTCTTCGGGGCGCTCGCGCTCGATCTGCGCGAAGGTGCGGCCCTCGAAGTCGCCAAAGCTGCGCTCGCGCAGGCCGGGATCCGCCAGCAGCGGCGCGCCGCTGAGCGTGGCCACGGCCTGGGCCGTCTCGCGCGCGCGCGCCAGGTCGCTGCTGTAGATGGCGGCAATGTCCTCGCTGCGCAGCGCCTGGGCCAGGCGGCGCGCCTGCCACTGGCCGGTGGCATTGAGCGCGATGTCCAGGTGGCCCTGGATGCGCGTGTCCACGTTCCAGGCGGTCTCGCCGTGGCGCACCGCGATGATGCGGGTGGCCTGCATCAGGGCTTGGCAGGTGCGGGCGCAGGCGCCGGTACGGTATCTGCCGCCGGTGCGGCATCCGCCCCGGGCTTGGGTGGCGGCAGGATTTCGGTGCGCACCTTGCGCAGGCCGCTGGGCGGCGTCGGAAAGCCGCTGAGCGCCTGGTCGAACAGCACGCCGTAGATGAAGGGGTCGCTGGTCCAGACCTCTTCGTAGACGGCCGAACTCTCGAACACCACCTGGCGCGTGCCCGCGTCGCGCATCACGATGCTGACCTGGCGGTGGTAGAGCGTGGGCGGTGCGTCCATCATCCAGCCCATGCCGAAACCGGCGTGGCGGTGCCAGCCGCCAAAGCCCATGCCCCAGCCGAAGCGGCCGTAGAAGGGATCGCCGTAGTACGGCCAGTAGGCGGGGACGGCCAGGCCGCCTTCGGCGCCCAGCTCGACCAGCAGGCTGGGGCGGGCGTCGTCGCGCGTGAGGCCGGCGCGCGCCAGCGCCTGCTCGGCCTGCTCGCGGATCGGGCCGAACACGGTGAGCTGCGACTGCTGCGACGGCAGCAGGTCGATGCGGTAGGTGGGCGGGCTGGGCAGCCGGTGCATCGTGGAGTAGCTGCTCACATCGCTCTCAACCAGGCGCGGGCCGGCGCAGCCGGCCAGCAGGGCGCTGGCGGAGAGCAGCAAAACCGTCAAAAGGCGTGACCAGGACATGGCGACCTCCAGGGTAGGAATCAGGGTTTGACTATGCCAGTTGCGCGCGCGAGCGCATGACCTGCACCGGCATTGGCAACTCCTCCTCGTCGAACGCGGTGTCGCCGTTCGGGTCGGCCACGCCGGTGGCGCGCGCGCCGGCAAAGTCGTGGAGCCTGGGGTCCATCATGTGCGTGCTCACCACGTGGCCCATGGCGCGGAACATGCTTTCGATGCGCCCGGGAAATTTCTTCTCCCACTCGCGCAGCATCTGGCCGACGACGACGCGCTGCAGCCCCTCCTGGCTGCCGCACAGGTTGCACGGGATGATGGGGAACTGCTGCACCTGCGCCCAGGCGATGGTGTCGCGCTCGGGCACATAGCACAGCGGGCGGATGACCACGTGCCGGCCGTCGTCGCTGACCAGCTTGGGCGGCATGCCCTTCATGCGCCCGCCGTAGAACATGTTGAGCATCAGCGTGGCGACGATGTCGTCGCGGTGGTGGCCCAGCGCGATCTTCGTCGCGCCCAGCTCGTCGGCCACCCGGTAGAGGATGGCGCGGCGCAGGCGCGAGCACATGCTGCAGGTGGTCTTGCCCTCGGGCACGACGCGCTTGACGACGCTGTAGGTGTCCTGGTTCTCGATGTGGAAGTCGATGCCCTGGCTCTTGAAATACTCCGGCAGCACGTGTTCGGGAAAGCCGGGCTGCTTCTGGTCGAGGTTGACCGCGACGATGCTGAACTGGATCGGCGCGCGTTTTTGCAGTTTGCGCAATATGTCAAGCAGCGTGTAACTGTCCTTGCCGCCGGACATGCAGACCATGACGCGGTCGCCTTCCTCGATCATGTTGAAGTCGGTGATTGCGCGGCCCATCTCGCGGCACAGGCGTTTTTCCAGCTTGTGCGCCTCGCGCTCGGCGCGCGTGCGGGCGCTGGCGGCGTCGGTTTCAAGGGGCTCGGCAGTGGGGGCGTCTTGCGCGCTCCAGGGGGTGTCGCTCACGGCAGTCATGAAAAAGGGCAGCACAGGGGGGAAACAGTCGGTATTTTCGCGCAATCGCACCCGCGCCTGCTTCCCGCCGGGGCGTGCGTGCTAATGTTGGTGCATCCAAAAGAGTTTTTTCCCCAGGCCACGCTGTTTTCATCGCCCATGCTCCCACGTCCCGCCCTGGTGTCCTCGCTCAAGCTGCGCATCGCCCTGTCCGCGCTGGCCCTGGTGCTGGCCGGCATCTGGGCGCTGGCGGGCTATGCCGACCACCGGCTGCGCGCAGGCCTGGGCGCGCAGATCGAGGCACAGCAGCTGTCGATTGCCGGCCTGCTGGCGCGCGAGCTCGAGCGCACGCTGCAGGAGCGGCGCAACGCGCTGCTGGCCGTGGCGCGGTCGCTGGCCGACATGGCGGCGGATCGGCCCGCGCAGTTGCAGGAGCGCCTGGCCAACCTGCCAGCGCTGCAGCAGATGTTTGACGGCGGTTTTTACGTGGTCGATGGCGCGGGCGCGATGCAGGCGTCGTTTCCGCTGCGGCTGTGGGCCCAGCCCGGTGTCGAGACCCAGGCTCCGTTCGTGCAGCAGGCGCTGGCAGGGCACGTGGCCCTGGGCACCCCGGCGCAGCACACCAGCGCCGACCATGCAGTGTTGTCCATGGCCGTTCCCATGCCCGTGGCAGGCAATGGGGTGCCGCGCGCCGTCGTCGGCCTGGTGAAGCTGCGCGAGTCGGGCCTGCTCGGCCCGATCGTCACGCCCGGCTCCGAGAGCGCCAGCGACTACTACGTCGTCGACCGCGGCACGCGCACCATCATTGCGTCCAGCGTGCCCGGCCAGTTGATGCAGTCACTCGAACCCGAGGGGCGCGACGCGGTGATCGACCGCTTCATCGATGGCGGCGAGGGCAATGCGGTGTACCACGACCCCGTGGACGGCACCCTGCTGGTGGCGGTGCGCCAGCTTGGCGGTGCACGCTGGCTGGTGGCGGTGGCGCAGCAGGCGGTGCAGGTGTTCGCGCCGCTCAATGCGCTGCGCAACGCCATTGCGCTGGCCGCGCTGGCGCTCACGCTGCTGACCGCGGCCGGCCTGTGGTGGATGCTGCGCCGCGAACTGCGCCCGCTCGAAGACATGGCCCGGCGCCTGGCCGCGATGGCGCGCGGCGAGCGTGCGCTGGCACCGCTGCCGCAGGTGCGCAGCGACGAGATCGGCCAGCTGGTGCAGGGCTTCAACCGCTTGCTGCAAGAGCTGCAGCTGCGCCAGCGCGAGCGCCAGGAGAGCGAGGCGCGCTACCGCTCGGCGTTTCGCACCAGCCCGGACGCGCTGGACATCACGCGCGTGTCGGACGGCAGCCACCTGGACGTCAACGACGGCTACGAGCAGCTGTTTGGCTGGCCGCGCGAGCAGGTGCTGGGCCGCTCGGGGCTGGATCTGGGCATCTGGCGCGACGAAAAGGCGCGCACCGCGCTGGTTGCTCAGGTGCTGCGCGACGGAGGCTGCCGCAACAGCGAGCAGACGCTGTACCACCGCGACGGCCGGGCGCTCACGGTGCTGATGTCGGCCAGCCTGCTGGACGTGGGCGGCGAACCCTGCTTTCTATGGGTGACGCACGACGTGACCGACTACCGCCGGGCGCACGCGCAAATCCAGCAGCTGACCTTTGTCGACAGCCTGACCGGCCTGCCCAACCGCAGCCAGTTCATGCAGTGCCTGGAGATGGCGCTGGCGCTGTGCCAGACGCAGCAGCGCCTGGGCGCGCTGCTGTACCTGGACTTGCACGAGTTTCGCGCGGTCAACGACACGCTGGGCCATGCCCAGGGCGACCGGCTGCTGCGCAGCGTGGCCGAGCGGCTGCGCGATGCGCTGACCGAGGCGGGCACCGGCTTTCGCCTGGGTGGCGACGAGTTCATGGTGCTGCTCGAAGGTCTGCCCGACACGCAGGGCGAGGCCGCGCACGAGGCCGAGCGGTTGGCCGAGCGCCTGCTGGCCGCGCTGGCGCCGCCAATCGACCTGGCGGGCCTGCAGCAGCACTGCAGCGTCAGCGTCGGCATCGTCGTCTTCGGCGATGGCCAGGACGAGCCGCTGGAGCTGCTGCGCCGCGCCGACCTGGCGCTCAACCAGGCCAAGGAGGCCGGGCCGTCGACCATTCTGTTCTTCGAGCCGCAGATGCTCGAAGAGGTCAGCAGCCGCGCGCGCCTGCAGCGCGACCTGCGCGAGGCGCTGCAGCGCCAGGACTTCGCGCTGCACTACCAGCCGCAGCTGGCGCTGGACGGCACCGTCGTCGGCGTCGAGGCGCTGATCCGCTGGCGCCTGGAGGGCCACGGCATGGTCTCGCCGATGGAGTTCATCCCGCTGGCCGAGAAGACCGGGCTGATCCTGCCGCTGGGGCGCTGGATTCTGCACACCGCCTGCCGCCAGCTCGCTGCCTGGGCGCGGCACGGCGCGCGCCGCCACCTGACGATGGCCGTCAACGTCAGCGCCGGGCAGTTCCAGCAGGAGGACTTCGTGCAGCAGGTGCGCGAGGCGCTGGTCGAGACCGGCGCGCCAGCGCACCGGCTCAAGCTGGAGCTGACCGAGAGCCTGATGCTGCAGCAGATCGAGGCGGTGATCGCGCGCATGCGCGAGCTGCAGGCGCTGGGCGTGCAGTTCTCGCTGGACGACTTCGGCACCGGCTTCTCGTCGCTGGCCTACTTGAAGCGCCTGCCGCTGGCGCAGCTCAAGATCGATCAGGGTTTCGTACGCGACATCCTGGAAGACCACAACGACGCGGCGATCGCGCAGACCGTGATCGCCCTGGGCCACAGCCTGGGGCTGGAGGTGATCGCCGAGGGCGTGGAGACCGAGCAGCACCGCGCGCTGCTGGCGCAGTGGGGCTGCCGCTTCTACCAGGGCTATCTGTTCAGCAGGCCGCTGCCGGCCGAGGCGCTGCAGGATTGGCTGGACGCGCAGCCGCCGCAGGAGTGACCGCTACCACTGCCCGGTCTCGACGCGGATCGCCACCTCGCAGTCGTCGAAGATCTCCAGCTTGGTGATCTTCACCCGCGCGCCGATCACGCCCGGCAGCTGCAGCAGGCGCTGGGCCAGCTTGCCGATCAGGCTCTCCAGCAGGTTGACGTGCTCGGCCGTGCACTCGTCGATGATGATCTGGCGCACCTTGCGGTAGTCGAGTACGTGCAGGATGTCGTCGTCGCGCGGGGACAGCGGCTGCTCGCCCAGGTGCAGCTCGGCGTCGACCCGGATGGGCTGGGGCGCTTCCTTCTCGTGCTTGAGGATGCCAAGGTTGGCGTCAAAGCGCAGGCCGGTCAGTGCCAGCACCTGCTGGCCGGTGCCGGAAGTGGCGTGGGTGGTCATGGTGTCGTGCGCTCTTTCAGCGCTTGTCGGTGTTGCGGGCGGCAGCGGGCCAGGGGTTGATGCAGATGCGCTCCACGCCCACCGAGGCGCTGTCGGGGTAGACGTCGGGCTTGCGCGTGGCCACGCGCAGCGCGGCAACGCCGGGCGTGGCCAGCAGCGCCTGGGCCACTGCGTCGCACAGCGTCTCCTGCAGCTCGTGGTGGGCGTCGCCCACGGCGTGCGCAATCACGGCGCGGATGAAGTCGTAGTCCAGCGTGTCGGCGATGTCGTCGCGCCCGGCCGGCGCGCGCTCCAGGCGCACGCACAGGTCGACGTCGAACCACAGGCGCTGGGGCGCGCCGCGCTCGAAGTCGTGCACGCCGATGCGCACCGGCAGTTCGTGCCGGCGCAGGCTCAGCGCGCGGCAGTGCGTGGCAAGGCGTGCGTCCAGCGCGCCGAACGCAAGCAGGATGGAATTCATGAGGCCGGATTTTCGTCGATGGCGAACATCACGTCGCGCGCCAGCGGCACCAGGTGCTGGCCGTTGTCGGTCTGCAGCGTGCAGCCGTTGAGGCTGGTGTTGCCGGCGATGAACAGCGCGCAGGCGGCCACGTCGGCCGGCTTGATCGGCTCGCGCAGCAGGTTGACGCGGCTGGCACGGTCGAAGTTGTCCTGCGTCTGCGGGCCGCTCAGAAACATCAGCCCGGGCGACAGGCCGCACACGCGCACCAGGGGCGCCAGCGCCTGCGCCTGCAGCGCGACGCTGGCGGCCAGCGCCAGCTTGCTCACGGTGTACGAGAAATAGTCGGGGTTGAGGTTGTGCACCTTCTGGTCGAGCACGTGCACCACGCTGTAGTGGCCGTGCGGCGCGCCGGCGTCGTTGGCCTGCACCCAGCCGGCCAGCGCGTTGGCCAGCAGCAGCGGCGTGACGGTGTTGGTCTGCAGGTGCTGCGCCAGCACCGGCGCGCTGGCGCTGGCCGCGTCGTCGGCCTCGAAGATCGACGCGTTGTTGACGATGCAGCGCGGCGCCTGGCCGACCACCTCGGTGCACAGCGCCAGCAGCTGCGCGGCGGCGTCCGGGCGCGCCAGGTCGATGGACACCAGCTCGCAAATGCCGCCGGCCGCGCGCACCAGCTGCTGCGTCTGCAGCGCCTTGGCCTGCGAGTGGCGGTAGTGGCACAGCACGCTCCAGCCGGCGCGGGCAAAGGCCAGCGCAATCTCGCGGCCCAGGCGGTGGGCCGCGCCGGTGACCAGCACCCAGCCGGGAGAGGGGGATTCGCTCATAAGATCAGGGCTTGAAAGACCAGGGCTCGACGCAAACGGGCGATTATGACCACCGTGACTTCTCCTCTCAGCGCGCACATCCATGCGCAGATCGCCGCCGCCGGCGGCTGGATGGGCTTTGGCCGCTTCATGCAGCTGGCGCTGTATACGCCCGGCCTGGGCTATTACGCCAACGACAGCCGCAAGTTCGGCGCCATGCCGGCAAGCGGCAGCGATTTCGTCACCGCGCCCGAGCTCTCGTGCGCCTTCGGCCAGGCGCTGGCGGTGCAGGTGGGCGAGGCGCTGGCGCACACTGCTACGGACGAGGTCTGGGAATTCGGCGCCGGCAGCGGCGCGCTGGCCGAGCAGCTGCTCACCGCGCTGGGCGATCGGGTGCGACGCTACACCATCGTCGACCTGTCGGGCAGCCTGCGCGCGCGCCAGCGCGAGCGCCTGGCCGCCTGGGGCGATCGCGTGCAGTGGGCCGACCGCCTGCCCGAGGTGATCGAGGGCGTGGTCGTCGGCAACGAGGTGCTGGACGCAATGCCGGTGCAGCTGCTGCACCGCGTGGATGGCGCGTGGCATGAGCGCGGCGTGGTGGCGGATGGCGCGGGCTTTGCCTGGAGCGACCGGCCGACCGACCTGCGCCCGCCGGTCGAGGTGGCCGGCGGCCACGACTACCTGACCGAGATCCACGCCCAGGCCGAAGGCTTTGTGCGCACGCTGGCCGCGCACCTGCGCCGCGGCGCGGCGTTCTTGATCGACTATGGTTTTGGAGAGGACGAGTACTACCACCCGCAGCGCGACGGCGGCACGCTGGTGTGCCACCAGGCGCACCGGGTGGATACCGACCCGCTGGCCGGCGTGGGCGCCAAGGACATCACCGCCCACGTCAACTTCACCGGCATCGCGCTGGCCGCGCAGGACGCCGGCCTGGAGGTGCTGGGCTATACCGGCCAGGGCCGGTTTCTGCTCAACTGCGGCATCACCGAGCTGATGCAGGCGCTGGCGCCGGCCGAGCGCGCGCGCGCGTCCAAGCTGGTGCTGGAGCACGAGATGGGCGAGCTGTTCAAGGTGCTGGCGCTGGGCGCCGCCGGCGACGTCTGGCAGCCGCGCGGCTTTGCCGTGGGCGACCGCATGCACCGGCTGTAATTTCCCTTGCCCCAAAGGGGAAAGGAGATGAACCGCTGGCAAAGCCGCCAATAGCCGCTTTTAGGCGGCACTTATCCGGGCATTGGCGGGCCATGCTGCTGGCGACAATGGTTGCCATGAAAACCCTGCCCGTACTCCGCTGTCTGCTGTGCCTGCTGCTGGCCGCGCTGGCGCTGCCCGCGCAGGCGCTGCGCATCAAGGAGATCGCGGCGGTGCAGGGCGTGCGCAGCAACCAGCTGTCGGGCTACGGCCTGGTCGTCGGGCTGGACGGCACGGGCGACCAGTCCACGCAGATGCCGTTCACCGCGCAGGCCATGAGCAACTACCTGCTGCAAATGGGCATTTCGCTGCCGCCGGGCACCAGCGCGCCGCAGCTCAAGAACGTGGCCACCGTCGTCGTCACCGCCCAGCTGCCGGCGTTTGCCCAGCCGGGCCAGCACATCGACGTGTCGGTCTCGTCGATCGGCAACGCCAAGTCGCTCAAGGGCGGCACGCTGATCACCACGCCGCTGCGCGGCGCCGACGGCGAGATCTACGCGCTGGCGCAGGGCAACCTGGTCGTCGGTGGCGCGGGCGCGGCAGCCGGCGGCTCGCGGGTGCAGATCAACCACCTGAGCGCCGGGCGCATTCCCGAGGGCGCGCAGGTCGAGCGCGGCGTGCCCACGCCGTTCCTGGACGGCGACACGATCACGCTGGGGCTCAACGCCTCGGACTTCCAGACCGCGCGCAAGGTGGCGCAGGCGATCAACGCGCGCAGCGGCCCGGGCACGGCCACGGCGCTGGACGCACGCACGGTGCAGGTGCGCGCTCCTTCGGCCCCTGGCGCGCGCGTGGGCTTCGTCGCCGAGCTCGAAGAGTTGCAGCTGCCCGAGTCCACGCCCGCGGCCAAGGTGGTCATCAATGCGCGCACCGGCTCCATCGTGCTCAACCAGGCGGTGACGCTGGGCCCCTGCGCGATCGCGCACGGCAACCTGGCGATCACGATCAGCAGCACGCCGGTCATCAGCCAGCCCAACCCGCTGTCGCGCGGCGAGACCGTGGTCGCGCAGAAAAGCGACATCACCATCCAGCAGCAGGGCGGCCAGGTGCTGCAGATGCCGGCCGCGCCGCAGCTGGCCGACGTGGTGCGCGCGCTCAACGCGCTGGGCGCCACGCCCCAGGACCTGCTGGCCATACTGCAGGCGATCAAGGCGGCAGGCGCGCTCAACGCCGAGCTGGAGGTGATCTGAGATGAGCGCGCTGACCTCGCTTGCAGACAACGCCGTGGCCACGGCCCAGCGCGCGCTGGCCGTCGACGGGCGGTCGCTGAACGCGCTGAAGACGCAGGCAGTGCACGGCAACGGCGAGGCGGCGCAAAAAGCCACGCGCGAGGCGGCGCTGCAGCTCGAATCCCTCTTCATGCGCGAGCTGATCAAGAGCATGCGCGACGCCACGGTCAAGTCCGGCATGTTCGACGGCGCCGAGGGCAACCTGGCCAACGACATGTTCGACCAGCAGATGTCGGTGCAGATGGCCGGCCTGCCCGGCGGCCTGGCCGACGCCATCCAGCGCCAGCTGGCGCAGCAGCTGGGCGCGGCCGGCGCCACCGGCCTGGTCGACGGCTCGACGCTGCGCCTGGGCGCGCTGCGCGCCGCGCCCATCCCGCGTGGCGACCCGCATGCCAGCGCCCCCAAGGGGCGCGACGACTTCGTGCAGCACCACCGCGGCGCGGCCGAGCGCGTGGCGCGCGCCAGCGGCATTCCAGCGAGCTTCATGCTCGGCCAGGCGGGGCACGAGACCGGCTGGGGCAAGAGCCAGATTCGCACCGCCGACGGTGGCAACTCCTTCAACCTGTTCGGCATCAAGGCCGGCGGCGGCTGGAGCGGCAAGGTCGCCCAGGTCACCACCACCGAATACGTCGACGGCCAGCCGCGCAAGGTGGTCGCCAAGTTCCGCGCCTATGACTCGTTCGAGGAGTCGTTCCGCGACTACGCACGCTTGATTTCCGAAAACCCACGCTACGCCCGCGCCATGGAGAACACCCATTCCGCCACGGCCTACGCGGCCGAGCTGCAAAAGGCCGGCTACGCCACCGACCCGCAGTACGCGGCCAAGCTTGGCCGCGCCATCCGCAGCACGCTGACCGTGCCGCACCAGGCGCAGGGGCAGGCGCAGGCGCTGGCCCAGCTGGGCGGCAGCCAGGCTTGACGAGGCACGACCACCATGAGTCTTTTGAACGTCGGCTCCCGTGCCCTGCTGGCCAACCAGGTGGCCCTGCAGACGGCCGGGCACAACATCGCCAACGTCAGCACGCCCGGCTACTCGCGCCAGAGCACGGTGATGCAGACCGTGCAGGGCCAGTTCACCGGCGGCGGCTACATCGGCAAGGGCGTGCAGGTGGCCACCATCCTGCGCAACCACAACGAACTGCTGACGCGCCAGGCGGCTGCGGCGGCGGCGGTGCAGGCGGGCGACGCGGTGCGCTCCGAGCGCCTGGATCAGATGCAGAACGTGTTCTCGGGCGGCACCGCCGGCCTGGGCGCGGCAATCACCGACATGCTCAACGCGCTGGGCGACGTGGTCTCCGCGCCCACCGACCAGACCGCGCGCACCGTGGTGCTCACGCGCATGGACGAGATGGCCGCGCGCATGCGCTCGTCTAGCGAGCAGCTGCAGGAGATCGCCTACTCGGTGACCGAGCAGCTCAAGAGCGACGTCGACCGCGTCAACGCGCTGGCGCAAAGCATTGCCCAGGTCAACGAGCAAATCGCCCGCGCCAAGGGCAACGGCCAGCCGCCCAACGACCTGCTCGACCAGCGCGACCAGTTCATCCGCGAGCTCAACCAATACGTGCAGACCACGCAGATCCCGGCCGACGACGGCACGCTGGGCGTGTTCGTCGGCGGCAGCCAGGCGCTGGTGCTGGGCAACACCGCGGCGCAGCTGGCGGTGGGCGAGTCGCAGCTGTTCCCCGGCAGCCAGCAGATGGGCGTGTTCTTCCAGCGCGCGGGCGCGCAGCCGGTGGAGCTGGGCGCTGGCACGCTCGGCGGCGGAGAGCTGTCGGGGCTGCTGCGCTTTGCCAACGAGGACCTGGTCGAGGGGCGCAACCTGCTCGGGCGCCTGGCGCTGGCCATTGGCGCGTCGCTGAACGCGCAGCAGAGCATGGGACTGACGCTGGACGGCGAGCCGGGCAAGCCGCTGTTTTCGCTGCCCGCGCAGGTGGACGGCTTGACCAAGGGCGCGTCGCAGGGACGCATCGACTTTGGCAGCGCCAATTTCGACCCGACGCAGCTGGCCGCGTCCGACTACGAGGTGCGCTTCTCCGACAGCCCGCCGGGGGGCATGGTGGTGCGCCTGTCGGACAACAAGACCTTTGGCTTCAGCGATCTGGACGACCTGCGCGGCCAGCAGATCGACGGGCTGACCTTCGACTTCGACGCCGCCCACCCGCCGCTGGCCGGCGAGCGCGTGCTGTTCAAGCCCTTCGACGGCGTGGCCGGCAACCTCCAGGCGCTGGTGCACTCGCCGCGCGACCTGGCCGCGGCCAACCCGGTCAACGCGCAAATGGGCACGGCCAACGGCGGCACGCTGCAGCTGGTGCAGCTCGCCAGCACCAGCGCCGACCCCGCGCTGCGCCCGCCAGTGGCCGACGCGACGGCCACGCCGCCGACGGCCGGCGGCATCGAGCTGCGCTTTGACGAAGGCCCGCCCACCACCTACGACATCCTCAGCCACGGCACCAACCCGCCGACCACGGTGGCCGCGGCCCAGCCTTTCACCGCCGGCCAGCCCATTGCCTACCAGGGCTGGCAGATCACGCTGCAAGGCACGCCCAGGACGGGCGACACGGTGACCGTGGGCAATGCGCTCGACCCGCAGTACGGCGACTGGTACACGCGCGACGCCGGCAACGCCAGCGCGCTGATGAACCTGCGCGACGCGCAGATGTTCGACGGCTCGACGCTGTCGGACGGCTACGCCGGCCTGATGGCCCAGGTGGGCACGCGCGCGCAGAGCGCGCAGTACGCGGCCAGGCTGTCGGACGCGATTGCCGCCAACCTGGAGGCCAGCCGCAGCGCGGTCTCGGGCGTCAACCTGGACGAGGAGGCGGCCAAGCTGATCCAGTACCAGCAGGCCTACCAGGCGTCGGCCAAGATGCTGCAGATCGCGCAGACGATTTTCGACAACCTGCTGCAGACCGTCTCGCGCTGAACGCGCGCCAGGCCGGCCGGAAAAGAGAGCACCGCATGACCAACTTCTACCGCGTGAGCACCGCCAACATGTACGACAGCACGCTGCGCAACCTGGCCGCGCGGCAAAAGCAGCTGGTCGACCTGCAGGAGAACCTGACCAGCGGCAAGCGCGTGGTGCGCCCCAGCGACGACCCGGTGGCCGCGGCGCAGGCCGAGCGCGCGCTCACGCGCATCAGCCGCATCCAGACCGAGCAGCGCCAGCTGGAGGTGCAGCGCGACTCCATCGCGCTGGGAGAGTCGGCGCTGGGCGACGCCATCGGCGTGATCCAGGAGATGCGCCAGCTCGTCGTCGCGGCGGGCAACGGCTCGCTCAAGGCCGAGGACCGCAAGACCTATGCCAACCAGCTGCAAAGCCTGCGCGAGCAGTTCACCGAGGTCATCAACCGCAAGGACACCAATGGCGCGCCGCTGCTGGGCGCGCTGGGCAGCGCGCTGCAGGCCTTTGCCGGCCCGCTGCTGGCTGGCGGCGCCGACTACCAGTTCGACGGCCTGCCGGGCCAGGGCGCGAGCCAGGGCAACACGATCACGACGACGCTCGACGGCCACGCCGCGCTGATGTTCGACCCGCGCCGCGACGGCGTCTACGCCGCGACGCTGGGCAACGCCGCCGCCACGCCGCTGGCCGGGCGCCATCTGTCGACCGGCACCATCGACGTGGCCAACAAGTCGCAGATCGCGCTCGATGCCAACGGCAACGCCTTTGGCTATTCGGTCAGCTTTGGCACGCCCACGGTGCACGCCGACGGCAGCTACGACATCGACTACCAGGTCACGCGCAGCGACGGAACCCCCATGGGCGGCACGCAGACCGTCACCGGCCTCAAGCCGGACGAGTTGAGCAACATCGCGGTCAGCTTCACCGACCCGGACCCGGGCGGCGCCGTCTTCAGCCTGAACATCGAGGCCAAGCCGGGCAAGAACGCCGACGGCAGCACCGCGCCGTCGCCGGCGGATGGCGACACCGTCCAGATTGCCGCCAGCCCCAGCCTGATGAGCACGCTGGACGCGGCCATCGCCGGCATTGCCGGCGCCGCCGACAGCGCCGCCGCCAACCAGGTCGTGGGCCAGGCGCTGGCCAACATCGACAAGGGGCTGGAGCGCCTGCACAACATGCGCGGCTTTGCCGGCGAGCTGCTCAACCGCGCCGACCGCGTGGGCGACGACCAGGGCAAGCGCGCCATCCAGCTCGAAGCCGACCGCTCGCGCGCCGAGGACCTGGACATGGTGCAGGGCATCTCCGACTTCCAGAATGCCAACGTCGGCTACCAGGCGGCGCTGCAGTCCTACGCCCAGGTGCAGCGCCTGTCCTTGTTCAACTTCATCAACTGACTGGTTTTTGCCGCGGGCCTGCGCGCAGGCCCGACAATGGCCGGCATTCTTATTCGCGTATCGATCCTGGCCCCATGGTGCAATCCGTTCTTGGCAGCCTGACGCTGGGCTACCGCCTCCTGTGGAATCCCGCGCGCAAGCTCGCGGGCGTGCAGCTGCTGGTCGACGGCGACGGCCAGACGCACGTGGACGCGCCGCACCTGCTGCGCACCATCCGCGAGATGTGGTCGGCCAGCTCGCCGCCGCTGCTGCTCACGCCCGCAACACCTGCGCTGCTGGCCGACCTGCTTGAGCACGCGCCGGCGGGCTCGCCGTCGATCGAAGTGGATGGCGCGTGGCTGGCTGACGCGGCGCTGCTGGCGCGCGCCCAGGCTGCGCACCGCCGCGGCCTGCGCCTGGTCTGGCGCGGCCTGCTCGACGCGCTGCCCGAGCCGGCCGTCGCGCGGCTGTTCGGCATGAGCGTGCTGCAGCTGTCCAGCCGCGACGCGATGCAGGCGCTGCAGGTCGCCGCGCAGCGCGGCCGCTCCGGCGCCCAGCCGCCGCCCGCGTCGCCGCTGATCGCCGGGCAGGTCTATGACGGCGTGGCCAGCCGCGCGCTGCTGTCGCACTGCCTGGACGACGTGGGCGCGATGGCCGTGGCCGGCTGGCCGGTCGAGGACGTGCTGCACAGCCTGCGCTACCAGCCGCTGCAGCCCTCGCACGAGACGGTGCTCAAGCTGCTCAAGGCCATCGACGAAGACCAGGGCATCGAGGCGCTGGAGAGCGTGATGGGCGAGGACGCGCTGCTGGCCTACCGCTTCATGACCTTCACCAACTCGGCGTCGCTGGGCCTGCGCACCGGCGTCGACACGCCCCGCCGCGGCCTGGTCATGATGGGCTATGGGGCGCTTGCGCAGTGGCTCGGCGAGCTGCTGCCGCACGCGTCGACCGAGCCAGACATGCGCCCGGTCCGCGACACCACTGTGCTGCGTGCGCGCCTGGCCGAGCGGCTGATGGACGCCGGCGTGAGCCACGACCTGCGCCGCGAGGTCTATCTGTCGGGGCTGTTCTCGCGCCTGGACGAACTGCTGCACGAGCCGATCGGCACCATCATGCGGCGCCTGCCGCTGTCCGAGCGCATCTACAACGCCGTCGTGCTGCGCAGCGGCGCCTACGCGCCCTGCCTGGAAGTGGCCAAGGCGCTCGAAGGCGGGGACGCCGCGCTGGTGCGCCGCCTGTGCGAAGACCACGAGATGGGCGCCGAGCACGTCAACCGCTCGCTGCTGCGCATGCTGGCCGAGGTGCAGATCCAGCGCCCGCCAAGGGCGGCGTAGCGCAAGCACCCCGCGGGAGCGGCGCCCTCGCCGCGATGGAGGTGCTTATTCCATTTCCATATCAACCGATTACTTTGTCGGCTTCGCTTGTC